>WBXI01000001.1 GCA_008933025.1 Verrucomicrobiota bacterium
CCGGGCGACGGGACGCCGGACGCCTCGTGACCAAGGAATTCCCCCCGCTTCGCACCTGACACCGCGCCCCGGCGACGCCAGACTCCCGGGTATCGATGAGTGATTCCGCGCCCACCGTACTCCGGCTGATCTCGACCGACTTCGACGGCACCATCCACGAGGACCTAGCCCACGCGCCCTTCGCGCCCGGATTCGAGGACCGCATCGCCGAGTTCCAGTCGCGCGGCACCAAGTGGGTCATCAACACCGGCCGCGAGATGGCAAGCCTGCTGGAGTCGTTGGCCCGCGCCAAAGCCCGGGTCCATCCCGACTACCTCGTCCTCGTCGAACGCGAGATCTACCGCAACGAGCACGGCCACTACGTGCCGGTGGAGCCCTGGAACTCCGACTGCACCCGCCGGCATGCCGAGATCTTCGAGGCCCTCGCGTCCGAAATCGCCCTGAAGCTCGACGATCTCTCGCGCCGGTTCGACGCGTCGTTCTACCAGGATCCCTGGTCCCCGCTCTGCGTCATCGCGACCTCGAATCCGCAGATGGACGCGATCGAGACCGAGCTTTCGGCACTGTGCCGCGCCCATCCCGGGCTCGCCGCGGTCCGCAACGACATCTACATCCGGCTCTCGCACGTGGGTTACACCAAGGGCACGGCCCTGGGCGAATTGCAGCGCATCCTTGGCATCGCGCCCGGGGAAACCTTCGCCGCGGGCGACCACTTCAACGACCTGCCGATGCTCGACCCGCGCTACGCGCGCCATCTCGTCGCGCCGTCGAACGCCATGCCCGCGGTTCGGGAGCAGGTGTTGCGGCATGGCGGGCGCGTCATGCCGCAGCGGGCCGGCGCGGCCGTGCTCGCCGCATTGGCCGCGCACGAACCGGCTTTCTGAGATCGATCCCATGCAACGTCCCGAAGCCATCCAGCAGATCCGCGCCGCGGTCCACGGGATCGCGGCCTCCGTCACGGGCATCCACCCGCTGGTGCCGAAGCTTGCTGACGCGCCCACGCAGGCCGAGTTGTTGAAAGCGTTGTACGAGCTGACCAAACAGGTCGAGGTGGTGAAGAAGCACCTGCTGAAACTCGAGAAGCGCGACGACTCAACCGTGCTCTGACCGGGCTGCCAATCGGCCCAGCGCCCCCGTCGCGAACACCAGCGGGTACAGGTCCTCGAAGTACCAGAGCCGCGCGAAATACAATCCGATCGGGGAAGCCTCGACCGACGCCGGGTCCCGGGTCGCCGCCGCCAACCACATGCCGCCGCGTCGGGCCGCGGCGTCGGCGGCGTCGCGTCCGGCCGCGATCCCGCACAGGGCGTCCACGGCGAGGGCGGTTTCCTCGATGCTCGACCGCACGCCGCGCGCGCCGCCCCAACCACCGTCGGCATTCTGCGCCGACAACAGGAATGCCGCGCCGCGTTCGCGCGCGGCCCGGATCGTGTCCACCCCCCCGGCGTCCTGCAGCGCGGCCAGGACCTGGGCCGTCCCATACACCGGGTTTTCCTGGTCCGCCGCGGCCTCGTTGCCGAACCAGAGCGGCAGCCACGCGCCGTCCGCCCGCTGGCTTGCCACGAGGTAATGCAACGCGCGTTCCTTCGCGCGGGCCACGTCCTCCCGCAACGCCACGGGCAGGCCCGATTCCCACGCGGACCAGGCCCGAAGCGCGTGTGCCGTGAGTTCGGGCGTGCTCCGGTCGAAGGGCAGCGTTCCCCACCCGCGACAGAAGGTGGGCACGCCGCCATCCCGGTTCTGCACGCCCAACAACCACCGGCAACCCGCCTCCGCCGCCGAACGAAACCCCGGCTCGGCCCGCCCGTCCGGGCCGGCCAACGACCGCAGTGCCAGCAACGCGCCCGCCGTGTCGTCCGCGTCGGGAACCCCTCCCGGCAAATCGGTCCATGCCCACCCCCCGGGCGCGGCACCCGTGTACGGATGCACGACCCGTCCCTGTTGCCCGAGGATCCACGACGCCAGGGCCGCGCGACGGCCGGGATCCAAGGCACCCGGACATTGCCGCAGCGCCTTCACCGCCAGCGTGGTCACCCACGTCGCCAGATCGGTGTCGATCGGCCAACTCCCGTCCGCCCGCGCCGATGCCCGGAGGAACGCCGCGCCGCGCCGCGCCACGACGTGCCCGCCCTCGCCCATCCCGGCGAGGCTCATCGTCACGAAACTCGTGAGCGGCGTCGCCTCGAGGAATCCGCCGTTCGGCGGCTGCAAACCCTCGAGCACCCCCAGGGTGCGGCGGCGCGCCAACGACCGCAGCGGGTGCGTCCGACCGGACCGCGCGTGGATGACCTGGCCGATCGCGATCAACGCCGGCAACGCGTAGCTCACCACCGGAAGCCGCATCGCCCCGAACCATGCGCGCGGCAGCATCGCCAACTCGAACGGCAACGGCCGCACCCGACGCCATCCGTCCGCGCCCAATCGGCCCGACAGCGCCAGCGTCATCGTGATCGGGACGCTGAACGTGCGGTCGTTTCCGTAGAGTGCCTCGATCGCCCCGACGAGATCGCCGCCGTCCCCCGCAAAGCGCTCCAGATACGCCCGCGCGCGCCGCACGGTTTCCCCGTGCGTGCCGTCGCCACCCGCCGCCCCGAAAGCGGCCCAGGCCAACGCCGTGGTGCTGGGATTGCTCCGGCTTCGCACCGTGTCGCCCCAACCGCCATCGGCATTCGCGTGCCGCGCCAGCCAGTCGAGTCCACCGCGCACCAGATCCGCGTCCCCCGGGGCGCCCACCGTCGCCAAGGCCGTCACCGCGGTCGCCGTCGAAAGCGCGCTGCTGCTCAGATGCCCGCGCCAGTGGCCCGAAGCGTCGATCCGCGCGAGCAATGCCCCGGCCAGACGGTCGCGCGCCGCGGCGAAGGTTCCCGGTTCCGCGGCATTCACAGGGCAAGGTGGCCCAGCGCCAGCAGGCCGTAGAAGGTGTATTCCGCGTCGAGATGGTCGTCCGCCCAGTGTCCGTGGAACCCGCCTTCGGCCGACCACAGCGTGTCGATGAAATCCAGGCAGCGTTCGTGGACCTCGCTGGTGACGCGGCGCTCGAGGCATGCCAGCGCGTGGAGCGCCGTGGCGGTGGACAGCAGGTCCGGGATCGGCGCGCCCGGCACCGCCAGGAATCCGCCCGCGGGATGCTCGCTCCCGAGGATCCAGTCGCCGACGGCCTGGTTGATGGGAAAACCCAACTGATGGATCAGGGTCACCGCGCCCGCCGTCGCGTTCAGCGATCCCACCGGGAGTCCCGGCGCGTTCGCCCAGGCGCCGTCCGGCGTCTCCAATTGCTTCAATCCCCGCACCAACTCGATCGCGCGGGGCGGGACCCTTCCCAGATCCTGGCAGGCGCCCAGCGCCACGAACGCCCCGTAGGCGGTCCCGTGGGCCAAGCGCGCGTCGCCCTCGTAGCCGCCGTCGGGTTTCCGGAAGGTTTCCAGCCGTTCCAGGAGGGCATCGGCGATTCCCGGCGGCATCCGTTCGGTGCCGATGGCCGCCCAACAACGCGCCAGCGCCCCCAGATGGACGAGATCCAGTCCCGCGCCGGAGCCGAAGCCGCGCAGCCAGGCCTCGGTCCCCGCCCGCGGCACCTCCACGCCCAACGCCTCCGCGCCGGCGAGCGCGAAGATCGTGTAATAGAGGTCCGGGTGGCCGCCGCGGTCGCGACCCACCCCGTCGTCGCCGAGGCAACGCCGGTAGAAGCCGCGGACCAGATCCACGGAATCCCCGAGCCGCCGCGGTGCCAACCGGGCCACCTGCAGGAGTTGGCGCCGCAGGCTCACGGGTTCGTCACGCCGCCGCCGAGGCCGTCGGCTCCGCGGCCGCCGCACGCCGGCGGGCCGCCGTCTGCTCTTGCTCGCGGCACCAACCCTTGATCTCGACGTCGTTGAAGATCTTCCCCACCACCCGCCGCAACAACCCCTTCACGCTGGGGTTGTCCAGCAACGCCAACGACCGGATCGCCTCTTCCTGGTAGCTCTCCAGCAGGTGGCGGCACCGCTCGTCCGCACCGACTTCCCGGTACAACGCCGCCGTGGCCGCCGCGTCCGGAACCCCCTCGCGCCGCCAGAACCGGTCCAGCTTTTCCCGCGACTCGCCCGACGACCGGTCGCGGGCCACGGCCAGCAGCAGGCTTGGCCGGCGCCCGTCGATGTCGCCGCCTTCCCCTTCCGGCCCGAGGTCGTCGAGGTCGTCCCGGATCTGGTACGCGATGCCCAACGCGCGGCTGTAGGTGCCCAGCACGTCGCCGACTTCGTCGTGCCCGCCCGCGAGGATGGCCCCGAGACGCAGCGCGACCTCGAAGGCCGGCGCCGTCTTCTGCCGGAAGATGTCGACCACCTGCAACGGCGTGAGCACGCCCGGCCGGCGGGTCCACAACAATTCCGCGCCCTGCCCGCGGCACAGTTCGCGTTGTCCTTCCGCGGCCACCCGGAGCATTTCCACCTTGGCCTCGGCGGTCGCGCCGCACGACGCCAGCAACCGGTAGCCCTCGCCGATCAACAGGTCCCCGACGTTCAACGCCACGGGAACGCCGAACTGGCTGTGCAGGGTCGGTTCGCCGTAGCGCTCCGCGTCGTCGTCCTCGATGTCGTCGTGGATCAGCGACGCCTTGTGGAAACATTCCACCGCCAGCGCGACGCGCCGGACGTCGTCCGAAACCGTTTCGTCGCCGCCGCCCACCAGGGCCTGGTGCACCGCCACCGTCAGGAAAGGACGCCAACGCTTGCCGGCCCGGCCCAGCCACTCGCGGGCGATCCGCTCGGTCTCGCTCTTGGCGACACCCATCAGCAGGTCCATCGAGGCCGGCGCGAACCAGAAATCCACCTCGTCGCGCAACCGGCCCAGATCCAGCCGCCGGGTCCGGTCGTCCGCGGTGAGATGGATGTAATCCCACACCCAGTCGAGGTCGACGTTGGTGTCGATGCAGTCGTCCTGGAGGAGCGGGACGGCGACGCCGGGAACGGCCGCGGCCTCCATGTACGGGAAAGCGCGCTCGAGCACGCTGAGGCAACTGACGCCAACGATGGCCTCGATCTTGCCGGTCTGGATGAGGCTCATGACGACGGCGGATCCCTCGGCGACCAGCACGGCGTACCCCAGTTTTTCCGCCTCGATGGTGAGATCCTGGATCGAGCAGAGGCCGCACTGTTTGCAGAGCAAACCGAACTCGTCGAAGGGCGCGGGGCACTTCGACTCGACCCGGAGGCATTTCGGCAACAACAGCAACCGCCGCTCGAACGGCACCCCGGCCAATTGCTCGCGCCACAGCTCGTTGTTCACGAGCACGCCGATGAAATCGCGGAAGACGGGATCGCACCCCAACCGGGCCACGATGGCGTCGGCATGGACCTTGAGCTCGGGGACGGGGATCGGCGGGACCGGATGGTGCTCGGCGACGTATTCCCGGACCACGCCCAGGAAGTGCTGCCGCTGGAGCACGGTGGGCGGGATGTTCTTTTTCGTCGGACGCCACTTTTGCTGCGGCACGAGGCGCGGCAGCCCGACGGGCGACGCGGCGGCAAACTGGATCGTGGATTCGGTCATGGCGTGGGAACGGTTGCTGGGGTGGGCCGCGCGGGCGAGGCGGGCACGGGGGACTCCAATTGGCCGCGCAATTGGCGCGCGCGTCCCTCGGCGTCGTGCTCGGTCCGGCGGTAGGCGCCGAAATCGGAAAACCAATACTTTTTGGAGAGGCGGTACATCCAGTGGCGCTCGGGCACTTCCTCGCCCGGCAACCATTGGCTGAAGCGGGGGGCCATGGCCTCGATCTCCGCCATCGCCGTCCCCCGACGCGTCGTGTCGCGCGCGCCGTGCCGCAACGCCAACTCCTTGACGAGATCCGGCCGCTCGAGCACCACGCAACCCCGCGTGGCCTGGGCGCTCAGTTCCCGAAAATCCTTCAGGAACGCCGAATCCCGCATCGTCGCGTACACCCCGCGCCCGTCGCGGATGTTCTCCACCGCGAACTGGATGATCGGGCACGGCTCGATGTCGCCCGCCGGACCCACGTGGTGGCTGATCCCCGTGCTCATCGGGCACACCGCCTGGCCCCGGTGGTCGTAATAGGCGTCGATGATCGCGATCGGCATTTCCGACCGCATCTGCACCACGAACTTCCGGACCGCCACCAACTGGTCCGGGCGCAACGCCAACCCGGGATTCATCTTCGGGCCGACCGGCCGGTAGGTGTGGTACCAGACGTAGTGCACGCCGCGCCGGATCAGTTCCTCCAGCCAGCCGCGCGTCAGCAGTTCGTCGATGTTCGTCCGGCACACGCTGGTCGCCACGCCCGTCAGCAACCCCGCGTCCAGGCAGTGACCGAGCCCGCGCAGGGTCCGGTTGAGCACGTCCTTGTTGCCGCGCCGTTCGTCGCTGGTGATCTCGCGCCCCTCGATCGACACCAGCGGCGTGGCATTGCCCAACTGGCGGAGGCGTTCGGCGATCTTCTCGGTGATGAACTGGCCGTTGGTGAAGATCTGGAAATAACAGTCCGGATGCGCCGCCAGCAGGTCCAGCAACTCCGGGTGCATGAACGGCTCGCCCCCGAGGATCCCGAAGAACGCGTTCCCGTGCGCCTTCGCGTCCTCGATCGTCCGGTTCAGCGTCGCAAGGTCGATCTCCGTCCGCTCCGCCTCGACGTCCACCCAGCATCCCTGGCAGCGAAGGTTGCAGGAGTTCAGGATGGAGAGGTAGAGGAACGGCGGGAAGTACTCGCCGCGCCGGATCCGGCGCTTGAACCGCTCGACGGAAAGCAATCCCTTCACGCCGAAGTTCCACGCGAATTTCCGCACGCAGCCGAAGTCGGCGGTCCTGAGCGTTCGGTAGACGAGGGTGGGCAACATCGCGCGCGCCTCAGGTTCCCGGGGCCGTGGTTTCCGGTGCCAGCGCCGCCCGCGCGCGCGCCGCGGCTTCCGCCGCCTTCCGGGAGATCTCTTCCGGCGACGGCAGGCTCATCAGCACCTCGGCCGGGATGTCGCCCGCCAGGGCCGCCAGCTTCGTCAGGCATTTCTGCCGTTCCGCCAGCGCCTTGTCCGAATCGCGTTCCTTGGAAAACCGCGACTGCGCCCGCTCGCTCCGGGTCCGCAGCATCGAGTACACGTCGCCGCCCAGCAGCGCCGAGATGTCGATCTTCATCTTCTCGCGTCCCAGGTCGGAATCGCTCACGACGTCGCCGTTGATGGGTCCCGATTTGTATTTCGGGAACATGATCGCCGCCTCGGGACACACGCGGGAACAGGCCGGGCACTGGGTCTTGCACTGGTCGTTGTTCTGGACCTGGATCCGCCGCGCCGAATCGACGCCGTACACCCCGAACAGGCAGAAGCTCAGGCACTGCATGCAGTTCGTGCACCGGTCGTAGTCGATCACCGGGAACCACGGCTTCCAGGCCCCGGGGACCGGCGCGCCCAGTTCGGCCCGCGCCCGCTCCGCCTCGTCGGCCGCCGTCGCCGGGTCCAACGCCGCCCACCGGGTCCGGATCCCGTCCGCCGGATCGCCCGTCGGCTCCGGCACCGCGCCATCCCATCGTCCCAGCACCAGTACCGGGCTCGCGTCCGCCGGAGCCACCGGTCGCCCGGAACCCGCGCGGGTCACGCCGAAACCGCGCTCCAGCAGCGCCGAGACGGCGGCATAACGCGCCGCGCCGTCCACCGGGATTGCCCCGGGACCTTCGTATACCACGACGCGCAGCGTGCGATCGGAAAGAGCCATGTCAGGATTCGGCTGGGTTGGTTGCGGCGGCCGCCCCGGGGGCATCCGACGCCGTGACCTTGCCGGCCGGCAAGTTGGCCTCGAGTGCCGTGGAAAGCAACGTTGCCGCCGCGGGCTCCGCGCCGAGCACCCGGAGGTTCACGATCTCGGTCGTCGCGGGATCCAGCGGCGCGTCCGCCGCCGCGAACAGCCACTTCACCGCGCGCGGATAACACGCCGCGATCTTGATCGGCCCCGCCGAGGCCAACCGCTTCAGCGCCGGGTCCCGTCGGGCCGAGGCCTCGCAAAGGTCCGGCACCGCCTCGAACGGCAGCCCCGCATCGCACAACCGCCGCAGGACCGCTTCCTTCGTCGCGGCCGGCAACACCTGCGCGTACTTGCAATGGCAGTACACGATCGCCGGTCCTCCCGTCGTTCCCTCCGGGCTCATCGGACACCCGCCTCCTCGCGGTGGGTTGGCGTCGGTCGACCCGGCCTGAAATGTTCGCAGTGCTCCAAAGTCGCTTTCATTCCCGGGAATCCCGACGCCATCGAGGGCAATGCCCCGGCCACCGCGTCCCGCAACCACTCCGGATCCGCCTCGGCGCGCAGGTTGAGGATCACTTGGCCGCCCTCGACCGCCGTGTCGAGCTCGAGCCGCAGTTCCGGCACGTGGTCGTTGCGCACGACGCTGACCGCCGCCAGTTCGCCCAACCCGCCCCGCGGACTGAACGTCATCTTGAGGTGCGCGATCTCCGCGTCCCCCAACCGCGACCGCACCGCCTCCGCCAGCGACCGCAACACCGCGTTCGCGTCGAAAGCCACGGGTGCCTCGATCGCCACCGTCGCGTTGAGCCAACCCAGCAGCGCCTCGCCTTCCGCGTACGCGTCGTAGTCGACTTCCATCGTTGCCCGCGCCACCTGTTCCGTCGCCAGCAGCCGCCCGAACCAATCGTCGATCCCGGCCCCGGTCCTGACCGAGACGGCGAGGATTTCGCGGCCCGGGAATTCCAGTGCCAACCGCGCGCGCACCCTGTCGAGCCGGTCCGCGTCCAGCAGGTCGGTCTTCGCGATGACGATGAGATCCGCTTCCTCCACCTGCTTGCGCCAGATGTAGAGGACCTTGTCGGAAAACTTCCGCGCCGGCGCCAATCCCAGGACCTGCTCGGCGCGCACCGGGTCGACCAGGACGCTCAGCGGCGCGATCCGGAACCGGTCGCCGTAGATCCGCCGCAGCGGGTACGTCACCGTCGCCACCAGATCCGTGCAACTCCCCACGGGCTCGGCCACGAACGCGTCCGGGCGGCTTGCCGCGTCCAGCCGGTCCGCGGCGTCCACCAAGGAGTCGAAACGGCAGCAGAAACAACCGCCGGCAATCTCCTCCGTCGCGAACCCGCGCGACCGCAACATCGCCGTGTCCACGAGTTCGCTGCCCTGGTCGTTCGTGATCAATCCCACCCGCATCCCGGCACCCGCCAGTCGTTGCGCCAATGCCGCGACCGCCGTCGTTTTTCCCGCGCCGAGAAAACCGCCGATCATGAAATAGCGCGCCGCGTGCCCGGGCGTCCCGGCCCCTTCGGCACCCGTGGCCACGTTGTTGCCGTCGGTTGGTTCGCTCATCCGTGTTCCTCCGCCTGCTGCTTCGCCAGCATCCGGTCGATCGTCGCGTCCAGCAAATCCCGATATCCTTCCACCGTCAGGCACCGCGGATCCGGCTGGCCGTCGAATTCGTAGAGCCATCCCGCGCCGTGCGGGTCGCGGCCCAGGGTCGACAGGTCGTCGCGCAATGCCGGATTGCCCCCGGCAAACGTTCCCGTCCCCACGCAATAGAGATCGCTCAAGGCCTTGAATCCTTCCACCGCGCCCAACACGTCCCCCGGCTGCACCGCGTCGCCCGCCGCGCGCTCGAACTGCACGTCCACCAATTCCCCCAGCATCCGCAGCGCGAACTTGGTGTAGCCGACCCGCCAGCGCCCCGCCCCCATGTCGCACAGCCAGCAGTGGGAGGGGGAATAGCGGTGCGCCGCCGGCAATTGGGCGGCGAACGTGGCACGTTTGTACGCGAGGGCGGGCGGCAAGCTCATCGGCTGACGTCCGCAACCTAGCCGGGCTTCGCGGACTGCGGCAGGAGAATTCTCGCGGAAATCCGCCCGCCGCGCGCATCCTCCGCCCGTGACGTATTTCGATCACAACGCCACGCACCCGCTTTCGGCCGCCGCACGCGGGGCCTGGATCGACGCCGCCACGCGCCTCGCCGCCAATCCTTCCGCACCCCACCGCGCCGGCGCCCGCGCCGCCGCGGCCATCGACGATGCCCGCGATCGCCTCGCCGCGTCGCTCGGTTGCCCGGCCCGCTCCTTGGTCTGGACTTCCGGCGCCACCGAGTCCGCCAATGCCGTCCTGCAGCACCTCGCCGGGGCATCCACCGCCGGGCTCTGGTTGTCCGCCGTCGAGCACCCCTGCTTCCTCGCCGCCGCCCAACGTTGGTTCCCCGGCCGGCACCGGTCCTTCCCGGTCCTTCCCGGCCTCGGCACCGCCGACCTCGGTTGGCTCGCCGACGCGCTGCGTCGCGAATCCCCCGCCGCCGTCGTCCTCATGGCCGCCAACAACGAGACCGGCGTGCTCCAACCCTGGCGGGAGGCACGCGACCTCTGCCGCGCCCACGGCGTCCCCTTCGTCTGCGACGCCGCCCAATGGACCGGCAAACTCGCGTCCCACGGCCTCGGGGAATGCGATTACGTCGTCGGATGCGCCCACAAGTTCGGCGGACCCGCGGGCGTCGGATGGATCCGTTGCCCCGACGGGTTCTCCCCGTCGATCGTCGGCGGGCCGCAGGAAGAAGGCCGCCGTGCGGGAACCGAGAACGTCGCGGGCATCGTGGCATCCGCCGCCGCCCTCACCGAACGCGACGACGCCATCGCGGCGACCGGCACGGCCGAACGCCTCGCGTGGCGCGACGGCTTCGCGGCGCGGTTGCTGGCCGCGTTGCCCGATGCCGTCGTGATCGGGGCCGACGCGCCCCGCCTCTGGAACACCGTCGCCGTCCTGATGCCGGCCACGGCCGATTGCCGGCGACGGTGGGTGGTGAAACTGGATCGGCTCGGCATCGCCGCCTCGACGGGCAGCGCCTGCTCGAGCGGCCGCGAAAAGCCGTCCCATGTCCTCGACGCCATGCGGGTGGGCACGGGCGCGTCGGACCGCATGCTGCGCTTCAGCGCGGGATGGGAGACCACGGCCACGGACTGGGACATGTTGCTGGCCGCGGTGAACACGGCGGCGGCGGAATTGGGTGCCGCGCGGCCAAACCCTTGAGGGCGCGGCCAACGGATCGCGCGTCCGGATGGCCCGGACAGCCCCGTGCGCGGAGGCCGTTCAGAATCCCAGCAACCGGCCGCCTTGGTAGACAGCGAACGCCAGCACCCAGGCCAGGCCGGTCATGTAGGCCCATTGGAACAACGGCCATTTCCAGGAATTCGTCTCGCGACGCACCACCGCCACCGTGCTCGCGCATTGCATCGCGAACACGTAGAAGACCATCAGGGCGATCCCGGTCAGCGCGGTGTACACCGGGCTCCCGTCCGCGCGCTTCTCGCGGTGCATCGCCTCCAGCAATCCCGTGGTGCTCGCCCCTTCCGAACCTTCCACGGTCCCGGCGTTGTAGACCACCGACATCGTGCTCACGAAAACCTCGCGCGCGGCGAACGAGGCCACGATGCCGACGCCGATCTTCCAGTCGAAGCCCAGCGGTTTCAGCAACGGTTCGAGCAGCACCCCCGCGCGGCCCGCGAAACTGTGGCGGAGTGCCTCGCCGCCCTCGTCGTGATCCACCGTCGCCACGCGGTCGGCGGCCGCGCGCACCGCGGGCGGGAGGTTGGTCGCGGCGAGATCCACCGCGCGCAACGCGGCCAGATGCGCCGCCAGGGCGTCGGGCGCCGCGTCCGGAAATGCCAGGCGGACCGCCTGCGCCCGGGTCGCGTCCGAACGGGCCGCCAGGGCCGCGTCCCGCGGGTAGGACGCAAGGAACCACAGCAGGATGTTGATCCCGAGGATCACCGTGCCCGCGCGCCGCAGGAACAACCGCGCGCGGTCCCACATGTGGCGGAGGATCACCGTCGCGACCGGACGCTTGTACGGCGGCAGTTCGAGGATCAGCGGCGGCGGCTCGCCCTTGAGCAACGTCCGCTTGAACAACCACGCCATGCCCAACGCCCCCACGATGCCCAGCACGTACATGGCGGTGAGCGTCAGCCCTTTCTTCAACGCCCCGCCGCCGATGCACGCCGAAATCAGCAGCGTGTAGACCGGCAGCCGCGCCGAACAACTCATCAGCGGCGCCACCAGGATGGTCGCCAGCCGGTCCTTCGGCGTCTCGATCGTCCGCGTCGCCATGATCCCGGGGATCGCGCAGGCGAACGACGACAGCATCGGGATGAAACTCTTGCCGTGCAGGCCGACGCGGCTCATCAACCGGTCCATCAGGAATGCCGCGCGCGCCATGTAGCCCGAGTCCTCCAACAGGGCGATGAACAGGAACAACAGGCAGATCTGCGGCAGGAACACCACCACCGCGCCCACGCCCGCCACCACGCCCCGCGACAACAGGTCGTTGAGATCGCCCGGCGGCAATGCCGTCGCGATCCGGCCCGCCAGCCAATCCACCCCCGCCTGCAGCCAGTCCTTGGGAACCTCGGCGACGAAGAAGATGCCGACGAACATCAGCAGCATGATCCCGACGAACACCAGCAGGCCCCAGACGCGGTCCGTCAGGACGCGGTCGATCCGGTCGGACGCCGTTTCCCCGGGCGGCGCCGTCTCGGTGGTGACGGCCATCTGGATCGCCGCCGCCCGCGCGTAGCGGGCCTCGATCGCGGCGCTGCGCCAGTCGATGCCGACGGCCTCGAGCCGGGCCCGAGCCGCGGACACGGCGTCGTCGATGCCGGGTGGATAGAATCCGGGGTGACCCCGCAACACGCGGTCGTCGGACAGCACGAGCATGGCCTCGGCGGCGGCGAGCCGGGCGCGATTCGGGAACACGTCGCGGAGCACGGTCCCGAGTTGTTCGGCCTCGCGCCCGTAGGCTTCCGGCACCTCGCTGAAGCCTCGCGGGATCACGCGGGTCGAGCCGCGCGCCACCAACGCCTGGATGGCCGCGGACAAATCGCGGACGCCCTCGCCGGCGCTGGCGACCAACGGCAACACCGGGACCCCCAGGGCGGCGGACAATGCCTTGGCATCGATCTCGTGCCCGTTCTCGCGGGCCACGTCGACCATGTTGAGGGCGAGAAACGTCGGGTACCCCAGCTCGATGACCTGGGTCGCGTAGTAGAGATTGCGCTGCAGGTTCGATGCGTCGACGACCACCACCACGAGGTCGGGCTCGCCGACCTCGGGCAGTCGTTGGAAGAGGATGTCGCGGGCGATCTGCTCGTCGAGCGACTGGGGGCTGAGGCTGTAGGTGCCCGGGAGATCGAGGACGGTGACCGGTCGCGGCGCGGCATTGCCGAGGAGGGCACCTTCCTTGCGTTCGACGGTGACGCCGGCGTAGTTGCCGACATGGGCACGAAGCCCCGTGAGGGCATTGAACAGCGTGGTCTTGCCGCAGTTCGGGTTTCCCGTGAGGACGGCTAGAAACGGGCGTTGCGACGGGGCCATGGGCGGCTTGGGGGGACGGATCGCGTTCAGCGCGGTTGCACGAGCACCAGATCGGCCTCGTGGCGACGGAGGGTGAGGTGGTAGCCGCGGACCTTGAGCTCGACGGGATCGCCGAGCGGCGCGAAGCGGACCAACTCCACCGGCGTGCCGACGAGCAATCCCATCTCGAGGAGACGGGCGCGGCGCTCGACCGGCACCTGGATCGAGGTGATCACCGCGGTGGTGCCGGGGGCGAGGGAAGACAATGTCTGCGGGCCGCTCATGGGAGGCTGTCGACCGGCGGGAGACCGACGACGCGGCTTCAGGCCGCGAGCCGGACGGATCCGACGGGCTCGACGAGGATATGCTCGGCCAAACGGGCGCTCAGACCGAGCCTCGAATTGCAGACTTGGCAAAGCAGGTTGGATTGCAGCGTGATCACGCGGACCCGCTGTTCCTCGCCGAACCCCATCTCGCGGAGGCGTTGGTTGATCTCGGGTGTCGAGGTGAGCTGTTTGACGGCCACCGTGGAACCGGCGCCGACACGGCTCAATGGGCACAACGACGGGATCCGGCAGGAATCCGGTCGGCATGCGGGCACGGGGCACGGGAGGCTCACGATGGTCGGAGGCTATGGAAGCGGCCCCCGGCGGGCAAGGCGCCGGGTTGTCGCCGGCTTGCCATCCTTTGTTGCCGCCTTGTGGCCGCCCCGCGCGCGCCACGACGCCGCGGATACCGACAACGCCGGGTCGGCCATCCGCGCCCGCGCGGACGAGAGGGGCCCGCCTCCGGCCGGACGCCGCTCGCCTTGCGGTTCCCGGCTTTGCTGTTAGCTTCAACGCGCTTCCGGGCGGGGGCCAGCCCACCGACCGGTCGTCGCAAGCAACACGCACCGTCCCCGATTTTTATGGCACACGAACTCGCACCCCTGCCCTATCCCAAGGAAGCCCTCGAACCGTACATCGATACGGCCACGATGGAGATCCACCACGGCCGCCATCACAAGGCCTACGTGGACAATCTCAACAAGGCGATCGCCGGCAACGCCGCGCTCGAGGCGAAGTCCCTCGAGGCACTGATCGGCGACCTTGCGTCCGTTCCCGAAAACATCCGCGGCCCCGTCCGGAACAACGGCGGCGGGCACTGGAACCACACCTTCTTCTGGAATCTCCTCGGACCCGGCAAAGGCGGAGCGCCCACGGGCGAACTCGCCGCGGCGATCACCGCCGCGTTCGGCACCTTCGACGCCTTCAAGGAGAAGTTCGAGGCCGCCGGCCTCGGACGCTTTGGCTCCGGATGGGCCTGGCTCGTCGTGAACGGCGGCCAACTCGCCATCGTCTCCACGCCGAACCAAGACAACCCGCTCATGGGCAAGGCCATCTCGGGCGTCGAAGGAACCCCGATCCTCGGCATCGATGTCTGGGAGCATGCCTATTACCTCAAATACCAGAACAAGCGCGCCGACTATCTCAAGGCCATCTGGAACGTCGTCGACTGGAGCAAGGTCGAAGCGCTCCGCGCCGCCGCGCGCTGATCCCGCTTCGATTCCACGTCGAGCGATGCCGGCCCGGGTTTCCCGTGGCCGGCATTTTCATTGGGCGACCGACGTTTCCGCCGGCGCGGCGGCGTGCCGGAACCGGGAACGCATCCGCAGGAAGGGACGTTCCACCAGATAGTGGCTCGTGGTTGCGGCCGCCAGGGACCAGCCGAGATTCCACGGAAATGTCTGGAAGACCGCCGGCAGCAGTTCCCCCGAAAACGGCTGCTGCCACAGGTAGAGGCTGAAGGAGATCTGGCCGAGCCAGCGCAGGACCGGATGTTCCAGGGCGCGATGGAGCCGGGACCCTCCACCCGCGGCCGCCCAAGCCACCACGCAGACCAGCCCGAGGCACTCCACCGAGATTCGAGTCACCGTCAGGACACGCCACACCGGACCCGTGGAAGGCCCATGGATTCCCACCAGTTCCAAAGCCAACAGCAGTCCCAGACACGGCAGTCCCGCCCAACCCACCCACGTGCGGATCCGCTCCATTCCCCAGCGATCCCGGGCCACTGCGAGAAGCGCGCCGCACAGGATGTAGTCCGCGATGAGATCGGTCCGCCAGTGGTTCATGCCGCCGACCCCGAACCGGTACATGTTGCACACCCTCCAGACCGGCAGGATGGCCAACAGCGCCAGGAGCGGCCCGAAGCGTTTCCCGCGCCCCAGCCAGACAAAGAGTGCCGGCCACACGAGGTAGAAATGTTCCTCCACCGACAGGCTCCAGAAGTGCGCGGTGTAGTGCCGGATCTTCGCGTAGGCATCCACGCCCGTCATCGACCACGGGTGATCGTAGAGATTCCGGAACCAGAATCCGGCCGCGAGGAAATCCATGCCCCGGACGTGCAATCCCGCCAACCGGTTGACAACCGCCATTCCCAACAGGAACACCAGCGAGGCCGGCAGGATCCGCAACGCGCGGCGCGCGTAGAATCGGGGCAGGCTTACCGAACCGTTGCCATGCTCCTCGCCGACCATCAGCGCGGTGATCAGGAACCCGCTCAGCACGAAAAACAGCGGCACGCTCAGCCCTCGCCAGATGTCGACGGCCTCCACCAACGCCGCCGGACCGGGAAAACCCGGCATCTTCGTCGAATGCCCGATCGTAACTCCCAACGCCGCCAAAGCCCGCAGGCCGTCCAACCCGGGGATCCGATCCGGGGAACAAGACTTCCCCGCCGTCGCCGTGGTTGCGGTGGGGTCAGCCATGCTTGCCTCCGGGTACGAACCGCGATGTCTCCGCGTGCAGGGATTCCACCGCATGCCAAACGTCGTCCACCGTCACCCGCCCTATCTGCACCATCGGAGGCAGTCCCGGCTCGGCGGGTTGCACGATGCGCCGGTGGGCGCAGAATGGGCCGATCCGCATCGGCGTCCCCCCGACCGCCGGGGACACGTCCGCCGGCCATCCCACGATCTCCACCACGGGGACTCCCACCGCGGCCGCCACGTGCATCGGGCCCGTATCGTTCCCGACATACAGCCGGCAACGCGACAGCAGCGACGCCGTCGCCGGAAGACTCAACCGGCCCGTGAGATCGAGGACCCCTTCCCCGATTTCCCGTGCCAGTCGCCCCGCCGGATCCGACAGATCCCCGCCGCCCACCAACACCAGCGACCAACCGCGGGCCCGCATCCGGCGGGCGATTTCCACGAACCGTTCCAACGGCCAAAGCTTCTCGCGCTGGGATGCGCCGACTCCCAGGGCGACCCATCCGCCATTGCCGAAGGTCGCGGGAACCATGGTCGACGCCTCGCGGTCGGCGGTGGCCGACCAATGCAACTCCAGCCGGGGATCCGCCGCGCCCGCGCCCAGCGCCCGCAGGAATCGCGCGCACGATTCCGCCTCGTGTTCCCCCACCGGCGTCTCTTCCACCCGCGTCAGCAAACCCCATCCGGCCCCCGCCGGATCCGATGCCGCGTCCCGCCGACCGACCCGGACCGGGGCACCCGAGAACAGCGCGAGGAATCGGGCCTCGAAAAGCGAGAATGCGGCCTGCGGCACCAACACCGCCTGGAACCGACGCGGCCATAGTTCCCGACGCGCGAACCGCCATGCCGCCCAAATGTTCCGGTGGAGCATCCACCGGGACGAAAACACGACGGGGAATCCCACCACCCCGTCGACGTGCGGACACGCCGCCATCGCCTCGACCCACTCGGGCCGCGTGACCAAGGTGATGTGGGCGCGTGGCGCCGCCCTGCGCAATTCCCTCAGGAATCCAGTCGTCACCACGAGGTCGCCCAACCCGTCGTGCCGGATCACCGCCAGTCGCTCGATCGCGCCGAATCCCTCCCATGTCCCGCTGCCGCCAAGACCTCGCAGGCGCAGGGCGACCCGGGCCACGGGACCGACGAATCCCGGCGACGCCAAGGCCTGTACTCCTTGCCGCCAACATGCACGCAGGACCGCCCCCCCGCTCATGTCGCCTCCCCGGCCAAATGGCCGTCGCGCGCCGCGGCCACCAACCGACGGAACGGTCCTTCCGCCGTTTCCAAGCTGGCCCACGTCCCCTGCTGCACCACCCGCCCGTGATCCAGCACCACGATCGTGTCCGCCGACCGCACCGTGGAGAGGCGGTGCGCGATCACCAGGGTGGTGCGGCCTTGGCGGGCTTGGTCCAACGCCGCCTGCACCTGCCGTTCCGAGATGTTGTCGAGCGCGGATGTCGCCTCGTCGAGCACCAGCAACAGGGGCTGCCGCACCATCGCCCGCGCGATCGCCAGGCGTTGGCGCTGGCCGCCGGAGAGCGACGTCCCGCGCTCGCCGACCACCGACTCCAGACCGTTCGGAAGCGCCGTCACCACGTCGTCGAGCCGCGCCATGCGGACTGCCGACGCGATCTCCGCGTCGGACGCCTGCGGATGGCCGAGGCAAATGTTTCGGCGCACGCTCTCGTGAAACAAGAAAGCCTCCTGCTCGACCACCCCCAGCCGCCGGTGCCACGTTTCGGGGGAAAATTCCCAGTGGTCCATGCCGTCGATCCGGATCGAGCCGGAGGTCGCTTCCCGCAACCGGATCAACACGCTGGCCAGCGTCGACTTGCCGGAGCCGGAAGCCCCGACCACGGCGACGGTATGCCCGGCCGGGACCGAGAACGACACGCCGTCCAGTGCCAACGTCCCGTTCGGGTAGCGGAACGTCACCGCATCGAACCGGAGTTCCGACCGGATCGCTTCCATCGGCCGGTCGCCGAAGGGCCGCAGCGGGTATTGCGGGACGTTGAGCCACTTTTCCACCTCGCGGACGCCCGCGAGGTTGTAGGACAGCTGCCCGGTGAATCCGTGGAGTTGGTTCACCAGCGGCAACAACCGGATCAGGAGGAACCCCAGCAGCATCAGTTTCACCGGCGCCAGATGCCCCGGAACGATGAGGAAATGGTAGGTGCCGATGAGGATGACCATCGCGCCGGCAATGCCCGCGGTCTCGGTCAACGGCGCGAGGATCGAATTGTAGAACGACCCGCGGCGCTCGGTCCGCCCGATGGCGGTGCTGGCCTCGTCGTACCGCTCGGTGATCTCGCCGCGCGCATGGGTGGCGCGAATGACCCGCATGCCCGCGAACGCCTCGACCAAGGTGCCCGCCAGGCTTCGGAAGAGTTCGCCCCGTTGGTTGCCCTGCACCTCCAGCCCCCTGTGGATGCGCCCGGTCAGCAGCGCGATCAAGGCCACCAGAACGACGAATGAGAGGGCCACCGCCCAAGACGTGTACACGATGTACCCGCCGAGAAAGAGGGCCATCGTGAGCCGCTGGATGAATCCGAACAGGAAGTCCACGGCATTCATCGTCCGCACCGTTTCCACGGTGAACACCGACGAGATTTCGCCCGCCTTGTGGCTTTCGAAGATATGGAGCGGCGCCGCCTGCAGACGATCGTAGAGTCCGCGCCTGAGGTTGACGGCGCCACGGCTCATCATCCGGGCACCGAGGTTGGCGCTGACAAACTGGGTGACGTTCTTCAGCCCTATGGCGACGACGATCAACCCGCAGAACAACTTGAAATAGAAAGCGTCGGTCTGGTTGGGAAACCATTCGGCCAACCGGTGGAGCATGCCTCCCACCAGCAGTTTTCGCCCTTCCCCCTGCAGGAACGAAAGCATCGGGAGCAACAGTCCCACGCCGGCCACCTCCAGCGGGGCGCTCAGCAGGTTGCACAAGAGCACGCCGAGAAGGAGCCATCGCCCGAGGCGAAGATGGCGGCGCAGCCGGACCAGGCAGCCGACGAGCTCGCTGAGTACCTGAATGATTTGCTTCACGGTCGACTCAACCCGCCTGCCAGAGCCACCAGCCACCGACGCCGAGCGCCGCGGTTGCCGAGGCGTACATCAGGCCCCGGTAGGCCTCGAGATGGCTCAGGGCGAACCAACCGGCCACCCGCCCGAACACCGCCGCGAACCCCGACATCGCGGCGACCGTCCCCAGGCCGAAAGCCAGGAGGTATGCGCCGGCGTGCCACGCGTCGGGCAACGCGAGGGCCGGCAGGACGCCGAAGAAATGGGAACTGCCCGCCAGTCCGTGGAGCGTCCCGATCCCGAAAGCCGCGTGGGTGTGCCGATGCACGGCCGTCCCGACGGGGCTGCGTCCGGATTCGGGCGGTGCATGGAGATGCACGTGCTGGTGCGTTTGGCCGCCGTGCTCGTGCCAATGGGTGTGGATCCGTATCCGCAGGGCGCGTCGCACCGCCCAAAGCCCCACCCCGACCAACACCACCCCCACCAACCGCTCGCTCCACGCGGAAATCCGCTCGAGCGGCATAGCCTCCCGCAGCGCGAATGCCATCAGGCCCACCACCGCGACGCCCGCGCTGTGGCCCAGACCCCAGCGAAACCCGGAACGCCAGGAATCGCGGTGGGATTCCACGGCCAGAGGCGTCACCGCGGCAAGGTGATCGGGCCCCGAGAGCACGTGGGTGAAACCCGCCAGGAATCCTGTGAACGCCACGAGCATGTTGGGCGCGCAGTGTGGGCGGCCCCGCCCCGAGGGCAAGCATTGTCCCGCGACCACCCGACACAAAAAAGGGCGCGGCCAGATTGGCCGCGCCCCCGTGCAGGGAACTTTCCGGAATCCGTTGCCGGATCAGTAGTCCATTCCGCCGCCGCCCCCGTGGTGGGGATCTCCGGCCGGCTTTTCCTTCCGCTCCGGGATCTCGGTGATGAGAGCCTCGGTCGTGAGCATCAGGCCCGCGATCGACGCCGCGTTCTGCAGCGCCGAACGGGTCACCTTCTTCGGGTCGACCACGCCGGCCTTCACGAGGTCCTCGTAGTCGCCGGTCGCGACGTTGTAGCCGTCGTTGCCCTTGCGGCGCTTGACCTCCTGGACGATCAGGCTGCCCTCGACGCCGGCGTTGTTCGCCAACTCGCGCAGCGGGGACTCGACCGCGCGGCGGACGATGTCGACGCCGGTCTGCTCGTCGTGGTTGCTGAGCTTGAGGGCCTCGATCGCGGGCAGCGTGCGCAGGAGCGCCACGCCGCCGCCGGGAACGATGCCTTCCTCGACGGCCGCACGGGTCGCGTGCAGGGCGTCCTCGACGCGCGCCTTCTTTTCCTTCATCTCGGTCTCGGTCGCGGCACCGACATGGATCACGGCCACGCCGCCGGCGAGCTTCGCCAGGCGCTCCTGGAGTTTCTCCCGGTCGTAGTCCGAGGTGGTCTCCTCGATCTGGCGGCGAATCTGGTTCACCCGGCCCTGGATCTCGGAATTCTTGCCGTTGCCCTCGACGATCGTGGTGTTTTCCTTGGCCACCACGATGGAGCGCGCGCGGCCGAGGTCCGACAACTCGAGGTTCTCGAGCTTGATGCCGAGGTCCTCGGTGATGCACTTGCCGCCGGTGAGGATCGCGATGTCCTCGAGCATGGACTTGCGGCGGTCACCGAAGCCGGGCGCCTTGACGGCGACGACGTTGATGGTGCCGCGGAGCTTGTTCACGACGAGCGTCGCGAGCGCCTCGCCCTCGACCTCTTCGCAGATGATCAGGAGCGGCTTGCTGGTCTTGGCGACCTTCTCGAGGAGCGGGAGGAGGTCCTTGAGACCGGAGATCTTCTTCTCGTAGATCAGCACGTAGGAGTCGTCGAGCTTGGCCTCCATGGTCTCCGCGTTGGTCACGAAGTACGGCGAGAGGTAGCCCTTGTCGAACTGCATGCCTTCGACCACGTCGAGCGTCGTCTCGATGGACTTCGCTTCCTCGACGGTGATCGTGCCGTCCTTGCCGACCTTGTCCATCGCGTCGGCGATGATCTCGCCGATCGTGGTGTCCCAGTTGGCGGAAACGGTGGCGACCTGCTTGATCTCTTCCTTGTCCTTGACCTTCTTGGCGATCTTCGCGAGGTGCTCGACCGCGGCCTCGACGGCCTTGTGGATGCCGCGCTGCAGCGAGACCGGGTTCGCGCCGGCGGTGACGTGCTTCAGACCCTCGCGGTAGATGGACTCCGCGAGCACGGTGGCGGTGGTGGTGCCGTCGCCCGCGATGTCGGAGGTCTTGCTGGCGACCTCGCGCACCATTTGGGCGCCCATGTTCTGGTACGGGTTCGGCAACTCGATCTCCTTCGCGACGGAGACGCCGTCCTTGGTCACCGTCGGGGAACCGAATTTCTTGTCGATGACGACGTTCCGGCCCTTCGGCCCGAGCGTGGCCTTGACGGCCTTGGCGAGGATTTCGACGCCGCGCAGGAGTTCCTGGCGGGCGACTTCATCAAACAACAGTTGTTTGGCAGCCATGATTCAGTGGGATTGTAGGATTGAAAACGTTCGGGTGGGATCAGGCGACGATCGCGAGGATGTCGTCGGAATTGAGGAGCTTGTATTCGCGGCCATCGACCTTGATCTCGGTGCCGCCGTACTTGGAGATGAGAACGCGGTCGCCGACCTTGACCTCGAAGGCCACGATCTTGCCGTCGTCGTCTTTCTTGCCGGTCCCGAGCACGCGAACGATGCCCTCGGTGGGCTTCTCCTTGGCGGAATCGGGAATGATGATGCCGCCCTTCTTGACTTCCTTCTCTTCGACGGGCTCGACGAGCACACGGTCGCCGAGGGGTTTCACATTGAGTGCCATGTTATGGATTGTATCGGTACATTGCGTTTGCTGCGTAATCATCTCCCGCCGCACCCGCGGCCGGGAAAATCAAGGCGGTGGCGGGCACCCAGGGCACCCGCCACCGCGTCAAAGCGATCCGTCATTTCTTTTTCTCGTCGACGACTTCCGCGTCGATGATCGGGCCCTCGCCGGTCTTGGCATCGTCGGGCTTCCCACCCGCGGACGCACCGCCGTCGGCCGACCCGGTTCCGGAGCCAGCGCCGGCCGCGCCACCCTCGGCGCCGCCCTTCGCGTACAACTCCTGGCCCGCGGCCTGAAGGACCTCGTTGAGTTGGTCCAGCGCCGCGCGCACCGCGGCCACGTCGGACCCCTTCAGCGCGTCGCGGACGGCCTTCGCGCCGTCGTCGATCTTCGCCTTCGCGGCACCGATCTTCTCGGCATTCTCCCGCGCGAACTTCTCCGCGCGGTAGGCCGTGTTGTCCGCCTCGTTGCGCAGGTCGACTTCCTCGCGCCGCGCCTTGTCCTCGTCCGCGTGGGATTCCGCATCCCGACGCATCCGCTCGACGTCGTCCTTCGACAGGCCGCTCGACGCCGTGATGGAAATCTTCTGCGTCTTGCCCGTGCCGAGATCCTTCGCGCTGACGTTCAGGATCCCGTTGGCGTCGATGTCGAACGTGACCTCGATCTGGGGCACCCCGCGCGGGGCCGGGGGCAGGTCCCGGAGCTCGAAGCGACCGAGGGATTTGTTGTCGCGGGCGAACTGACGCTCGCCCTGGAGGACATGGACTTCCACGCCCGGCTGATTGTCGGAGGCCGTCGAAAAAATCTCCGACTTGCGGGTTGGGATCGTGGTGTTGCGCTCGATGAGCCGGGTGGACACGCCACCCTGGGTCTCGATGCCAAGGGACAGCGGCGTCACGTCCAGCAACAGCACGTCCTTGACCTCGCCCTTGAGCACGCCGCCCTGGATGCCCGCGCCGATCGCGACCACCTCGTCGGGATTCACCCCTTGGTGCGGCGGCTTGCTCACCAGACCCCGCGCCGTTTCCACCACGCGGGGCATGCGGGTCATGCCACCGACCAAGACCAGTTCGTCGATCTGGCTGGCATCCAAACCCGCGTCCCGCAGGCATGCCTTCGTCGGCGTGACCGTCCGCTCGAACAAGGTGTCGCAAAGCTGCTCCATCTTCGCCCGGGTCAGCTTGGTCTGGATGTGCTTCGGACCCGATGCGTCCGCGGTGATGAACGGGAGGTTGATGTCGTAAACCTGCGAGGAACTTAGCGCGATCTTGGCCTTCTCGGCCTCTTCCTTGATCCGCTGCAGGGCGTCCGGTTGCTTGCGCAGGTCGATGCCGGTGTCCCGGCGGAACTCCTCGAGGATCGAGTCCATCAGGGTGTTGTCCCAGTCGTCGCCGCCGAGGTGGGTGTCGCCGTTCGTGGCCTTCACCTCGAACACGCCGTCCCCGATCTCCAGCACCGAGATGTCGAAGGTGCCGCCACCAAGGTCGTACACCGCGATCTTCTCGTCCTTCTTCTTGTCCAGACCGTAGGCCAGCGATGCCGCCGTGGGCTCGTTGATGATGCGCAGGACCTCGAGACCCGCGATGCGGCCGGCATCCTTGGTCGCCTGCCGTTGCGAATCGTTGAAATAGGCCGGGACCGTGATCACCGCCTGGGTGATGGTCTCGCCCAAACGCACTTCGGCATCGGCTTTCAGCTTCGCCAGGATCATGGCGGAGACCTCGGGCGGGCTGAACTGCTGGGGCTTGCACTCGATTTCCACCTCGACCCACGCGTCGCCATTCGGTGCCTTCACGACTTTGTACGGCACCCGCTTCACCTCTTCCTGGACCTCGTCGAACTTCCGGCCCATGAAACGTTTGATGGAGTAGACGGTATTGCGGGCATTCGTCACCGCCTGACGCTTCGCCGCCTCGCCCACCAACCGTTCGCCCGACTTGCTGAACGCGACCACCGAGGGGGTCGTGCGTTTGCCTTCGGAGTTTTCAAGCACCAACGGCTCGCCCGCGTCCATGACAGCCATGCACGAGTTCGTCGTCCCAAGATCAATTCCCAAAACTTTTGCCATAAGCCTAAGCCCTTGCCCAAAATTCCTGAACCCACCCTGCAGGCCAAGTGCCGGTCCGGACGATTGCAAAAGAATTGCCACTCTACGGTTCAACGCCAATGGGTTGCGCACAATATCCAATCGACACGGCTTCTTTCGAACCGATGGACTCCGTGCCAATGAGTGACATGGAATGCCATATTGTCACAGGAGTCCCATCGCGGGGCGCTCCATTGGCACGAGCGCAATTCCAAGCTGCCAAATCGAAATGGCCTGCCTAGAATGAGGCCGACATTTCTCCAAATCCCGACAACGACCTATGAATGAACGCATCGGATTCGTCGGCCTCGGTCGCATGGGTGCCAACATGGCCCGTCGCCTCAAGGACTGTGGTTTCAATCTCACCGTGGTCCACGACGCCCGACCCGATGTCGCCCGGGAGCTCGCCCGGGAACTCGGCACGTTTGCGGCGGAATCCCTCGCCGCGGTCACCGCGCATGCCGACGTCATCTTCACCGTCGTGACGGATGACGCCGCGATGAAGCGGATCTTTGCCCCGCGGGGGGACAGTCTCTTCACCAATGCCAAGGGGCATGTTTTCGTCAATTGCGCGACCCTGAGTCCCGCGGTGCACGTGGACCTCGCCAAGCGGGCCAAGAAGGCCGGTGCCCACACCCTCGAGGCCTGCATGGCATCGAGCATCACCCAAGCCCGCAATGGCACCCTCTATCTCATGATCGGCGGCGAAGACGCCGTGTACCAGCGCTTGAAGCACATCCTCGTGCTCCTGTCCGACGAGGGAAAGCTGATGCGCTACGTCGGGAGCGCCGGCCGTGCCGCGCAGCTCAAGGCCCTCGTCAACATGGTGATGAACATCAACACCGCCGGGCTGGCCGAAGGTCTTGCGTTGGCCGACGCCCTCGGTCTCGATCTGGGCACCGTCCGCGAGGTTTTCTCCCAGACGGGCGCCGCCTCCCGGGTCCTGGCGACCGACGGCGAGGACATGCAAAAGCGCGACCATTCCTGCTTCTTCAGCGCCGCCCATGCCGCCAAGGACAGCGGCATCGCCCTCGCCATGGCCCGAAAAGCCCGGATCAACGCGCCCCTCGCGGCAGCGGCCTACGCCCAATTCGCGCGCATGGTCCAACTGGGACTCGGCGAACTCGACAAATCCGGCGTCGCCGAACTCACCTTCAAGGGCCGCGGCCCGCGCAAGACCACCCGGCCCAAGCGGAAGAAACGATAGCCCCCTGCCCGGTCGTTCCACCGGTTTGCCGGGCCCCGCGCCCGCGGCCCCTCCCGGAACCCCATGCCCCGAGAATCCCAAGCGCAACGCCGCGCCCGCGCCGCCGCCATCCTCGGGGCGCTCGCGCGCGCCTATCCGGATGCGCATTGCGAGCTGGCGTTCTCCAACCCGCTCGAATTGCTCGTTGCCACCATCCTCTCCGCGCAGTGCACCGACCGGCAGGTCAACCGGGTCACCGCCGACCTCTTCCTCAAATACCGGACCGCGGCCGATTACGCCGCCGCCGACCCGGCCGTGTTGGAGGGCGACATCCGCCGGATCGGCCTGTTCCGTGCCAAGGCCAGGAACATCCGTTCTTGTTGCCAGTCGCTGGTGGAACGGCACGCCGGCGAGGTGCCCCGGACCATCGACGCGCTGACCGCCCTCGCCGGCGTCGGACGCAAGACTGCCAACGTCGTCCTTGGAAACGCGTTCGCGACCAACGTCGGGGTGGTGGTCGACACCCACGTGCAGCGTCTCCATGGACGCCTGCGTCTCGGCGGCGGCACGACGCCGGAGAAGATCGAGCGGGAACTCATGGCCCTGTTTCCGGCCGAGCACTGGGCGATGCTAAGTCATTGGCTGATTTGGCACGGCCGACGCCGGTGCGGCGCCCGCAAACCGGACTGCGCGGACTGCGAACTCGGCGCGCTCTGCCCTTCCGCGGGAAAAATCGGTGCATTTCGCGGCCCGTCCCGCGAAAGTCCCGGGCCATGACACAGGCGGAAGCCCTCGATTTGTTCCGGCAGACCGGCGCCCTTTTGGACGGCCATTTTGTCCTCCGCAGCGGTTTGCACTCGCGCCAGTTCTTCCAGTGCGCGCTCGCACTCCAGCAGATGCCCATCGTCGAACGCTTCGGCGCCGCGCTCGCCGAAAAAGCCCGCGCGCTCGGCGCCCGGACCGTCATCGCACCCGCCATGGGCGGCCTCGTCATCGGGCAGGAAGTGGCCCGCCAACTCGGGCTCCGCTTCATCTTCGTCGAAAAGGAAGAAGGCAAACTCGTCCTCCGCCGCGGCTTCCGGATTGCCAAGGACGAACCGATCCTCGTCGTCGAGGACGTGGTCACCAAGGGCGGCCGCGTCCAGGAAACCATCGACATCGTCCGCCAGCACCACGGCCATGTCGCCGGGGTCGCCATGTTGGTCGACCGTTCGAACGGGACCGTCGACCTCGGGGTCCCGACGATCAGCCTGATTCGCCTCCATGTGGAGGCGTTCCCGGCCGACCAATTGCCGCCGGACCTCGCGGCGACTCCCGCGACCAAGCCCGGCAGCAAGTGATGGCCCGGCGGATCATGGCACCCGCGACACCGTGAGATCGTCGAAGCGGATCGGGGTCCCGCTGAAGGGCATGCCCCATGCCCCCGCCAATCCGGCCGGCAATCCCGTCGTTTCGAGTTTCAGCGTCCAGTCCGCCGGCTCGGTCGGCCCTTGCCACACTTTGGCGGTCACCAACACCCCGCCGCCGGCGGCGACCACCCGGAGTTTCAGCGAGGTCCATTCCCCGCTCTTCCACGCAAGGGGCGCGCTGGCCTTGGATTCGTCGCCCTGCACCAATTCCACCGCGTTTTTCGCCGGGGAAACCCGCACCTTGAACCCGTTCACCCCGTTCAGTCCGGCGGCGAAGGTGGGGAACTTGCGCCCCGACTTGGTTCCCAAGATCCGAACCTGAACCTCGTTGCCCGCGGCCGCGTTCGGTCCGAACAACACCCCGAACGTCTCCAGCGGCGATCCCGGCAACTCGAGGAACCGGTTGCCCTCGGCCTCTTTCACCGCGAACTGGCCGTCGAGGACCATCACGCCGGCCGGCGGTTCCGGCACTTTGCCGTCCTTGGCGGATTCGAAATCCTGCACGTACAACGGCGCCGCCACCGCGCCCATGGAACAGGCCACCATCGACAGCAACGCGATCCCCAGTTTCATGCGCGCCAAAATGGACGTCCCGCCGGGGCAGCGCAACCCGCGTTCCTTCCGCGTTCCTCCCGCGCGCCAACGTCCACCCCGGCCCCGGAAGGTCCCGGTGCCGGCCGGCCAAGGGCACGCGCGGCACGCGGTCACCATTCCCCGCGTCGTCCGAACCGGGCGCGGGTGTTCTCGCCGAACGTGCGGGCGGCGGCGTCGATCGCGGCGCGGACCTCCTCGCTCGTTTTTCCGGCCGTGTCCCGGGCGGCGGCGATGACCGTCCCGCATTCGTTGTCGTCCATGAACCGCGCGGCCTCCAACAGGCGCGGCGCGTCCTCGTGCGGGATCGCCAGGAAGCCGTGTTTGTCGGCGTGGACGAGTTGGCCGGGCCGGATCCCGCGCCCGAATATCTCGACCTCGCAGTTCCACCGGACCGGCCAACTGGAGGCATGCCCGACGCACAGGCGGCGCGCGAGGGCCTTGAACCCGGCGTTGGCCATTTCGTCGAGGTCCCGCACGGCGCCGTCGGTGATCGTGCCCACGCAGCCCAGCGCACGGTGGATGTTGGCGTTCACCTCGCCCCAGAACGCGCCGAGCACGCGCGGTTTGTCCAAATCCTGGACGACGACGATCTTCGGTCCCGGCACGCTGGCGACGTAGGCCCGGTATTCCTCCCAGGCCCTCGGGTGCGCTCGCGGGTGCGACGCGTTTCCCGGCTCGACCACCACCGTCACCGCATGGCCGACCATCGGGCCCATCTGCGGCATGAAGTCGCGGGTTTCCTCCAGGTTGAACCCTTCGGCGTTGGGGTCGTGGCGGGTGATCTGTTCCCAGCCGTTGTAAATGGTCGGCGTGTTCCAACGCTTGAGCCGGAGCAAGTCGGCGTGCGCGAGCGGGCGTTCTGACTGCATGGGTGGAAGGGTGCGGTTTGACGCGATCCCCCGGCAAGGGCGCGGTCGGGTGCGCGATGCGATCGCGGACGATGCGGAGTGGGTTTCCAATCCGAAGGGGATGGGTCAGGACTGGCCGGCTGCGAGAACCTCGACGAGGTAGCGGAGTTCCTGGTCGACCACGGAGAACGACGGGACCGTCTGCGCCACTTCCCCGCGCACCAGTTCGCGGAACCGTCGTCGCATCCGGTGGATCGCGACCCGCAACGCGCCCTCGCTCGACCCGAGTCGTTCCGCGGCGTCCGCGCCCACGGGCGCGCCATCCGCGAGCCATGCCTTGAGGTGGGCGAATTGTTCGCCGCGTCCCGCGTCGGCATACTCGGCCGACAACCGGGCCAGCGATCGGTCCATGATGGCCAATGCCCACTGGCGGTCGAAGAGCGCGTCGGGGTCGCCCGCCGGGGCCGCGACCTCGAGGCCCGGCGAAGTGTCGGTCCCGTGCGGGAGCGGTTCGTGGGGCGTCCCGCCGCCGCGCTTGGCGGCCGCCGCGTGCGCGCGGAAGTCGGCGAGAAAATGGCGCAGCGCGCCCAAGAGGAACGAACGGAAGCGTCCCCGGACGGGATCGACCCCGGCGAGGCTGTCGCGCGCCAACAATCGCGCGAAAAACTCCTGTGCCAATTCCCGGGCCGCGTCCTCGTCGCGTCCCTCGCGCTGGAGGAAGCGCAGCACCGGTTGGTAATACGCCGCGCACAAATCGCCGAGCGCCGCGCGGGCCTGCGGCGTGTCGCCCCGTGCCTGCAACACCAGGGTCCAGCGGGTCGGCGCGAAGGTCCCGGGAAGGCTTTCGGGAGTCATGGGTTTGGACTTTGCGCGCGGGTCGCGGCGGGCCCGTCGATGCCCTGGAATGCAAGGGTCCCGACGAATTCCCCGCCCGGCTTCCCGATATCCGGCTTCGCGGGGCCGGGGGCTTGCAACCGGAACAGAACGATCCGCTCCGGCTCTTGCAGCAGCCGGGAGCGTCCCACGTGATCCGCCTGCACCTGTTCGCGCGCGAGTTCGGCCAGATTCTCGTCGTGGAATTGGAATCCCAACCGCCGTTGCCCGGGGCCGGCCACGATGGCGGACTTGATTCCGGCCGGGGTCGGTTCGAGGAGGCAATCGAGCCGCAACCCGTCGGGAACGACGCGCCGCATGGGAGTGGGGAGGGTGCCGGCGAACTCGACGCCGAACCGGTGCGGTGGCGCCCCCGCCTCGGAATTGAGGACGACAACGAGGACCGATCCGGCGCGGGAAACCTCGGCGAAATGGACGCGCGCGTCGGATCGCTGGATTTGGGCCGTGGCGCGACCGGGGACGGGTTCCGATGGGGCCGCGGGCCGCGCCCGGGAAATCCATGCGACCACGGGCAACATGGCCACCGCGAGGAAGGCCACGAGGAAGCTCGGCACGAAGACCCCGGCGCGGCGTGCGCGGGAGAGGGGTTTCAAACCAAAGGCGGCGATCGCATCGGCGCGGTGCAATGCGATCTGGGCCGCGATGAACCAGAGCGTTTCCGCGAGACCCATGCCCATCATGAGCACGTTGGGCAACTCGATGACGTTGTAGTGCTGCTTGCCCAGGGCCAACCAGCCCAAGCCGGCGAACATGGCCAGATGGGTCGCGATCAGGAACCAGTTCAGCGCCGTCGCGACGCGGCGGACGCCTCGATGGACGCCGAGCAACGCCAACCCGGAGAAAAAGACGGCGACGCTGGAGGGATGGCTCTCGGAGACCAACCCGGGGATGGCGAGGAGGCCCCGGATTGCCGGGATCACGAGTCCGCCCGCGCCCAGGGCCAGGAGGATCCACGCCGCGGGGGGCATCCAACCGGGCGCCGGCCCGAGTGCCCGTCCGCCGACGGGTTTCCACCGCGCGACCACGAGGGTGCCCGCCCAAGCCACGGCCGCCATCAATCCCACCGCGCCGTCGTGCAGCACGGCGGCCTCTCCCCGGGCCACCGGCATCAGCGCCATCGACAACACACCCAGCAGCACCCCGGACGTCTGCACGACCAATCCCACGACCAACAAGGCCGAACCCCGCGCGAGCCATCGGTCGGGAGCGGAGGGAACCGCGGGGAGCGCGAGGCCCAGGCTGACCGCCAGACGCTCGCGTCGCGACCAGACCGCGAGGGCGAGGGCGGCCACCCCCGAGGCCGCCAGCCAATCCATGGCCCCGCCGAAGAGTGGCCGTTCGGACATCCTCGCCAAGGTGGCGAACCCCTTCGCGATCCCGAACGCCTGGGCGACCAAGGCGGCCGCCACCAAAAGGATTCCCGCGAGCAGCCACGGCTTGGCGCGGGCGGACACCGGCGCGAACAAGAAGGCGGGCAGGGCCTGCCGGGGCTGCGGATCGTCCGGGCCCGCCGGGCCAGGGGACGACGTCACGCCCTCGCATTGCGTCTTCACCTCGCCGGCCGATTGCTGGCGCAACTCGCGTTCCTTGGCGAGGGCACGCATCACGATCTCGTCGATTCGGGCGTCCAACTCCGCCTTGGCCGAGGGCGGCGCGAAGCGTCCCAGGGGAAGTTCGCCGGTGAGCAATTCGTAGAAGACGACCCCCAGCGAATAGATGTCGGCCCGGTGATCGACCGAGGACGGGTCCTCGATCTGTTCCGGGGCCATGTAGGTCGGCGTGCCCAACCGGGAACCGCTGAGGGTAAGGCCGCGGTCGGGCGATTCCTCGCCGACCAACTTGGCGATGCCGAAGTCGACGATCTTCGCGTGGCCCCGGACATCGAGGAGAATGTTCTCGGGCTTGATGTCGCGATGCAGGACGCCTTGGTCGTGCGCGTATTGGAGGGCCTCGCAGATCCGCGGCACCACGGCGAGGGCGGCGGCGGGGGAGAATCGACCGGCATCCATGGCCTGCCGGAGATTCACGCCGTCGACGTATTCCATGAGGAGGAAACAGAACCCGTCGGCGACGCCGAAGTCATGGATGGCGACGATGCCCGGATGGTTGAGCCGGGCCAACGCGCGGGCCTCGCGGTGAAAGCGCCCGGCGAATTGCGGGTCGAGGCGGGGATCGTCGGGCAGGATCTTGAGCGCGGCGAGGCGTCCCAGTTTCGGTTGGCGGACCTTGTAGACGAAGCCCATGCCGCCGCGACCGACGAGGCCGAGGATCTCGAGGTGCGGGAAGGATCGGGCGAGGACGGCCGCGTCCGGGGGTTCGGCGCCGGCGGCGGAAGTGCCCGACTCGGTGTGGCCCGTCGCCGCGAGCATGACGCAGCGCGGGCACAGGCCCTGGGGTGCGTCCGGCGGGATGGCGGCGGCGCACTGGGGACATCGGGGGATCGAGGAGTCGGAGTTCATGCATCCACTTCCTGAGGGAACCGGCCGCGAGTGTTACACGGGTTCGCGCCGGAGGGGCAGGACGGATGGGTGTTCAAGGCATTCCCAGCCCGCGGGCCACCGCGGGGACCCGGCGTGCGGTCGCGACGGCATTCGATTCACCGTGCGGTCGCGACGGCCAGGACGCGCGGGCAACGCAGGCCGGCGGCCACCCCGACGACCTCGAGGCCGCACGACCGGAGACGGACGGCAACGGATTCGGGTCGTCGCGTGGGGGCCGCGTGCCGGAAAGCCACGCGCCGGGAGTCCCGGGTCCACCACGGCCGGACGCGTGGGTCATGGCTTGGCCCGCGCCCGGGCCGGACCCTCAGGGGTTGACGAAATGGATGCCGTGCTCGGCGGCGATCCCGACGATCCGCGCCATGTCGGGCGGGCCGGGTTTGGCGAACTCGTCCGCGCAGCGCCCGAAGAAAACCTCGAAACCGGCGGGCTTGGTATGGATCAGGAGTTTCAGGGGGGTGTCCCCGCAATTCCGGAACGTGTGCACCAATCCCCTCGGGATGAACACCGTCGTTCCCACCGGGACCTCGCCCCAGGCGCCGTCCCGGAAAAACTCCACGCGGCCCTCGAGCACAAGGAACCATTCCTCCTCGTTGCGGTGATAGTGCGGCGGGGGTCCGCCGCCCGGCGGCGTCACGTCGGTAAACATCGCGAATTCGCCGCCGGTGTCCGCGCCGCCCAGATGGACGGTGATTTCGTCGCCGAACGCGCGCAGGACCTTGCCGGTGCCGGGGAGTACCACCACGGGATGGAGGGGTGTCTTGGTGCTCATGGAACGCTGGAAATGTCGTTTGCCCGAAATTCCAAACCAGACGGCAATGGACGGCAAGAGGCGATCCTCGGCATGGGAAAGACGTCGGGATGGTCGCCGCCATGGTTGGCCGGCGGAGGGGACGGGCGACCGGCCCCGGCACGCGGGACGTCCACGGGCTTTCGCTTGCAGCGATCGTCCCGCCGCCCGCAGCCTCCACCCTTCCTCCGATGCGATTGCCGATGAATTCCCAGCGTGCCTGGACGGTGGCTTGGTTCTGCCTAGGCCTCCTCGCGCTCCGCGCCGCGCCCATTGCCACGCCGCCCGCCACCCTCGACCTCGCGAAGGCCACCGTCGTCGTGCGGCCCGGCACCCTGCCGCCCGCGGAACAAACGGCGGCCCGGATCCTCGTCGAGGAAGTCCAACGCCGCACCGGCTTGCGTTGGGGCATCGCCACCGAGTGGCCGCGCCGTGGCGCGGTGGTCGCCTTGTCCGGGGGCGCGGCGTTGCCCGGTTGGCCGGCCATCCTGCCGGCGGATCCCGACCGGGACGCGCGGGCATCCAGACCCGAGGGTTTCCGTCTCGTGGCCGCGGGCGCGGGATCGACGAGGCCCGTGGTCTGGATCCAAGGCGCCGACGCGCGGGGCGCGTTGTTCGGGGTGGGACAACTCCTGCGCTCGCTCGAATGGGGCAAGGGCAGCGCGGCGTTGCCGGCCGGCCTCGACGTGGCCACCGCGCCCGCGTTGCCGATCCGCGGGCACCAACTGGGGTACCGCCACACGGCGAACAGCTACGACGGGTGGGACGAACGGCAGTTCGAGCAATACATCCGCGAGTTGGCGTTGTTCGGCGCGAACAGCATCGAGGCCATCCCGTTCCACGACACCCGGAAGAGCCCGCACATGCCGATCCCGCGGGACGCGATGAACCGGAAGATCAGCGAGATTTGCGACCGGTACGGGATGGACCACTGGATCTGGGCGCCGGCGGACTTCGATCTCCGTGACGCGGCCAAGCGGGCCGAACACCTGGCGGCGCACGCGGCGTTGTTCCGGGATTGCCCGCGGATGGACGCGGTGTTCTTCCCCGGGGGCGACCCGGGCGACAACCCGCCCGAGGTGGTGCTCGAGTACCTCGCCGAACTTTCCGTCCCGTTGCGACGCCACCACCCGAAAGCGACGATCTGGCTGTCGATGCAGGGATTCCGGAAGGTGCAGGTGGACTACGTGCGGGAATGGTTCGGGCGGAACTCGCCGGACTGGCTCGGGGGATTGGTGGCGGGGCCGAGCAGCCCGCCCATCCCGGAGATCCGGTCGTGGTTGCCGGCGCGGTATGGGCTGCGGGATTATCCGGACATCACCCACACGGTGCGGTGCCAGTTCCCGGTGTCGTGGTGGGACCCGGCCTATCATCTGACGCTGGGCCGCGAACCGGCGAACCCGCGCCCGGTGTTCCAGAAAGCCATCCTCGACCAATTTGGTCCGTACACCTCGGGCTTCATCACCTACTCCGACGGGGCGCACGACGACGTGAACAAGACCGTGTGGAGCCGGCTGGGTTGGCAACCGGATGCCGGGGCGCGGGACATCGTGCTCGAGTACGCCCGGTGCTTTTTCGGGGCCGCGGCGGCGCAACCGGCGGCCGACGGGATCCTCGCGTTGGAAAAGAATTGGGAGGGACCGCTGGCGGACAACGGCGGGGTCGAGGCCACCTTGGCCCTGTGGGAACGCCTCGAGCGCGGGCATCCGGAACTACACGGCGACTGGCGTTGGCAGCTTTGCCTGTTGCGGGCGTACTACGATGCCTACACCCGCCAGCGCCTGCTCCACGAGACCGAACAGGAGCGCCGGGCCAACGCATGCCTCGCGACCGCGCCACGCGTCGGCGCGGATGCGGCGATGGACTCCGCGTTGGCATTGGCCCGAATGGAAATCGCCGACCCGGTTGCCCGTAAACGCCGGGCCCGGATCGGGGAATTGTGCGCGGACCTGTTCCGCACCATCCGCCTGCAGACCAGCGTGCCATTGTACCAGGCCAGCGGCTACGAGCGCGGCGCGGTCCTCGATTTCGTCGACCAACCGCTCAACAACCGCCGCTGGCTCGAGGACGAGTTCCGCCGCGTCCGCGGCCTTGCCTCCGAGGGGGCCAAACTCCGGGAACTGGAGACCATCCGACGCTGGGAAAACCCCGGCCCGGGCAGTTTCTACGACGAGGTCGGCAACATCGCGAAATCGCCGCGGGTGGTGCGGGGCGAGGGCACCAACACGGACCCGACGATGGAGCGGAACCCGAACCCCGGGTACTGGTGGTGGGACGACGGCAAGACCCGGAAGCGGCTGTCGTTGCTGACCAGCGTGGATTGGCCGATCGGACTCCGTTACCACCACCTGGACGCGTCGGCGTCGTACCGGTTGAAAATGACCGGATCGGGCCGGCCGAAGGTTCGGGCCAACGGGCAATTGCTGGCGCCGGTGAAGGACGGACGCATCGAGGTGGGCGAATCGATGGAATGGGTGGTCCCGGCCGGGACCCTCCGCAACGGGGACCTGTTGGTGACCTTCGACGCGTTGCCGGAGGAGGCCGAACTCAATTGGCGGAAGCAATCGCGCGTGAGCGAGGTGTGGCTGTTGCGGGAATGAGGACGGCGCGGAACCCGCGGCCGGGACGGCCGCCTGCGATTTCCGCCGGATTCGGCGCGTTGTTTCGGGAAGCCGGACCGAGGATCCCCGATCTTTCGGCTGCCCGATCCAGGGACGCCGCCCCGGCGGGCCCGGCCTGCAACATGGCGCGTTGGAAAACCGGATTGCGGTGCGCGTGCTCGCACCCGGCGCGTCCACCCGCAATGCGGAGACACACCCTCGCGGGCGCGCCGGCCAACAGATCGCTTGCCTCCCCGTGGAACCCCGGCCACTCATAGCGGACACGGTCCATGGCGCGCCTCCGCCGCGGACAACGCATGTCGTCCCTCCACAAGATCATTCCGGCCGCGGAGCTACCCGCGTGGCGCGAGACCCTGCGCCGCTCGGGGCGGCGTCTCGTCGTCACCAACGGCTGCTTCGACCTGATCCACGCCGGCCACGTCGATTACCTCGAGGCGGCGCGCGCCCGGGGCGACGCCCTGCTCGTGGGCCTGAACGGGGACGATTCCGTCCGCCAACTCAAGGGCCCCACCCGCCCCGTGACCCCGGAACAGGACCGCGCCCGCATCCTCGCCGCGCTCGCCTGCGTCGATGCCGTGTGTGTCTTTCCCGAGGTCCGGGCCGTCCGGTTTCTCGGCGTCGCGCAACCCGACGTCTACGTGAAGGGCGGCGACTACACCCTGGAAACCATCAACCAGGACGAACGGCGCGCCGTCGAGTCCCATGGCGGGACCATCGTTTTCCAGGCGTTCCTTCCGGGGCGCTCGACGAGTGGTCTTCTCGAGAAGATCCAGCGTCTGTAAGGCGCCGCGACGCGTCCCTTCAAAACACGAATCCCATGTCCGAAACAGAATCCACACGTCTTCCGGGCGCCGTCGTGCGCCAACTCCGGTCCCGCGCCCAAAAGCTGGAACCCGTCATCAAGGTAGGCCACGCCGGGGCGTCGCCCGCGTTGTTGAAGAGCCTCGACGATGCCCTGACTTTGCACGAGTTGGTGAAGATCCGCCTGACCGACCACAAGGACCAGAAGAAGGAGGTCGCCCGCCAACTTGCCGACGCCAGCCGCAGTCACCTGGTGTGGCTCATCGGGCACTGCGTGGTGCTCTACCGCGAGCGCCCCAAGGCCGCCGCGGCGGCCTGAGATCCTTCCGGTCCACGGCGGGGAGGCCTCGAGGACATCGCGGGAATCCCGGGTGCCGCTTCGGGCTCGGCCCTGCCCGCAAGTTGTGGCCACCCGCATCCCGCGGCTTCCCGGACCGCACCGAAAGGGTGCGCCAACGGCAATCAAGGTTGCGATGGACCCGTTGACCGGGCCGGCGCCGGCGCATAGACGTTTTCACGGCAAAGGAGTCGTCATGAAAACCCCCTTGGCAATCTTCCTCGCGCTCGTCGTGGCCTCGTTCGCCGGTGGCTGTGCCACGGGTCCGAAATACCAGGAGTACCGCGCCACCATTCCCCCGATCCCATCCGGCCAAGGTCGCGTCTGGGTCTATCGGCCCAGCAAAATGATCGGGGCCGCGGTCCAACCCCTCGTGCATCTGAACGACGTGGTCGTCGGCAAGTCGCAACCCGGGTGTTACTTCTTCGCGGACCGACCGGCCGGCGACTACGAGGTGAAGACCGCGACCGAATGGGCCGACAAACTCCAGATCAAGCTGCTCGCGGGCGAGGAAAAGTACGTGCGCCTGACGATGCTTCCGGGCGTGTTCGTCGGGCACCTCAAGCCCGGCGAGGTTCCGAAAGAGCAGGCGCTCCGGGAACTGGAGGGGTGCCGCCTGATCACCGCCGACGGTGCCGGCGCGCGTTGATCGTCCCCGACCGGGTTTGCCCCCGACGACGGCGGTAACCATTCCGGATGCCGGTCGGTCTTAGCCGGCAGATCTTCCACGACACCCGGCGGCGCGCTCCCGCGTCGTCCGGGATTCGGCGTTGGGATCAACCCGTCCGAGGTCCGGCATGCACCGAAAACAATTCCATCCGTCGGGCCCGCTGCCCGGAGGCCGTGGGTCCGACGCCCGCGTCCGGCGCGCGTCCGGCGCCGGGGCTTTCACGCTGATCGAACTGCTGGTGGTCATCGCGATCATCTCGATCCTCGCGGGCCTTCTCCTGCCGGCATTGGTCCATGCCCGGGAAGTGGCCCGGCGCGCGAAGTGCCTCAACAACGAGCGCCAACTCGCGATCGCCTGGTCGCTTTACGCCAACGACAACCGCGACCGCGCGGTCAACAATGGCTCCCAGCAACCGGGCGACACCCTCGCCAAGCTCTGGGTCATGGGCGGCTATCACAATTTCACGGCGGCGTTCACCAACGACCATTTCCTCACCGACCGGAAATACGCGCTGTTCGCCCCGTACATCGGTACCCGCCAGACCTACCAATGCCCGTCCGACAAGACCACCATCGTGGTCCAGCGCGGCAGACCGATCCTGCAGGTGCGCAGTTACGCGATGAACCTCTACGTGGGCACCGACGACTCGATGGCCGAACGGCTTGCCCCGCACTACCAGATCTTCGGGAAGATCTCCGATTTCCGGACCCCGTCCGACTACTTCCTTCACCAGGACACCACGCCCCAGAGCCTTTGCACCCCGGCATTCATCGTCCTCATGCCCGGCGCGGGTGGTGGCGACACATTTTTCCACATCCCGGCCACGCACCACAGTCGCGGCGGCATGGTCTCCTATGCCGATGGGCACGCGGCGGCGCACCGATGGCTCGACCCGAAGGTGTTCGCCAACTCGCCCATCGGGGTCCGCATCCAGCACAATCTGTCCTCGCCCGGCAGCACGGACCTGCAGTGGTTGCGCGACCACACCACCCTGCGGCGGTGACGGCTCGGGTGACCCGGCCTGCCCACTGCAATCCGCGGGACCCATGCGGCACCCGTGTGGCGGGGCGCGCCTTCGCGGGGCGGATCCTCCATTTCAGGACTGCGGCCATCCCCCTTCTGCCCGCGCAGGTCCCACCGCGGAAGCGACCGGCCTTCCCGGGGGACCCGCCGTCCGACGACGGTCACGCGGTGGTGCATCGAGCCACGACGGCCCGGTGATTCCCACGGCATCGCCTTCCAGAACGGGGCCTTTTCGGATCGTTGGAATCGCCCTAGAGTGCCCGTGCCTTCCCATGAAACGTCTCGTCGTCCTCGCCCTCGCGTTCCCCCTCGTGGCCGCCGCCGAAAAGGGAGCCAAACCCGACGTCGCCAAGCTGCCCCTGCCGGTGGCGCGCCCGGTCGACTTCGCCAAGGAGGTCTATCCGCTGTTCAAGGAGGCCTGCTTCAAGTGCCACGGCCCCGAAAAACAGAAGGGGAAATACCGCATGGATACCCGCGAGGGCGCCTTCAAGATCACCGACGACTACGGCCCCTCCATCAAGGCCGGGCGGTCCGAGGAGAGCGCGGTCATCCACATGGTGGCCGGACTCGTCGACGAAATGCTCATGCCACCGCCGAGCGACAAACCCGGCCAGAGCGAGAAACTCACCGCCGAGCAGATCGGCATGCTGCGGGCCTGGATCGACCAAGGGGCCCGGTGGCCGGAGGGACCGATCGCCGAATTCGTGAAGCCGGTGACCTTCGCGGGCGACATCCAACCGCTGTTTGCCCAGGCATGCGGCAACTGCCATGCCGGGCCCGGGGCCAAGGGCTCGTTCTCCGTCGAGACCGCGGCCGCCGTCCTCAAGGGCGGCGCGAATTACCCCAAACTGGTGACGCCCGGGGACGCCTCGAAGAGTTCCCTGATCACGATTGTTTCGGGCAAGGACGAGGATTTGCCCGCGCCCGAAAAGCACAAACTCGCCCCGAAACAGATCGAACTGGTGGGGAAATGGATCGCGCAAGGTGCAAAATGACGGGCACCGGCGTTTCCGCCCCGACTCCCCCGTTGACCCCGCGTCGGCGCTGACCATACTCCGCGCCGATTTGCGACCCGCCTCCCCACGGATGCGTGTCGCCCGACGCACTCCATGAGCAATCGCGCCGTACTCGCCCTCGCCGATGGCACCGTATTCCATGGCACCGCCTTCGGTGCCCGCGCCACGGCCGTCGGCGAAGTTTGCTTCAACACCTCGATGACGGGGTATCAGGAAATCCTCACCGACCCGTCCTACAAGGGACAGATCGTGACGATGACCTATCCGCACATCGGCAACTACGGCGTCAACAAGGTGGACGTCGAGTCCTGGCGGGCACATGCCGCGGGTTTCGTCATCCGCGAACTCAGCCCGGTCGTCAGCAACTGGCGCTCGGATTGGTCGCTCCACGAGTACCTCGTCGAGGCCGGCATTCCCGGCATCCAGGGCATCGATACCCGCGCGTTGGTCAAGAAACTCCGCGTGCAGGGCGCCATGCCCGGCACGATTTCGACCGAGGACATCTCGGATGCCGATGCGGTCGCCCGCGCGAAGGGATGGGGCGGCATGGAAGGCCGCGACTACGTGCAGGAGGTCACCCACCGCGAGTCGTTCCTGTGGGATCCGTCGGACACGGACAGCCCGGCCTTCACGCTGATGCAGGGGAGCGAGCCACCGGCCCGTCCGCCGCGCGATCTCCGGAAGCCGCTTCCGGCGGCGGACATCCCCATCGTCGCCTACGATTTCGGCATCAAGTACAACATCCTGCGACGGCTCCGGCAAAAAGGGTTCCAAGTCCGCGTGGTCCCCGCGTCGACGCCGGCGTCGGAAGTGTTGAAGTTCAAGCCGGCGGGCATTTTCCTCTCGAACGGTCCCGGGGATCCGGCGGCGTTGGGCGGCATTGTCGCGGAGATCCGGAAGCTGGTGGACTCGGGCACGCCGATCTTCGGGATCTGCCTCGGCCACCAGATCCTCGGACAGGCGATGGGCGGGCGCACCTTCAAGCTCAAGTTCGGCCATCGCGGGGGCAACCAACCGGTCAAGGACCTCGAGACGGGCCGGGTCGAGATCACCTCGCAGAACCATGGATTCGCCGTGGATCCCGCGTCGCTGCCCTCCGACGTGTCGGTGAACCGGATCAACCTCAACGACCAGACGGTCGAGGGCCTCCGCCACAAGACGAAGCCGGTGTTTTGCGTCCAGTACCACCCGGAGGCCTCGCCGGGACCGCACGACAGCACCGCGTTGTTCGACGAATTCCGGTCGTTGATTCTCAAGCGCGGCTGAAGTCCGCCATTGACCCCCCCACGGCACGACCGCTTAACTGCACTTACCAACCTATGGCGAAACTGGTCGTCCTCACAGAAGGCTTTACCGGCCGGACCGTTGAATTGACGGCGACCAAAACCACGGTCGGGCGCGTCGAAGACAACGCGTTCTGCATCCCCGAAGCGTCCGTCAGCAGTCATCACTGCGAAGTGTGGCTGAAAGGCGACGACGTGGTGGTCAAGGACCTGAACTCGACCAACGGCACGTTCCTGCACGAAGTCGCGCTGGCTCCCGAAAAGGAAGGAATCCTGAAGCCCGGCCAGATCCTGCGCCTGGGTCAGGTCGAACTCCGCTACGAGACCGGCAAGAAGCAGATGGAACAGGCCCGTCCCACCGTCCGCCTCGGCGAGGGCAACACCATGGTCGTCGCCAAAGAAGCCGGCTTCGGCAAGAAGAGCAACAAGGTCAACAAGATCTTCCTCGCCGTCGGCGTCGTGCTCGGCCTGGTGATCGTGGGTGCCCTTTCGTTTGTTTTCCTGAACCTCGGCAAGTAGGTCCGGCCCCGTTCAGTAACGGACCAAGGCGCGCACCGGGTGCGCCCCCAACCGCTTCCGGCCGTCGAGGAATCCGAGTTCGATCACGAAGTTCACCCCCACGATCCGGGCCCCGAGCTTCTCCAGCAGGGACACGGCGGCCGACGCCGTCCCGCCCGTCGCCAGCAGGTCGTCCAGCAACAACACCCGCTCGCCCGCCTGCACCGCGTCGACGTGCACCGCCACCGTCGCCGACCCGTATTCGAGATCGTAGCTCTGCTCGTGCGTCGCGAACGGCAACTTGCCCTTCTTGCGCACCGGAACGAAACCCGCCCCGAGCTTCACGGCCGCAGCCGCGGCAAAAATGAAGCCGCGCGCGTCGATCCCCACCACCTTGTCCACGCTGCCCGGCCGCACCCCCTCGAGCAGGTGGTCGATCACTCCCCCGAACAAACGCCCGTCCGCCAGGACCGGGGTGATGTCCTTGAATTGGATCCCGGGCTTGGGGAAGTCGGGAACGTTGCGGATGGCGGCCTCGATCTCGGAGATGGGAACCGGATGCATTTCGGCGCGCGTTGTCGCGGAGCCGGCGTCCACCGTCAAGCCGTCCGTGCCGCGAATTGCCAAACGCAGGCCGCCGCCGTATACACCCGGCGCCTTGCCGACCCGCCCTACAGGAAACCACGACCTGCCGGTACCCGCCGTCGACTCGCCGTCGCGCCGCCGCCTCCCGCCGCTGCTGCGCCGCGCTTGGTACGGTCTCAACCAGGCATTCCGACGCCGCATCGCCCACACCGGCGTCACTCCCGACCAGTTCACCGCCATGCGGACCCTCCTCGAGGGCGACGCCGCCGGCCTTACCCAGCGCGATCTCACCACCCTCATGTCGTCGGATCCCAACACGGTCGCCTCGTTGCTCGAAAGGATGGAAGGCGCCGGCTGGATCTCGCGCAAACCCCACGAGTCCGACCGGCGGGCCTATCGGATCCGACTGCTCGAACCGGGACGGATCCAGTACGAAGCGTGCCGCGCGATCGCCGTCGACCTGCAGTCGGAGGTGCTCGCGGTGCTCCCGGAGACGGAACGCGGGGAATTCCTCGCGCATCTCGATTTGGTATCGATGGCCTGCCGACGGGCCGCCGATGCCTCCCCACGATCGCCCCGCTGATCCCATCATGTTCGAGGCCCCGCCGATCGCCCCGCCACCCGCGCCGCCCCCCCTGCCGTTTTACCGTTCGGAGCGACCGGTCCCGCGCTGGGGTTCGGCCGCGATGTTCGTCCTTCTCGCGGCCTACGTCCTTTACGCCGGTCTCAGCGGCAGCGCCGCCACCGCCAAGGACCCGGCCCTGCCGTCCACCCCGCTCGGGCTTTTCTGGTCCACGGGACTCCATCTGCTGGTGTTCGCGGTGGTGTTCGCCCTCGCGTGGTTGGCGGGTCGGCCCTCGCGGGCCGAACTTTACGCGGCGCAAAAGGTTCAGGTCCTCACCTTCGTCTTCGGCTTCGCCTGGTCCCTCGTCCTGCGGGCCGGCATCCTCCTCCTCGGCCTCGTCGTGATCGGCGCCTCCATGGCGTTGCACTCGGGCATCGGCGCCGAATCGCTCCAGCAACTGCGGCCGAAGATCGAGAATCTTTTCGATCCCAAGGCACTCGCCAACCCGTACTTCGTCCTCCTCTGCACGACGTGGGTCAGCTTCGTCGTCGCCGGATTGCGCGAGGAACTCTGGCGGGCCGGCGTCATCGCTTCCCTCCGCGCCCTCTTTCCCGCCGAATGGCCGGGACGCCGCTGGGAATGGCTCGCCGTCGTCATCGCCGCCGCCATCTTCGGCCTGGGCCACCTCACCCAGGGCTGGGGCGCCGTCGCCCTCACCGCGGCCCTGGGACTCGGCCTCGGCGGCATCATGGTGGTCCGACGCTCCCTCCCCGAGGCCATCCTCGCCCACGGCTTCTTCGACGCCCTCACCTTCGCTGCCCTCACCCTCATCTCGAACAAGGACCTGCTGCGGAAACTCGTTTCCGATCCGGAACTCCTCAGGCAGTTGGACCAAATCCTCGGTCGCTGACCCCCCATCCCATGGCCACCATCGCCGTCCTCGGCACCCTCGATACCAAAGGCGAAGAACACGGCTACGTCGCCTCGTTGATCCGCCAACGCGGACACCAAGCCCTCCTGGTCGACGTCGGCACGCTCGAAGCACCGCGGATCCAACCGGATGTCCCCCGCACCGAGATCGCCACGGCCGCCGGCGCCGACCTTGCCGGCGTCGTCGCCCGGCGCGACCGCGGCGAGGCCGTCGGCATGATGGCAAAGGGCGCGCCCCTCGTGCTGGAGCGCCTGCAGCGCGAAGGCCGGATCCAGGGAGTGATTTCCCTGGGGGGCGGGGGTGGCACGGCCATCTGCACCGCCGCCATGCGCGCTTTGCCGATCGGCTTTCCCAAGCTGATGGTCTCCACCCTCGCGAGCGGCAACACCGCCCCCTACGTGGGCGTGAAGGACATCGTCATGATGCCCAGCGTCGTCGATGTCGCCGGCCTGAACCGACTCTCGCGCGTGCTGCTCGCCCAGGCTGCCGGCGCCATCTGCGGCATGGTCGAGACCGTCGTCCCCGCCGGCGGCGCGGACAAACCGGTCGTGGTCGCCTCCCAGTTCGGCAACACCACCGCCTGCATCACCCGCGCCCGCGAGGTCCTCGAGGCAGCCGGCCTCGAGGTCATGGTCTTCGCCGCCACCGGCAACGGTGGCCGCACCCTGGAATCCCTCGTCGAAAGCGGCCTCGTCGCCGGCGTGCTCGACGTCACCACCACCGAGTGGGCGGACGAATTCGTCGGCGGCGTTCTGGGCGCGGGCCCCACCCGACTCGAGGCGGCCGCACGGAACGGCGTCCCCGCCATCCTCGCGCCCGGTTGCCTCGACATGGTCAACTTCGGCGAGCGCTCCGGCGTCCCGGAAAAGTTCCGCGACCGCCGCTTCTACCAGCACAACGCCCAGGTGACCCTGATGCGCACCACGCCCGACGAATGCGCCGCCATCGGCCGGATCCTCGCGGAGAAGGCGAATCTGTCGAAGGGTCCCGTGACGGTATTGATCCCACTCGGCGGCATCAGCGTGATCAGCGCGCCGGGACAACCGTTCCATTGGCCGGAAGCCGACGCCGCGTTGTTCGGCGAATGGAAGCGCCACCTGCGCGCCGACATTCCCGTGATCGAGTACCCCGGCAACATCAACGACCCGGCGTTCGCCGAACTCTGCGCGAACGAACTCCTCCGCAACATGCGGCGCTGACCGCGGCCCCGCGCCCGGCGGGGGCGGGACAGGATCAGGCGGTCCCCAACCGGCGCCGCAACCGCGCCAGCAACCGCGGCTCGTTCCGGCGTTTCAATTCGTGTTGCCAGACCCGCACCACGGTCCAACCGCGCGACTTCAACGTCCGGTTGACCCGCCGGTCCCGGGCCCGGTTCGCGTCCAGCTTGGCCGCCCAGAACGCGCGGTTCGTCCGCGGTATCCGTGCGTGCGCCGCGCAGGCATGCCAAAAACAACCGTCGACGAACACCGCCACCCTCGAGGCCGCGAACACGAAATCCGGTTTCCCAAAAACCGGCCGGCGGCGTCGCCATCCCGTGATGCCGTGCGCGCGGAACAACCGCGCCAACGCCAATTCCGTCGACTCGTTGCCGTGCCCGCGGATCCGCGACATGCGTTCCGATCGCTCCGCCTTGCTCAAGAAATCCACCATGTTTCTCGCCCGGTATGCCAACCCGCCTCGCTCCCCCGTCCCCGCGGAGGCTTCATCGACTTCCCCGCCCGGAGAAAGCCGAAACTCCCGGCCCGGGCAGGCGCGCGGTTTTCCACGGGAAGGGATGCGCCCATCGATTGGGAAGCGTTTTGGTGCCGTTCCGTAACACGTCCGTCGCGGCGTTGCGCGATGTTCACGTGCCCCCGCCAGCGTTGCCCGCCAACATCGACCCATGGCTCTCGCCGCGAACGAAGTCGTCCCGCCTAACCCCGCCAACGCCGCCGAAACAACCGTCGGATCGCGCGTGCTCGCCCGAGTCCGGCACCCTGCCGCCTACCGCGTCCGCCTCGCCGCCTCGTCCGGGGACGTCGTCGCCGCCCAGAAGCTGCGTTTCGAGGTCTTCAACCTCGAACGCAACGAGGGCCTCGCGTCGTCCCACGCCACGCGCCGCGACGAGGATCCTTTCGACGCCCATTGCCACCATCTCCTCGTGGAGTCGGTTTCCACCGGCGAGATCGTCGGGACCTATCGGCTCCAGACCGGCGCGATGGCCCGCCGCAACCTCGGCTATTACTCCGCGCAGGAATTCCAGTTGGCCCCGTTCGAATCCGTCCGCGGCGAACTGGTGGAACTCGGCCGCGCGTGCGTCCACCGCTCCCACCGGAATCTCCGCGTGCTGTCGCTCCTGTGGCGCGGGGTGGTCGACTACGCGCGGGGCCATGCCTGCCGCTATTTCGTCGGCTGCAGTTCGATGCCGGGGCTGGACCCACGCGACGGCGCCGCGGCATACCTCGAACTGGGATCGCGCCATCTCGTCGATGCCCCGTTCCGCACGCACCCGTTGCCTGCCTATGCCTGCGCCCTGGACCGGGTCGCGGCGGAAGCACCGCGCATTCCCCCGCTTCTCCGGGCGTACCTCTCCTTGGGCGCCCGGATCTGCGGCGCGCCCGCGTTGGACCGCGATTTCAAAACCATCGACTTCCTGACCTGGATGGATCTGGCCGCGCTGCCGGCGGCCGCACGGCACATCCTCGGGAGCTGAAAATGATTCCTTCCCTGGCACGGGCCACGGGCCGCCTCCTGTCCTTCGCGACGACCGCGACCCACGGCGTCCTGCGTCGCCGCGTGCCCGGCCCGGTTGGCTGTGCCGATTACCTGCGGGAGGAGGCCTGCAGGATCGCCCACTGCATCCATCTCCGCACAGAGGCCGAAGGCAGCCCGAAGGGAGCCCAACTCATCGTCGCCAACCATCTCGGCTATCTCGACGTCGTCGCGCTCGCGACCCTCGGGCCCATGGCATTCGTCTCGAAGGCCGAGGTCGCTGCCTGGCCACTGCTTGGCAGCCTCGCGCGTCGCGCCGGCAGCATCTTCCTCGACCGCGACCGGCGCGGCGCCCTCGTCGCGGCGACCGACGCCATGCGCGCCCGCGTGGCCGCCGGGATCCCCGTGGTCGTGTTTCCCGAGGGAACGAGTTCCGACGGTTCCTCGGTGCTGCCCTTCCATGCGTCGTTGTTCGAGATCGCCGTCCGGGAAGGCTGGCGCGTCGTGCCGGCGGCCATCGCGTACGAATTGCCCGACGGCGGCGATCCCGCCACCGACGTGGCATACTGGGGCGGGATGACTTTCCTCCCCCATTTCCTCCACGTCCTCTCCCTGCCGAGGATCGTCGCGCGGATCCGGTTCGGCTCGGTGCGGGTGGCGACGGGCGACCGCAAAAAACTCGCGCGCCAGATGCATTCGGCGGTGGCGGGACTGCACGAGACATTGGCCGACGACGAACTCCTGCCGCCGGTCCACCGTGGCGGCGTGGGGACCCGGTGGACGGACGAAAGCTGGGAACGGGTGGACACACCGGGCCGTCTCCCCGGTTGACCCCGGGAAGGCATCCGCGTCGCCGCGACGTCCGCCTTCCCGACGCGGGGCGACGCGCGTAGAGTCCGGCCGTGGCCGCCGACATCGCGATCGTCGTTCCCGTCTTCAACGAGGCGGAGAACATCGCACCCTTGGTCGAGGAACTGGCGCGCGTCTTCGCCGCCGAGGGCCGCGTCTGGGAAATCGTGCTCGTCGACGACTGCAGCACCGACGGCACCTGGGACCGCATCCGCGCGCTGCGCCGCGAACAACCGCGCCTCGTCGGCCTGCGCCACACCCGCAACATGGGCCAGAGCGCGGCCGTTTGGACCGGCATCGTGGGTACCGACGCCCCGCTGCTGTGCACCCTCGACGGCGATCTCCAGAACGACCCCGCCGAACTGCCCCGCATGCTGGCGATGCTCGGGTCCGACCTGGACTTCGTCTGCGGGCACCGCGTGAACCGCCGGGACACCCTCGTGCGCCGGTGGTCCTCGCGCGTCGCCCGCGCGGCACGCAAGGCGGTGCTCCGGTACGATTTCGCGGACACCGGCTGTGCGCTGCGCGCCTTCAAGCGCGGCGCGTTGTCCGGGGTTTTCCCGTTCAACGGCCTCCATCGGTTCCTGCCGATCCTCGTCGCCGGCAATGGCAGCCGATGCCGCGAGGTCCCCGTCAACCACCGTCCGCGCGTCGCCGGCGTCAGCAAGTACGGGGTTTGGAACCGGCTCGGGCGCGGCATCGCCGACCTTTTCGGCGTGGCTTGGTACCAACGCCGCCGCCTGAATTTCCCGCCCGTCGACCGAGCGACCGCCGCGGACCCGTCCGGGCGCGGTTGAGGCAGAGCGATTTCCCCAACCCACGCTTGCGCGCGTGGACGCGACGGGCCACAACCGCGCCCCCCGGATTTACGGGCCTGATTCGACCGAATGAAAACGAAGGGAATGACCGACGCGCAGTTCCTCGACCTCCTCCAGAAAGTGTTGCCGGAGGCGACCCCGAACCCAGCCTTGGCGAGCGCCATCTACGCGTGCGTTGCCCGCGAGGTTCGCCTCCTGAACAGCGTCAAATCGCTGGAGAAATTCTGCACCGTGGGTTCCCTGCCCGACCTTGAGCCGGCGACCGTCCAGGGCTTCCGCGAACAGTTGGCCGGAAACTTCGGCCCCGAAAACGTCGTCGTCGAGGCCACCGAGGACGGCAGTGCCGTGGCCATCGAGATCGCGTTGCCCGACCGCAAGATCAGCAACCGGATCAAGGTCGTCCCGCCCGGCAGCGAACCGGAGGAAGAGGCCAAGGTTCCATTCGTGCCCTTCCCCGTGGCCTTGCCGGAGGACCCCGAATTGCTGTGGATCCTCGGCCGGCGCGAGGATCTCGCGCCCGACCAGGCCGCGATCGCGCTCGCCGGCATCGAGGAAGAGTTCTGGGAAAGCAAGGCCGGCCAAAAGATGCAGCGCGACCGGGTCGAGAAATCGTTTGCCGAGTTCGTGTCGCGGGTGCCCGCCGCCGCCCTCGCCGACCACGGCCTCAAGCGACACTACAAGATGCCGGAACCCCTCAAGGTGTTCCGCCGACTCCAGGCCGCGGAGGCGTAGGCCGCGATCGGCGGAGGGTCGGCTCCCTTGGCTCCCGGAGCGGGGGCCGAACTCCCCGCGCGACGTGCCTTGGGAAGACTGCGGGTTTCGTCGCGGTGCCGCCGCCCGCCGGGGGCCTTGCCACCGCACCCGCCCTACCCCGCCAACTCCCCGATCACCTGGCCGCCGTTCGTCAGCGGCCGAGGCCGTCCCAACGGATCGACGAATTCCCCCGCCGGATTGATCCCCAGCAGGTGGAACATCGTAGCCGCCAGATCCTGCGGCCGCACCGGCCGGCTCGCGGGATGACCGCCCTCCCGGTCGCTCGACCCGACGACCTGCCCGCCCGCGATCCCACCGCCGGCCACGGCGATCGAGAAACAGTTGCCCCAATGATCCCGGCCCCCGACCGGATTGATCCGCGGCGACCGGCCAAATTCCCCCATGGCCACCACCAAGGTTTCGTCCAGCAGGCCGCGCTCGTGCAGGTCGTCCACCAGCGCGCTGAAGGCACGGTCGAATTGCGGGCAGAGAACGTCCCGTACCCGCGGGGCGTTGTTCTTGTGCGTGTCCCACACCGGGAATCCGGTCATCTGGTCGCCCGGTTCCCGCGGCCAATTCACCTGCACGAGCCGGGCTCCCGATTCCACCAACCGACGCGCCAAGAGCACGCTTTGCCCGAACTTGGCGCGTCCATAGCGCTCGCGGATCGACGCCGCCTCCCGCTCCAGTTCGAAGGCCGCCCGGCTCGACGACGAGCGCACCACGTCGAAAGCCTGCTGGTGGATCTTCGAGAAAGAAGCCACCGCGTCGCTGCGCATCCAATCGCCGAAGTGTCCCTCCAGTCCCCGGAGCAAACCCGCCCGCTCGTCGAACCGCGAGGCCGTCACCCCGTCGGGCAACCGCAGGCCATCGACCTCGAAGCGCGGCTGCGAGGGATCGCACGTCAACACCAGCGGCGACCAAACGTGGCCCATGAATCCGCCGCTCTGGCCGGGTGACGGCGGCGCGCCGTCGTTGTGGACCATCTCGGGAAGGATGACCGACGAGAATGGCGAGCGTTCGCTGGGCTTGAGCGCGCCCACGACCCCCGCGAGGCACGGCCAGTCGTCGGGACTCGCCGGCACCTCCGCCTGCGCCAAGTGCGGGTAGCCGGTCAGCATCCAGTATCCACTGGCCGAGTGGCTGTTGTTGTCGGTGCACATCGACCGGATCACGGCGATGCGATGGGCCAGACGCGCCGTCCGCGGCAGCAACTCGGAAAAGTGGGTGCCGGGAACCGACGTCGGAATGGCCCGGAACTCGCCGCGGATTTCCGACGGCATCTCCGGCTTGGGATCGAAGGTTTCGTGCTGCGGCGGGCCGCCGGAGAGATAGAGGACGATGCATGACTTCGCCCGCCCGAAACCCGCCAGTGGCCGTGCCGGGGCGGCGAAGGCCCGGCTTTGGACCAACCCGGGCAGGGACAAGCCGAGGCAGGACAGTCCACCGACGCGCAACCATTCGCGGCGCGAGAGCGCCCTGGCCGAAGCGGCCCGGATGGCATCGACGGGGATCATTGGCCCAGCGTGTTCCCGCGGGTGGGACCCGTCAACGTTCGGCATGCCCCGCGGGACGCCCGGTCCAAAGACAACAAACTTCCGGTCAACGGCAGTCCGTGATTGGAACCCGGCATCCCCACCGGTAATCTGAACGCAGCGTTGCCCCGGTCGCTTTTCGAGTGCCGGCGGCGGCACTGGCGGGCAAATCCGGATCTGTTGGGCCGATGAATCCTCATCCCTACCTGTTCCTCGGGACGTTCTTCCTGATTGCGGTCGCGTTCCCCTTCGTGCCGCTCGGCCTCGCCCGCCTCTGGGCGATCGCGTTCTCCCCGCAAAAGCCGGGTCCCCAGAAGAATGCCACCTACGAGTGCGGCCTCGAGTCCCGGGGCGATCCCCTCGTTCGTTTCAAGCCCGACTATTACCTCTACGGCATCCTGTTCCTCGTCTTCGACGTCGAATCGGTCTTTCTCATCCCGTTTGCCGTCAAGTTTCTCGAACTCCCCCTCGGGGCCGTCCTCGCCATGCTGCTGTTCGTTTTGTTGCTCGTCGAGGGCCTCGCCTGGGCTTGGCTCAAGGGTGTTCTGGGATGGAAATAAGCAACGGACGTTGAGACCCAGGCCCCCGCATCCCATCACCTGACCCGAACGCCGCATGATCGACGAAGGACTCAAGAACGAACTCGCCAAACAAGGGGTCGTCGCCACCTCGCTCCAGGAACTCTACAACTGGGGTCGCAGCAATTCCGTGTGGCCGCTCTCCTTCGGCCTCGCCTGCTGCGCCATCGAGATGATCGCCGCCAGCATGTCCCGCTGGGACATCTCGCGGTTCGGTTCCGAGGTGTTCCGCCCGTCGCCGCGCCAGGCCGACCTCATGATCGTCGCCGGCACGGTGACCAAGAAGATGGCCCCGCAGGTCGTGCGTCTCTACAACCAGATGCCCGAGCCCAAGTACGTCATCGCCATGGGCGCCTGCGCCATTTCCGGCGGTCCGTTCAAGCAGGGCTACAACGTCCTCAAGGGCATCGATCGCCTCCTGCCCGTGGACATCCACATTCCCGGTTGTCCGCCACGGCCCGAGGCATTGCTGCACGCCCTGATCGCGCTCCAGGAAAAGATCGCCGGGGAAAAGCTCACCGGCCCCAACCGGCCCCGTCATCTCCGTGCCGACGCTCCCAGCGAGTTTCCCGTCCCGGAATTCGGCCCGCACGACCTGGTGCCGCCGAAAAACGACGCGCTGTGGAAACCGATCCCGTTCGTCCGCGCCGGCTGATCCATGGCCATGCCCCTTCCCGTCCTCGAGGAACTGAAGTCGCTTCTGGAAGCCGCCTTGCCCGGCGTCCGGACCGAACTGGTTCCCAATGGCCCGGTCCCCGCCCAAGCCTCCCTGCGGGTGGCGCCGACCGATGCCGACGCGGCCGCCCGGTTTCTCCGCGACGATCCCCGGTTGCGTCTCGATACCTGCTCCAACGTCACCGGCATCGATTGGCCGGACCGCGAGGAAAAGACGACGTCCAAGGCGATCGTCGACGGCGTGGAAAAGGAGACCGTGGAAATCCGCCGCGTCCCGGGATATCTCGAGGTCGTGTACCATCTCTACTCCGTGTCCCTCAAACACGGACCGGTGATCCTGCGCCAACGCACGGCCAACCGCGGCGATGACTGCACCGTGGCCTCGCTCACTCCGGTCTGGCGCGGCTGCGAGTTCCAGGAACGCGAGGTCTACGATCTCTTCGGGGTCCGTTTCGCCGGCCATCCCGACCTGCGGCGCATCCTCATGTGGGAGGGGTTCCTGGACCATCCCATGCGCCGGGACTACGTCGCGCCGGACGACCACGAGTACGAACCGACGCCGCACGACGAGGTGCTGGCGCTGGCCAAGGCGCACTACCCGGCACCGGAGGCAAAGCCATGAACCGGCCCACCCCGGAATCCTTCGTGGTCCGCCCGCGCGTCGACCACGAGGGCACGGAGCTCGAGGGCGACATGCTCGAGGTCTCGATGGGGCCGCAACATCCCTCGACGCACGGCGTCTTCCGGATGGACGTGGTGCTCGACGGCGAGACCGTCGTGAAACTCAAGCCGGTGTTCGGCTACCTGCACCGGAACCACGAGAAAATCGCCGAGGGAACGAGCTATCTCGGCTCGATGCCCTACACGGACCGGCTCGATTACTTCTGTTCGCTCACGAACAACTGGGCCTACGCGCTGGCCGTCGAGCGGTTGGCCGGCCTGCAGGTCCCGGAACGGGCCGAATACATCCGCGTCATCACCGCCGAACTGACACGCCTCCAGAACCACGTCGGTCTCTGCGGCTTCCTGCTGCAGGACATGGGCGCCCTCGGCACCCCGTTGATGTGGGCCTTCCGCCAGCGCGAGAAGGTCCTCGATCTCTTCGAATCGCTCACCGGCGCCCGCATGATGTGCAATTACATGCGCTTCGGCGGCTGTCGCTGCGATCTGCCGGCCGGTTGGCTGGAACAGGCGCGCACGGTGGTCGCCGACTTCCCCGCGTTCCTCCGGGAATTCGAAACCCTGCTGTCCGGCAACGAAATCCTCATGGCCCGCACCCAGGGTGTCGGCCGCCTGTCCCCCGAACTCGCCGTCGCCGGCAGCGTCACGGGCCCGATGCTGCGGGCCAGCGGGGTGGACTACGACGTCCGCAAGGTGGACCGATACGGCATCTACGACCGGTTCGAGTTCCGCGTGCCCTTGGGCGACCACGGCGACGTCTACGACCGCTACATGATCCGCGTGCTGGAAATGCACGAGTCGCTGGCGATCCTCCGGCAGGCGTTGAAAGGCATTCCCGGCGGCCCGGTCATCGATCCCAAGGCCAAGCTCCGCGGTTTCCGCCCCAAGCCCGGCGAATCCTACGGCCGGATCGAGGGACCCAAGGGCGAGTTGGGCTTCTACCTCGTCAGCGACGGTGGCCCCAACCCGTACCGCTATCGCATCCGCCCGCCCAGTTTCATCAACCTGACCCTCCTCGAGGACATGTGCCTCGGCCGTTCCATCGCCGACGCCGTCATCATCCTCGGCAGCGTCGACATCGTCCTCGGCGAAGTGGACCGATAACTCCCATGATCGGCATCGGCATAGCAAAAGGCTTGGTCCAGACCGCGAGGAATCTCCTCGGGACCTATACCGACAAGGACCGGCTTCCCACGATCGAGTATCCCGAGGAGCGCCAGGCCCTGACCGAGGCCACCCGGCAGTTCCCCTTCCTCGTCCACGACGGCGACGATCCCGCGAAGGGCCTGCGCTGCGTCGCCTGCCAGATCTGCGAGAAGGAATGCCCGCCCAAGTGCATCTACATCGTCAAAAGCCGGGACAAGCGGGTCGATTACAAGGGGCAGATGCAGTTCTATCCCGCCACTTTCGACATCGATTACTCGGTCTGCATGAGCTGCCAGATCTGCGTCGAGGTCTGCCCGTTCGAGTCCATCAAGATGGACACCGAATTCGAATTCTCGACGGCGGACCGTTTCCGGGGGTTGCTGTTCGACAAACATCGGTTGGCCAAGTCCGACGCCCATTACCACAGGATCCACCCGACCGATGCCGCGGAATCGGACGCCGTGATGGCGGCCGAGCGGGCGAAGGCAGAAGCCAAGGCCAAAGCCGATGCCGAGGCCAAGGCCAAGGCGGCCGCGGCCAAACTGGCCCCGACCCCGGCCGCCTCGCCCGAGGCCCAGATGGAGGCCCCGAAGCCCGGATCCGACACGCCGACAATGCCGATGTAATCCACCGCCGCATGGCCTCTCTCGACCAGATTTTCGTCGCGCTCAAGGACTGGCTCGTCGCCTTTGTCCCGGTGGCACTGCAACCGTTGGCGGGCGCGTTGTTGTCGATCGTCGCGATCATGGCGGTGTTCCCGGGGATCTTCGCGCTGACGACGGTGGTCGAACGAAAGCTGCTGGCGCGGTTCCAGAACCGGCCGGGTCCGAACCGCGTGGGCATCCCGCTCACCAAGATCCGGCTCGCCGGTTTCGGACAGTTTGCCGCCGACGGAATCAAGTCGCTGACCAAGGAGGACATCGTCCCGCGCAATGCCGACCGGATCGTGCATTTCGTCGCGCCGTTCGTGCTGGTGGCACCGGCATTCCTGTCGCTTTCGGTCGTGCCGGTGGGACGCAACATGGCGGCGCTCGATTTCCGCGAGACCGGACTGCTGTTCTTCTTCGCGGTCGGTGCGGCGACCGAACTCAGCGTCTTCATGGCCGGTTGGTCCAGCCGCAACAAGTACTCGCTGCTGGGCGCGATGCGGGGCATCGCCCAGATGCTCAGCTACGAACTCCCGCTCATCCTCTCGTCGCTCGTCGTCGTCATGATGGCCGGCACGCTCTCGTTGGCGACGATCGCCGAACGCCAATCGGGGGTCCAGTGGGGCGTCGTCCACAGCTGGCATGTCTTCACGCCGTGGGGATTCGCCGGTTTCCTGATCTTCCTCACCGCGGCCTGCGCGGAATCCAACCGGACGCCCTTCGACCTGCCGGAGGCGGAGTCGGAACTCGTCGCCGGTTATTTCACCGAGTATTCCGGGTTCAAATTCGCCCTTTTCTTCCTGGGCGAATACCTCGGCATGTTCGCCATCAGCGGCGTGGCGATCACCCTGTTTCTGGGCGGCTGGAACGCGCCGTTCACCTTCCTCGACTGGGTGCCGTCCTGGATGTGGTTCTTCGGCAAGCTCGTCGGATTCATCCTCTTCTTCATCTGGCTCCGGGCCACGCTCCCCCGCCTCCGCGTCGACCAACTCATGGACCTCGCCTGGAAATTCATGCTGCCCATGTCGCTGGTGAACCTCGTGGTCGCCGGCGTCTGGCACCTCGCCGCGTCCTGGCCCCACCTGCTGCGCTGGCCGCTCTGCGTCGCGATCCTCGCGTTGCCCTACTGGCTGCTCAGCCGCGGCTTCCAGACCCGCTTCAAAACCCGGACCTATCGCTTTGCCGAGGAGTCCCGCCCCGCTCCCGCGACGGCGGCCGCCGGACCCTAGGAACCGATCCGAACCCGCCATGAATCCCATTTTCGCCATCCTGGCAGGAGTGACCGTCGGCGCCGCCGTCGCGGCCATGGCGCTGCGGAACCTCGTCCACAGCGTCCTCTGCCTCACCGTGTCCCTGGTCGGCCTCGCGCTGCTGTACCTCCGGCTGGGCGCCGAGTTCGCCGGCTTCGTCCAGATCCTCGTCTACGTCGGGGCGGTCGCCATCCTGATCATGTTCGCGGTGCTGCTCACCCGCGGCGGCGAGGCCCCCCCGGGCCGCATCGCCAACGCCCCGTGGTCCGGCCTTGCGGTCGCCGCCGCGGTGTTCGCCATGATCGCGTGGGCCATCGCCCGCAGCCCGGCGCTGCGCGGCATGGCCAAGGATCCCGCGCAGCCCCCGCTTTCGGTGAAGGCCATCGGCGACAAGTTGACCGGCGACCTGGTGCTCCCGCTCCAGGTCGTCGCCCTGCTCCTCACCGCGGCACTCGTCGGCGGCGTCGTGATCGCCATGAGCGAGAAAGAGACCGAATGACCCCCTACCTCATTGTCTCGGCCCTGTTGTTTTCCATCGGCTTCGCCGGCGTCCTGACCCGGCGCAACGCCATCCTCGTCCTGGTCGGCGTGGAACTGATGCTCAATGCCGCCAACCTCAATTTCGTCGCCTTCTGGCGCCATGGACCCAATCCGGCCGCGCTCGACGGGGTGATGTTCGTCGTCTTCGCCATCGCGGTCGCCGCCGCCGAGGCCGCCGTGGGCCTGGCCCTGGTCATCGCGATCCACCGCCATTGCCGGTCCGGCAACGTGGACGAGGCCTCCGGGATGAAGGGCTGACCATGGATCGCATCGTCGAACACCTCTGGATCATCCCCGCGCTGCCCCTGCTGGCGGCGGGAATCATCGCGTTGTTGAAACGCCCGCACCGCAAGGCCGCCGCCGCACTCGCCATCGGCTCGCTCGGGCTCGCGTTTCTGGTCTCGTGCGTCGCGTTCGCCGCGACGTTGCATCCCGCGGCCGGCGCCGGAACGGTCCGCCTGACCCACAATTTCGCGTGGTTCGACCTCGGCGAATCCACCCTGCGGCTCGGCTGGCTCCTCGACCCCCTGACGGCCGGGATGCTCGTCATGGTCACTTTCGTCGGTTCGCTGATCTTCGTCTTCAGCGTCGGCTACATGGCGCACGACCCCAATTTCACGCGGTTCTTCGGGTTCCTGTCGCTCTTCGCCGCCGCCATGCTCGGCCTGCTCGTCGCCAACAACCTGCTGTTCCTCTTCATGTGCTGGGAAGTGGTCGGGCTGGCGTCCTACCTCCTCATCGGCTTCTGGTTCCAAAAGCCCGAGGCCGCCGCCGCCGCCAAGAAGGCGTTCGTCACCACGCGCATCGGCGACCTCGGCTTCTTCCTCGGCATGGTGTGGCTGTATCACGGCACCGGCACGCTGCTCTTCTACGACAAGGGCGCCGGCTGCCTCGAACAGGGCGCGATCGCCAGTCTCGTCGCCCAGACCACGCTGGGCGGCATGGCGGTGAGCACCGCCATCTCGCTGCTGCTGTTCTGCGGCGCCGCGGGCAAGTCCGGACAGGTCCCGCTGCACGTCTGGCTGCCGGACGCGATGGAGGGCCCCACCCCGGTCAGCGCGCTCATCCATGCGGCCACCATGGTCGCCGCCGGCGTTTTCCTCGTGGCCCGCGTGTTCCCGCTGCTGGGTGCGTCCGCCGCCGGACTCCCCGCCGACGGCCACGTTCCCCACACGGCCGCGCTCGCGGTCGTGACCTGGATCGGCGCCATCACCGCCGTCTTCGGCGCGCTCGTTGCCGTCGCCCAGTCGGACATCAAGCGCATCCTCGCCTACTCCACGGTCTCGCAGCTGGGCTACATGATGATGGGTCTCGGCGTGGGCGGTCCCGCGGTGGGCATGTTCCACCTGCTGGCCCATGCTTTCTTCAAGGCCCTGCTGTTTCTCGGCGCCGGTTCCGTCATCCATGGTTGCCACGGGGAACAGGACATCCGCCGCATGGGCGGACTACGCAAAGCCATGCCCGCCACCTTCGCCACCTATGCCGTCGGCATGATGGCGCTGGCCGGATTCCCCCTCGTGTTCTCGGGCTTCTGGAGCAAGGACGAGATCCTGCATGCCGCGCTGGCGTGGTCGCCCTCCCGGTTGCCGTTCGCCCTCGGCCTTTTCGGCGCCTTCCTCACCGCCTTTTACATGATCCGGCAGATGTGGTTCGTGTTCTTCGCGCCGTCGGCACACCCGGCGGCGCGACACGGGCACGACACGCGGCCCGATGCCGCCGCGCCCCACGACAGCCCGCCCGTCATGACCGTGTCGCTCGCGATCCTCGCCGGCGCGACGGTGGCGATGAGTCTGCTCGCGACGCCCGTCTGGCCTTGGTTTCATGCCTATCTCGGCGGCCATCTGGACCACCTGCACGTCGGCTGGGATGCGGACGGGGCGGTGCTCGCCACCATGGCGCTGTCCACCGTGGCCGTCGCGCTCGGCACCGGGGTTTCCTGGCGGCTGTACAGCCGCTCGGCAACCGGCACGGACGCGGTCGAACGCCTCGTGCCGCGCCTGTTCGGGGCGCTCCGCGGGCGCCTGTACGTGGATGGGTTTTACGCCGCCACCGTCTTCCGCCTGAACCGCGCGGCCGCGACCGCCTTCGATTGGATCGACCGTTTCGTCTGGGGTTCGCTGGCCGGATCGACGGCATGGATCGCCACCGGATTCTCGTGGCTGGGCCGGTTGCTCGACGACGCGGGGATCAACCCCGGTTTCGACGCGGGATGCGCGGGCACGCGCGGAACGGGCCGGCTCGTCTCGCTTTTCCAAAACGGCCAGACGCAACGCTACCTGCGGCTCGTCGGGGGAGGAATCGTGGCGATCGTCGTGGCCGTGGCCTGGACGGGAAAGAAGTGACCCCATGACGCCCTTTCCTTTGATCACCTTCCTGACCCTGACCCCGGTGGTCGGCGCGTTGGTGCTGGCGCTGGCAGGCGGCCGGGACGCGCGCCGTTCGCGGAACATCGCGTTGGGCTTCTCGTTGTTGGCGTTTCTGGAAACGGCCTGGATGGTGGCGGGGTTCGACGGCAAATCCGCCGCCCTTCAGTTTGCCGAACACCACCCGTGGATCCCGTCGCTCGGCGCGGAGTACTTCGTGGCGGTGGACGGGCTGAGCATCCTCATGGTGCTGCTGTCGGCGCTGCTGGTGCCGTTCGCCATCGGGGTCGGCCCGGGGAACGTCGACCGCCCCCATGCGTTCCACGCGCTGGTCCTGTTGCTCCAGGCCGGCCTGTTCGGCGCGTTCACCGCCCTCAATTTTTTCCACTGGTTTCTCTACTGGGAACTCTCGCTCGTCCCGGCCTATTTCCTGGTCAAGCTCTGGGGCGGCCCGGGACGGCGCGCGGCGGCCACCCAGTTCTTCGTCTACACGTTCGCCGGCAGCGTCGCGATGTTGCTCGCCATGCAGGCCGTGTTCCTCGCCACCGGCACGTTCGACTTGCCCGACCTCGCCAGACTCGCCCGCAGTGGCGAGCTCGCCCGCGGCCTCGGCACCAAACTCCATTGGACCGGCTTGGCGCCGGAGGCGCTCGGCATGCTCCTCTTCGCGGGCGTCTTCCTCGGACTGGCGGTGAAGGTACCGCTCATGCCCTTCCACACGTGGCTGCCCGGCACCTATGCCGAGGCCCCCACCAACGTCACCATGCTGCTCACCGGTGCCCTGTCGAAAATGGGCATCTACGGCTTCCTGCGCATCCTCGCCCCGATCTTCCCATCCCAACTCCGGGATTCATTGGACCTGCTGACGGCGCTCGCGGTGCTCACCGTCGTCGCCTCCGCCTTCGCCGCCTTCGCCCAGAAGGATCTCAAGCGCCTGCTGGCCTATTCGTCCATCAACCATCTCGGTCTTTGCCTGCTGGGACTCTTTGCCGCCCTCCAACCGAAGGCGGCCGCCGCCGCCCACGGGTGGTCGATCGAACGGGTCGCCGCACTCGACGGGGTCTTGCTCCAGGTCTTCAACCATGGCCTGACCGCGGCCGCCCTTTTCGGTTTCGTCGCGCTGATCGAGCGGCGCTCGGGTGGGTTGCGGGGCATCGGGGATTTCGGCGGACTCCGCGGCGTGGCCCCGGTATTCGCGGGGCTGATGGGCATCTCGATCTTCGCCTCGCTCGGCCTTCCCGGACTGAATGGGTTCGTCGGCGAATTCCTGGTTTTCAAGGGCGCCTTCCCGCTGGCACCCGTTGCCGCCTCGGTCTCCGCCCTCGGCCTGCTGCTGACCGCGATCTTCCTTCTCACGCTGGTCCAGCGCGTCTTCGCCGGAACGTTGAACGGCGCCTGGAAGGATTTTCCCGATCTGGGACGCGCGGAACTCGCCGTGTTTGCCCCGGCCGTCGCCCTGATGTTCGTCCTCGGGGTCGCGCCGCAACTGGCCTTGAACCTCGTCAACCCGACCGTCGTCGCGTTGGTGAATCGATTGGGCTTCTGATCCCATGCTTGCCTGGACCATCTATCTCTCCTTCGCCGCGGCCGCGGCGATGTTCCTGATCAAGCCGGACAACCGGCAAGGGGCACGCATGCTGGCCCTGGGCGCGGCCTTGGCCGGATTGGCGGTCGGCTTGATCGGCTCCGCCGGCCGTGGCGGCGGGTTCGCCGTGGCGACCCGATTGCCCTGGATTCCAACGCTGGGCGCCCAATTCCTCCTCGCGTCCGACGGCATCAGCCGGGTCCTCGTCCTGCTCACCGGGTTGGCGGCGGTCGCCGGAATCCTATTCTCGTGGAACGTGGAGCACCGGACCCGGGAATTCTTCGCCCTGTATCTCGCGCTGATCGGCGGCGTCTACGGGGTCTTCCTGAGCTTCGACCTGCTGTTGCTCTTCGTCTTCTACGAGATCGCCATCGTTCCCAAATACTTCCTCATCGCGATCTGGGGATCGGCCCGGCGCGAATACGCGGCGATGAAACTGGCGCTCTATTCGTTCGCCGGCAGCGCCATGGTCCTCGCGGGACTGATCGCCGCCCACGTGGAGAGCGGTTCGCATGGTTTCGATCTCGCCGAACTCGCGAGGTACCCGTTCCCTGCATCGTTCCAGCACTGGGCCTTCCCCCTCGTGTTCGTCGGCTTCGCCATCCTCGCCGGCCTGTGGCCTTTCCACACCTGGGCACCGACCGGCCATGCCGCGGCCCCGACCGCCGCCTCCATGCTGCTCGCCGGCGTGGTCATGAAACTCGGGGCCTACGGATGCCTCCGGGTGGCCATGACCCTGTTCCCGGAAGGCCTTGCGGCGTGGCGCCATTTCTTCGGCGCCCTCGCCGTCGCCGGCATCGTCCACGGGGCGCTCGTCGCCTTGTCCCAGCGCGATTTCAAATTCGTCGTCGGCTATTCCAGCGTGAGCCACATGGGCTTCGTGCTCCTCGGCCTGATGACGGTTTCCACCATCGGCCTCGGCGGCGCCGTGCTGCAGATGTTCTCCCACGGCATCATCGCCGGCCTTCTCTTCGGCGTCGTCGGCCGGATGGTCTACGACCGCGAACACACCCGTGACCTCGACGAACTCCGGACACGGCGGCTGGGACGACGGATGCCGTTCGCCGCCGTCACCTTCGTCGTCGCCGCCCTCGCCTCGATGGGAATTCCCGGTTTCAGCGGCTTCGTCGCCGAATTCAAGGTGCTCGTCGGCGCGTGGCAAACATTCCCGAAGCTCGCCCTGCTGGCAGGGGTCGGCATCGTCCTCGGCGCCGCCTACACCCTGCGCGCGGTCCAGAAAGTCTTCTTCGACGGCGATCCCGAAGGCAGCCCGGATGGCACCGCCGGGGCGGACGGGACCACTCCATCGGTCGTTTCGCTCCCGGAAAAGATCGGGGCCTCGCTTCTGGTTGCCGCCACGGTCGCCGTTGGCCTCTGCCCGAAGCTCCTGCTGGATTGGATCACGCCGAGCTTCGCGTCGCCCCTCTTCGACGGTCTCCGGAAAGGAGGTGGCCTGTGAACGTGGACCACGCCCGGCTCTTGGGGTTGCTCGCACCGGAGTGTCTCGTCGTGTTCACAGCACTCGCGGCTTTGTTCGCGGACCTCCGTTTCTGGAAGCACCGGACCCCGGGGCAACGAAGCCATCGCACCGCCATCGTCCTGACACTCGGCTTCGGCGCCGCCGCGACGCTCCTCGGCCTGATGGGAAACACCACCGCAAACCTGGCGGGCGGAACCCTCGTGCTCTCGCCGTTATCGCAGCACCTGAAAATCGTCCTGCTCCTGTTCGCCATCGTCACCGCTTGGCTCTGCACGGAAACCCGCTTCACCCGGCACGTCGGCGAGTTCATGGCACTGCTGGGATTGGCCACCGCGGGGATGATGTTCCTCGTCGGGACGGAGAACCTGCTCATGGTCTTCGTCGCCCTGGAACTGGTCAGCCTGTCGCTCTACGCGATGACCGCCTTCGACAAGCGGAGCCCGCGTTCCGCCGAAGCGGCCCTCAGGTACTTCCTGTTCGGAGGCACCGCCGCCGCCTTCACCCTCTTCGGTTTCAGCCTTTTCTACGGCGTCGGCGGATCGATCCACCTCCCCACCCTCGCTGTCTCGATCGCCCGGCACGCCGGGGATCCCTTGGTGTTGGTGGCCATCGTCTTCGTCCTCGCCGGGTTCGGCTTCAAGATTGCCGCGGTTCCTTTCCATGCGTGGGCACCGGACGCCTACGAGGGAGCACCGGCACCGACCGCCGCGTTCATCGCCTCCGGTTCGAAAATCGCCGGGTTCCTGGTACTCGGGAAGTTGCTGCAGGTCGGCCTTCCCGCGGCGGCCGGCAGCGGTGCCTGGAAGGCATTTGCGCCCGGTTGGATGGCGGTCGTCGCCCTCCTTGCCGCGGCATCGATGGTGTTCGGAAACCTGGCCGCGCTGGCCCAGACCAACCTGCGCCGGTTGCTGGCCTATTCGGCCATCGCCCACGCGGGCTACGCGCTGCTCGCGCTCGTCGGCGGCTCGCAACCCGCTTTGCTCTATTTTGTCGTCACCTACGCGCTCGCCGTCGTCGGCATGTTCGGCGTGGTCGCCGTGGTCGAGAATCGTACCGGCAACGGATCGATCGCCGGCCTCGCGGGATTGCGCGAGCGTTCGCCGCTCCTCGCGGGCGTCACGACGGTGTTCCTGCTCTCGTTGGCCGGAATCCCGCCCCTCGCCGGGTTCCTGGGCAAGTTCCTCGCCTTCGTGGCCGCCGCCAAACAGGGAACCGCGCTGGGCTACGGATGGCTGGTGGCCCTGGCTCTCGGCATGAGTTGCGTGTCGCTTTACTACTACCTGCAGGTTCTCAAGCAGGTTTGGGTGGTCCCGGCAGAAACCCGCGACCCGCTCCGCGGAGGAACCGTCGTCGGCGGCCTTTTGGCCGCCTTGGCAGTGGCCGTGGTCGTCGCCGGATGCATGCCGGAACCGCTGTTGGATTTCCTCCGGTGAGGTTTCCCTGAAACGGGACGGAAGCCACCTTATATAACCCGTTTTGAACCGCGGGTTACCGGATATAGTTTCGGTGGTTTTCTTGACCCTTTTGCCGCCGGGGCGAGCATTTCCCCATGCTTGCTGCAATCGATCTGGCCCACATCTACCAAGCCGTGACCATCGTTTCCTCGATCGTCAAGGACCACATCAACCCCACCTACAACCTCACCCTCGACCAGCACCAACTGACCACCGAGCAAATCCGCGGCGACTACCGGTATAGGTTCGCGCGGACCTACAAGGCGCCGGTGTCGGCCATCGTCGGCACGCCGGGCGCGGTCTTCTTGACGCGCTGGGACTCCGCGACCCGGGAAGACGGCGGCGGCAAGTGGACCACCACCCGGGTGACCACCAGCGACGAACCCTTCGAGATCCTCGGGGTCGGCCGCCGGAACCAGACTTGCGGCATCGCGATGCCCGACGGCGGACAGGTGAGCCTCGGCGTGTACGAGGACTTCATGCTGCGCCTCGGCGCGAGCATCGCGGAGCCGTCCGCCCTGCTTTCGACCTACGGGGGATACTGCCGGGTCGGCGTCGTGCATCCCGACAGCCATCCGGCTGTCTCTGCCTGCACCGGACGCCCCGACTTTACCGGGCCGAATGCCATCGCGAAAAGCGGCTTGAGCCTGCCGATGGACGGCCCGTTCCATCTCCGGCCCGCCGTTCGCAAACCCGGGAGTCAATTCAGCGCGGGTTCGTTCGTCGTCTTCCGGCCGTCCCGCGTGAATTGGGAATACTGGGACTCGGCGGCCGGGTTCGGCCCCGTCGTGCGGCACGAGGCCTATTGCCCCGCGCCGGCCCCCGGCCGTTGATGCCGCCACGACACATCCCACCGAAAGGTTCTCCCATGTTCCCGAGGGGCTTCTGGCACGTCGTGCCATCCGGGATTTTCCTGCTGCTCGCGATCGCCCGGTGGCCTCGCGCCCATGTCCCGGTCGGACCGCATGCCGGCCCCCGGGCCGCCGATCCCCACGCAATGCCCGCACCGGGCCTAGGCAGGAACGGCGTCCCGGCGCCCGGCCTCGACCTTCCGGACACACCGACCCCGCCGCCCGATTCGGCAACCGTACCGGTTCTTGGGCCCGGTCTCCGCGGCGACATGGAATCCGTCTCGCTGGTCTGGGACGAGCTCAAGGCCACGGCGCCCCGGTTGAACGCCTGGGAATCCCGGGTCACGGCCTCCGTGCTCGCCAATCTACTTCTGGACGCCGCGCATCAGGATGCCTTGTGGCGCGGCCGAATGCCCGATGCCGCCACGGCGCGCGAACAGTCGCTCGGTTTTCTGGAAGAATCCGGACGCGCGCGCCCTCGCCAGGGTCCAACCCCATTCCCCCGATGAATCCCGACGAAAGTTCCCGCCCGCATATGCGGGGCCGCTGGGTGGCGCTGGCCTGCTGTGCCGCCCTGTGGCTGGGCGTCGAATCGATCCGCACCCGCCGGTCACCACCCCCCGACAACCCGCCGATCGATCGCCCGCCCGGTCGGGCCGAGGTTTCGGAGGACCCATTGCAAGCATGGGTACGCCGGCCGACCGGGCTCCCCGCGCGGGTGGTTCGCGATTACAACCAGTCCACCGTCGCCGACATCGTCGCGTCCGCCGATCCCGCCGCTTTGGCCGTGCTCATGGCGGTAACCAACGCGCTGCCGCCGGGTTGGGAGGACGGCTTCGCCTTGCACGATTGCCTGGTGGCGGTCGCCGCACTCACGGACGTGGCCCGCCTCGAATCGCCAGCCCTCGTTGGCATCGACGACGCGTCGGCATCGGGACCCGATCCCGCGGCGACGTCCGGTCGCGAAGGAAGTTCCTGCCATGGGTTTCTTCGGGAATTCTTCGCGCGGTGGCTTGCCCGCAAGCATCCGGCCCTTGGCGAACACACCATCCGGAGGCTGCTCCTCGAAAACACGCTCGCGCAAAACCCCGCGCTGGGCGCCTACGATCTCATCCCGATCGAGGACTCCATCCGTTTGCTCGGGATTCCCGTTCCACCGGCATCCCCCCGCATCGCGATCGAGGTTCCGGAAGAGGTCCGGCACCGCTATCGGGCAACCCCGGGAACCCCCTGAGACCGGGCACGATGATGGCAACGAACCCGATTGTTCCGTGTTGACCCGGCCCAACCCGGGTCCATGCACAAGCCCGACAACCCACCGTTCCCGACGGGCAGAACGCTCGCTTGAGAGATTCGATGAAATCACCGGTTGACACATGGCCGTCCGTTTGATTCCTTTGTCGACCTTTCGAGAGGTCTTATGTACGCAGTTTTGGAAACGGGTGGAAAGCAGTACCGCGTGACGGCAGGCGACACGCTGGAAATCGAACGCTTGCCGGTGGAAGCTGGCCAGACGTTCACGTTTGAGCGCGTCCTGCTCGTAAACCATGACGGCAAAGTGACCGTCGGCCAACCGGTTGTCGCCGGGGCAAAAGTTGTCGCCGACGTGGTGGCACACACTCGCGGCGACAAGAAGATCGCATTCAAGATGCGTCGCCGGAAGGGCTATCACCGCACGGTCGGTCACCGTCAGGAGTTGACGGTCGTGAAGGTGAAAGAGATCAACGCTTAACCGACACGGTCTTTCATTAGGATTTCAGGCTTATGGCGCATAAAAAGGGTCAAGGCAGTTCCCGCAACGGACGCGACAGCGTCAGCAAGCGGCTCGGCGTGAAGGCGTTCGGCAGCGAGCTCGTCACTGCCGGCAGCATCATCGTCCGCCAACGCGGATCCAAGTTCGTGGCCGGCCAGAACGTGGGCGTCGGTCGCGACTGGACGCTCTTCGCGCTCATCGATGGTCACGTGAAGTTCGACCGCGAGGGCCGCCGGGTGAACATTCTCCCGCTCCCCGTGGCCGCGGCCAACTAGCCGTCCGCCAATATTTCCGGGGCGAGGCCGCCGGCCTCGCCCCTTTTTCTTTCTACCCATATGTTCGTCGACGAGGTCAAGGTCTACGCCCAAGCAGGACACGGCGGCAAAGGCGCCATTGCGTTCCGCCGCGAGGCCTATATCGCCAAGGGCGGACCCGAAGGCGGCAATGGCGGGCGAGGCGGCAACGTCATCCTCGAGGCCAGCCACGACCTCAACAACCTCATCGAGCAGTTCTTCAACCCGCGCCTCGTCGCCCCCAGGGGCGAGGGTGGCATGGGCAAGGGCATGGATGGCAAAGCCGGCAAGGACATCATCATCAAGGTCCCCTGCGGCACCATGGTTTGGCGCCTCAAGGACACCACGCCCCGCCCCGAGGACGATCTTGAGGAGGAAGAGGAAGAAGAAGCTTCCACCCCGCCCCAACTGGCCTCTTCCACCGGACGTCGCCCCGTCATCCGCTCTTCCGGCGGTGTACGCGCGATGGAAATCAACCTGGCTGCCGACGAGGCGGCGAAAACGGAAGATGCCCTCGACGCCAGCAAGGGCGAGTTGGTCTGCGATCTGACCGAGCACGGTCAACGCTTCATCCTCTGCCAAGGCGGGCGCGGAGGGCTCGGCAACCGCAATTTCGCGACCAGCCGACACCAATCCCCGCGATTCGCCCAACCCGGCGAACATGGTACCGAGGGGCATTACCTCTTCGAACTCCGCATCATCGCCGACGTCGGTTTCGTGGGGTATCCAAACGCGGGCAAGTCCACCCTCCTCAAGGCGATTTCCCACGCCCGACCCAAGATCGCGCCGTATCCGTTCACCACGCTGCATCCGCAGATCGGCATCGTCGAATACCCCGACTTCGCGCGCCTGACGGCCTGCGACGTGCCCGGCCTCATCGAAGGGGCCCACAAGAACGTTGGGCTCGGCCACGAGTTCCTTCGCCACCTCCGCCGCTGCAGGGTCCTCGTCGTCGTGATCGACATGGCCGGATCCGATGCCCGCGAACCGTGGGAGGATTACCGGCATCTCGTCCGGGAACTCGAACTCTACGATCCCACTTTGTTGGAACGCCCGCGAATGATCGTTGCCAACAAGATGGACGAGCCCGCCGCCGAGGCGAACCTCAAGGCGTTCAAGCGCAAGATCCGCAAGACTCCCGTCTTGCCCATGGCCGCCGCTTTCGACCAAGGCATCGAACCTTTCCGCGCCGCCATCCGCGAGGCCGTCGAAACAACCGGCAAAAAGCTCATCCACTGACGTTGCCAGGCACCAGCGCCAACCGGATCGGTCCCCGTGACCCGTATTTTCCGGCAAAGTGCCTCCGATTCGCATGCCCCCGAACCAGGAATCGATCCAGATATCCGGCAAGGTCACCGAAGTGCTTCCGGACACCACCCTGCGCGTGCAGTTGTCCAACGGACATGTGGTCCTCGGACACGTTTCCAAGAAACTTCGCGTGGATGGCGTTCGCTTCGATGTCGGCGACAACGTCCAGCTGGAGCTCTCGCCTTTCGACCTGAGCCGCGCCCGGGTCCTCGTTCGCCTGCCCTGACCTGCCACCGCTCCGCGCTCACAGCGCCGACGCCTGCAACAACACCGGCCGTGGTACCGGCGTCCAGTAGGCGAATCCCTTCAGTCGCATCCGATACGCCGGCTGCACCGACCGCAACCACTCCGTGATCTGGTCGGCATGGTCGTCGGTGTGATACGTCGTCACCGCGATTTGCGGCGCCTTTGATCGTATCACGCTCTCCGCACCCCGCAGCACGTCCCAGTCCGCACCCTCGGCATCGACCTTGATCAGGTCGCCACGGCCAAGTTCCAACCCGGTCCTCGCGACGTAATCATCAAGACTCGTCGCCTCGACCCGCAACCCCGAGAACCCCGGGCCCGGGTCGACGACGACTTGGCTCGCGTCCGCCCCGAGATCCGTCCGGAATCCAACCGTTCCCGATCGCCCGGCGACAGCCATCGGTTCGTGCACCAGTTCGGCCCCGATGCCATTCGCCGCGGCACCCCGCTTCAGAAGCACCCCCATGTCCGGAAACGGCTCGAATGCGATGACGCGCCTCGCCAACCGTTGCCGCAGCATCCGAAATGCGAACAATCCCTCGCACGCACCGACGTCGATCACCGTGCTGCCCGGCCCCAGCACGATCGGCGGCGTCGTGTAGCAGTGGGGATGCTCGAGACGTACCTCCTGCTCCAACGCATACCACGTGTCGCAGTCCGGTGGCGTCGGCCAAAAGAAATCGAGTCCCAACGACTTCACGCGCACCCGATACCCGCCCGCCGCATCCGCCGAGACCTCGCATCCCTCGCGCAACCGATTCCACCCGATCCGATGCCGCAATCGTTGCGGCGACAGGATTCGTCCGAAGCCCTGCAGGGCGTCTCCCGCCGGGAAAAGGCCCGGATGGCGCCCGCGAAAGCGTCGCCAAAACCGCCAGGCAGCGGCGGCGTCGCGGATCGGTCGCATCGATGGCAACGGCATGTGCCGCGGTTGTGACGGGGGACGGCATCGTGCCGCAAGACCAAATCCTTGGCGTGCCATGATTCGGGATCCGCCTTCCGGGCCAAGACTCGCCGTCCGCTCCATTGACCCCACCCGCCTTCGTCGCTTCACTCGCGCCGGCATGCTGATCTTCGACGCGCATCTCGATCTCGCGATGAACGCCATCGAGTGGAACCGGGACCTCACCCAACCCCTCGAGGCCGTCCGCGCCCGCGAGGCACACCGCACGGACCGCCCCGACCGTGGCCGTGGCACGGTCACCCTCCCGGAGATGCGCCGCGCCGGCATCGGCCTTTGCGTCGCCACCCAGATCGCCCGCGTCGAGCACAACGCCTATAGCCCGGTCGCCGGTTGGGCGTCGCAAGCCCAGGCTTGGGCCATGACCCAGGCCCAGTTGGCATGGTACCGGGCGATGGAGGAGTCGGGCGAGATGGTGCAGATCCGCGATCGTGCTGCCCTTGATGCCCATGTCGCGCTCTGGGAGAACGCCCTGGCCCATGGCCTTCCAACCGAACGGATGCCCGTGGGTTATATCATGAGCCTCGAGGGCGCGGATTCGATGCGCAGCCCAGCCCATCTGGAACGCAGTTGGAACGATGGACTCCGCGCGATCGGCCCGGCCCACTACGGCCCCGGTGTGTATGCAAACGGAACCGACGCCACCGGCGGCTTCAATGCCCAGGGACGCGAGTTGGTCCGCGAAATGGACCGGCTGGGATTCATCCTCGATGCCACCCATCTCAGCGACGATTGCCTCGACCAAGCGCTCGACCTTTTCGGCGGCCCCATCTGGGCCAGCCACCACAACTGCCGCGCGCTGGTGCCCCACAACCGCCAACTGTCCGACGCCCACATCCGAGCCTTCGCCGCACGGGGCGCTGTCTTCGGCAGTGTGTTCGACGCCTGGATGCTGGTCCCCGGCTGGGTTCGGGGAAAATCCAACCCGGAAAACACCGAGGTCACCCTCGACACGGCGATCAACCACATCGACCACATCTGCCAGATCACGGGTTCGTCGAGGCACGTGGGGATTGGGTCGGACCTCGACGGGGCGTTCGGCACCGAACAGACGCCGCGCGACCTCAAGAGCATCGCGGACCTGACCCGATTGTTGGAACGGTTGCGGGCGCGGGGCTATTCGGCGGAGGACGTGGCGGGGATCGCGCACGGGAATTTCCTGCGGTTGCTGCGCGCGGCGTGGGCGTGAGCCCCGGTGGGGCGCCCGACTTTCATCGTGGATCGCCCGTCCGATGGGGTCGCCTTGGGGATGTCCTGTTACCCGAGCTAAAGAAAGGCACCCCACCGCCGCTGGGGCCGCTTCAAAAATGCTCTTCTGCAGGCATGCATTCGCACTATTGTCGCCGCCGATGATCGGGATTTGGCAACGTGCATCGCCGGAAAAGCGTATCGTCGGCATCGGCGTGCTCGCGTTCTTCCTCGACCAACTCACCAAGTTCGTCGTGGTGGCCACCCTGCCCCTCAACGAGCGCCACAACGTGTTCGATGGCTTTTTCAGCTTCGTCCACTGGGGCAACACCGGCTCCGCGATGAGCATGTTCCACGACAACAACGCCGCCCTTGCCGTCGTTGCCGTCGCCGCGCTTGCCGCGCTTTGGTGGGGACGCCGGCACTTCGAATCCGATCGCGCCCCGGGCCAGATCGCCCTGGGCCTTCTCTTCGGCGGCATCGCGGGAAACCTCGCCGATCGCCTCATCCCGCAGCGCCATCACGTCGTCGATTTCCTCTACTTCTATCTCCAACCCCGCGGCAGCGGCAGCGCCGAGGCCTATTTCCCGGCCTTCAACGTCGCCGACATCGCCATCTGCACCGGCGTAGGCCTCTTGCTCCTCTTCACCTGGAACACCGCCCCGGCCCCTTCCGAAAAGCCCTCCGAATGACCGGCAATGCCCCCGCGTCCGCGACGGGAACGTCCTTGGCTCCCGTCGTCCTCGCCGGTCCCACCGCGTCCGGAAAGTCCGCCGTCGCCCTCGAACTTGCCGCGATCGCCAACGGCGAGATCGTTTCCGTCGACTCCATGCAGGTTTACCGCGGACTCGACGTCGGCACCGCCAAACCTTCCGCCGCCGAACGCGACCGCATCCCGCATCATCTCGTCGATGTGGTCGGCCTGACCGAATCGTTCGATGCCGCCCGCTTCGTCGCGCTCGCCAACGAAGCAATCGTCTCCATCCAATCCCGCGGACGCCTTCCCATCCTCTGTGGCGGCACCGGTCTTTATTTCAACGTCTGGCTCAACGGGCTCGGCACCGCGCCCGCACCCGACCCCGCGCTGCGGGCGGAACTGGAGGCCATGCCCTTGGCGGCCCTGCTCGACGAATTGGCCCGGCGCGATTCGGTGACCTTCGATGAAATCGACGTCGAGAACCGGCGCCGGGTCGTGCGCGCGGTCGAGGTCATCCGGATCACCGACAAGCCATTTTCCCAAATGCGCGCCGCGTGGCCGGAGCGCGCCCCGGCTCTCGCCGGACGTAGTTTCGGCATCGAACGCCCCCGGCCCGAATTGGTCGCGCGGATCGATCGCAGGGTGGACGCGATGTTCGCGTCGGGTCTGGTCGAGGAGACCCAACGGTTGCTCGGCCAAGGGCTCGCCGAGAACCGGACGGCGATGCAGGCGATTGGCTACCGGCAGGTGGCGGAGCACCTCCGGGGCGAGCGCGGCCTCCGCGACACGGTCGAACTCGTGAAGGTGCGGACCCGGCAATTCGCAAAGCGGCAGGGCACATGGTTCCGCGGCCAACTGGACCTGCATTGGATCGAGACGCCGTCCGGGGAAGCTCCGGAGATCACCACGCGCCGCATCCAAGGGTTGTTGCAGCCGTTGGAAGCCGCCGTGGCACAAAAAAACCCGGTGGCGTCGGAATGATCGCCACCGGGGACAGGAGGAACAGAGGCGAAAGCCCCTTGCACTTCCAAAACACTATTGGGCGGATCGCCCAAGTCAAAGTGATTCCCGGACAATACCCATGATTCCGACCGCAATCCACGGCCTGCATCGTTAGCGTGAATCGCCTTCAGCACGATGCCAGCGAAAGCTTTTCACCGCAGTGGAGCCTTCGTTGGGATTCTCTACCCGACCGTCTTGCTTGTTGGCGCAAGGCTTCGGACAAGCCAGAGTTCCACGCCATCGCGCCATGCTGAACACGCTGCGCATCCGGAACCTAGCCCTCGTTGCCGACCTCACGTTGGAACTCCGTCCGGGATTCAACGCCATCACCGGTGAAACCGGCGCGGGCAAATCCGTGATCCTCGGCGCCCTGAATCTGGTGTTGGGCCAACGCGCCGACCGCGGCGCCCTTCGCGCGGGGACCGACCAATGTTCGGTCGAGGCGGTCCTCGACGTTTCGCGCGTTCGGGCTCCCCTCGCCCGATTCCTCGAAAACAACGGCCTCGAACCCTGCGAGGAAGGGCAACTCGTCCTGAAACGGCTGTTCAACGCCGGGGGCACCAACCGCCAGTTCGTCAACGGATCCCCCACCACGCTCGCCACCCTCGCCACGCTCGGGGAATGGCTCGTCGACCTCCACGGTCCCCACGAACACCAGTCCCTCCTCCAACCCGCCCGCCAACTCGCCCTGCTCGACGCTTTCGCCGGCCTCGACGCGCGGCGCGAAGCCTTCGCCGATTGCGTCCGCCGGCGCGACGCTTTGGCCGCCGAAAAGGCCGCGCTCGTCGTCGACGAGGCCACCTATGCCCGCGAACTCGACCTGCTCCGGTTTCAGGTCCACGAGATCCACGACGCACGCCTCCATCCCGGCGAGGACGAATCGCTCGCCGCCGAGCATCGCCGTTCCCGCAATTCGGCACGGATTCTGGAGCTCGCCCAAGGCGCCCTCCAGGGGCTTTCCGAAGGCGACGACAACGCCTCCCAACAGTTGGCACGCATCGGCCGCGCCCTCCAGGAACTCCAGCGGCTAGACCCTTCCTGCGCGCCCCTGGTCGCGTCGCTCGATCTGGCCACCGGCGCTTTGAGGGACCTCCAGCAGTCCACCTCGCGCTATGCGGAATCGGTGGACATCGATCCGGAAAGACTCGCGGTGGTCGAGGCGCGTCTGGACCTCATCCACGGACTCCAACGCAAATATGGCCCCGGCCTCGCCGACGTCGTTGCCTTCGGCCAGGAAGCGGCGAAACGCCTCGCCGCCCTCGAGGGCCGGGATGCCGAACTCCTCCGGATCCAGGAAGCGACACGGGATGTCGAACGGGAAATCCTATCGGCCGGCAACGCCCTGTCCGCAGGGCGCCGCAAACACGCGCCCCGCCTTGCGGAAGCCGTGGCCGGGGAGTTGGCCGACCTGGGGTTCCGCCAATCCGGCCTGGAAGTCGCGCTGCGACCCGCGCCCGGGCGGGACACGCCGTCGACGGTCGGCCCCACGGGGTCCGACGAATGCGAGTTCCTGTTCGCGCCGAACCCGGGCGAACCGGCCCGGCCATTGCGGGCCATCGCCTCGAGCGGCGAACTCGCCCGGGTGATGCTGGCATTCAAGACGGTGTTGGCGGAGGAAGACGACGTCCCGGTGCTGGTTTTCGACGAAGTGGACGCGAACGTGGGCGGCGAGACGGCCCATGCCGTGGGCGCCCGCATGGCCCGGATCGCCCGGCGCCACCAGGTCCTGTGCATCACGCACCTGGCGGCGGTGGCGGCCCACGGCGACGCGCACTTCGTGGTGACCAAGGAAACCAAGGGCGGGCGCACCGAATCGAGGATCGAACCCGTGGCCGGCGACCAGCGGGTGCTGGAACTTGCCCGCATGCTGGGCGGCGGCACCGCCGCCCGGAAACATGCCGAGGCGCTGCTCGCCGAAGCGGCGGGCTGAACACCCTCAGGCCCTCACGCCGAATAATGCGGCGGCTTGGAATTGGTGGAACGGATGCGTTCCAGTTCCTGCGATTCCATCGAGTCCCCCAACTGCTCCAGCCGTTTCTGGATCCGCGCGAGCAGTTTTCCCTGGGTGATCACGACCTCATTCAACTCGTCGTATTGACGCTCCAGATGCGCGACCGAGGCCTCGGCACGCGCCAACCGTTCGATTGCCGTTTCCAAAGTCATATCTCGTCCTCCCGCTCCGCGTAAAACAACCGGTAGGCCCGGTCATAGTCCGCTTCCGGCACCATCACCCGTGCCTCCCGCGACAGATCCCCATCGTCGGGCAACGTGGGGTCGACCCATTGCTGCACCGCGGCGATCTCGTGCTTTCCGAGCCACTCGACGAGCAACTCGGTCTTGATCACCTGCCCCGTGAAGAAGTGTCGCACCCACCCAAGGTGACAGCGACGCGGGGCCGCGCCCAGCCGGATCGCGCCCGAGAAAACGCCTTCGACCGGTTCGCCCACGCCCGGTAGCCTCGCCCGCATGGAATTGCCTTCCCTGTTGTTCGTGGACGGATCGCCACGGCCGGCTTCCGACGCCCGCACCACCGCGCTCGTCAATCCCGCCACGGAACTTCCCTTCGCCCACGTCGCCGCCGCTTCCGCCGCGGATGTCCGGGCCGCCGTCGAATCCGCCCACCGCGCCTGGGAAAGCGGCTGGCGCGATCTCGCCCCCGGCAAACGCACCGAAATCCTGTTCAACGTCGCCCGCAAGCTCCGCGAACACGCCGGCGAAATCGCCCGCCTCGAGATGCTCAACGTCGGCAAACCCATCGCCGAGGCGCGCGACGAAGCCGGTCTCGGGGCGCGCGTGTTCGAGTATTATGCCGGCGCCGTGACCAAGTTCTGCGGGCAAACCATTCCCGTGTCCCGCGGTGGATTCGATTTCACGCTGCGCCAGTCGATGGGCGTGGTCGCGGCGATCGTCCCGTGGAATTTCCCGTTCCCGATCGCCTGCTGGAAAACCGCGCCGGCCTTGGCCGCGGGCAATTGCGTGGTCCTCAAACCCGCGTCGCTCTCGCCGCTCACGGCCCTCAAGCTCGGCGAACTCGCCCATGCCGCGGGCCTCCCCCCCGGCGTCCTTCAGGTCCTGCCCGGCGGCGGGGCGTCGATCGGCGATGCCCTGGTCACCCATCCGCTCGTGCGCAAGGTGTCCTTCACCGGGTCCACCGAGATCGGCCGCCGCATCATGGAACTCGCCGCGCGCAATCTCACCCGGGTGTCGCTCGAACTCGGCGGCAAATCGCCCAACATCGTCTTCGCCGACGCGGATTGGCAGCGCGCCGCCGACTCATCGCCGATGAGCGTCTTCGCGAACACCGGGCAGGATTGCTGCGCGCGCAGCCGCATGTTCGTCGAACGTTCCGTGTACGAACCGTTCGTCGAACGTTTCCTCGCCGCCACCCGCAGGCTCAAGGTCGGCGATCCCGCCGACGAGACCACCGAACTCGGCCCCATGGTCAGCGAGGGCCAACGCGCGTCGGTCGAGGAATACATCGCCGATGCCCGCGCCCGCGGCACCCGGGTCGCCCTCGGCGGCGGACGTCCCCGCGCGAAGGGCTGGTATCTCGAACCCACGGTGTTGTTGGACGTCGGCAAGGACGATCGATGCTGGCGCGAGGAGATTTTCGGGCCGGTGGTGGCGATCGTTCCATTCGACGACGAGGCGACGATGCTGCGCGAAGCGAACGACTCCCCGTACGGGCTGAGCGGATCGGTGTGGACCCAGAACATCTCGCGGGCCCTGCGGGTGAGCCGCGCGGTGCAGAGCGGCGTGCTCAGCGTGAACTGCCACAACAGCGTCCATGTCGAGGCGCCCTTCGGCGGATTCAAGACCAGCGGGCTCGGACGCGACCTCGGCATGGCCGCCATGGAAGGTTATACGGAACTGAAGAACGTGTACGTGGCGGACTGACCGGCGGACACCCATCGTCGCCTCGCGAGACGGCGCGAGGCGCATGTCGGAAGTTGGCGGCAACGCAATCGGGAGCCCGCGCCGCAACGTGTCGATCAGCGTTCGTCCGCCGTGAAACGGCCGTTCCACCACAGGTTGCTGGGGGGACCACCCGCCGCACCGCGTCCATCGAGTTCATCGGGCTTCATTCCCGCGGCGTGGCCATCGACAAAGACCACGTTTACCCGGCCGGCATTCCGGTCGGCAGGCGTCGCCCGATGGGCATCGGATCCATCGTTGCCTCCCTCGTAATAGGCATTGCCCGCGCCGGGTTCGGCGCCGGCTTTGCGGCTTCCCCGCGAGCCCAGTTCCATGGAACCCAAGGGCGGGTCGATCACGTAGACCCCCGATCCTCCGGTGCCATAGGCCGCGTTGGCGACGCCGCCCCGCGCGCCCCGGGTATCGGCCAGCATGGCCGTGTTGGACGGTGCGTGGACCGAGGTGTCTTTGGCATGGAACGGCGCCACTCCACCGGGAACCCGGGTATTGCCGAGGTATTGGTAATTATATCCGTAGCCACCGTAGTATCGGGTGACGCCCTGGGTCTCCTTGCCGCCGGGCGCGGTGTGCGCGAAGGGTTTGTTCATGAACGGCTTCTCGTGTTCCCGCAATTGCGGGCTCAGGTAGACCCTGGTGTTCTGCATGAACGGGAATATCACATCCGGCCAACGGATCCTCGGCGACCCCGCCACCGCCGGAATGGAATGTCCCGGGAAGGCACCGTCGTAATCGTCGCGGTACAGCGCCATGCCCAGCCCCAGCTGCCTCAGATTGTTGAGGCTCTCGATCGACCGTGCCTTGCCCTTGGCGCGCGACAGGACGGGCAGCAGCATGCCGGCGAGGATGCCAATGATGGCGATCACGACGAGCAACTCGATCAGAGTGAAACCTCCCCGGGCTGCATGGGCGGGAGAGATCCGGCGTGGCGACGGCAACTTCATCTCCCTTTCCTTCGCACGGATCGCCGCCGCCCTGCTAACGGGGCCTTGCCGACATTTGTCGGGCGATTGCGGGCCTTGGGCCGCGACCGAAACCGTCCCGCCGGCGGTTTCAGTCCGCGGCTTAGGACACGGTCCCGGCCGTCGATTCGACCGCGGCGTCGGCCTCGAGATACCACGCGGTCAGCGGTGGCAACGCCGGGATCACCAGTCCGCTCTCCCGCAAGCCCGCCGCGGTGGCGTGCATCGTGACACCGTCTTGCCGTGCCAACCGTTCCCGGAACCGGATCGCACGATGGCCCTCGGCCGCGCCCAAAGCCGCCAAGGCTTGCGGAGAAAACCGGATGCGGATGTCCTGCAGCGCCTCCCTCGGATGGAGATTCGCGACGACGAGCATCGATTGCGGGACCGCCGCGTCGTGGCGCAGGTAGCCATAGAACCAGTGCCCGCTCGCGGACTCGCCGGGCAACCGGCCGTACTCCGGGTTCCCGACGTTCGCCGGATTCAACGGCAGGAATTCCCCGGACGCGAATGCCGGTTCGCCTGCTAGGTTCAGGAGTCTTCCATACCAGTCCCGAAGTTCGCGTTGGGCGTCGGACAAGAGGGCCCCATCGTAGCGGTGGCCGTTCACCCACTTCGCCAACTCCGGCATCGTTCCATAGTCGAAGATGCTGGTGCGCCCGTTGTCGCCGCCAAACCCCGCCGCGCCCAGTGCCGGTTCGCCCACCTCCTGCCCGTTGTAGACCATCGCTGGCCCACGCCCGATGCCGAACAACAGCGCGGTGACCGGCCGCCCCACCGCGGCCCCCACGCCGCCCCAACCGGATCGACTCGCCAGACGCACCTCGTCGTGGTTCTCGCCGTACCGTACCGAACGGTGCAAAGGCGCCACCCGCCCCAGCACGGCATCCAGATCGTTCGCCCACTTCGGACCGTCATGGATTCCCTTGAGGATCTGGTAGCTTTGGTGGTCGTAGACGGCGTCGAATCCCGCGTCCACCAACGCCACCAGCACGTTCCCATCTTCCAGTTTGTTGGGGTCGTCGTCGTAGGCCTCGGCCAGGAACATCGTTCCCGGAACACGGGAGCGTGCCCGGAAGATCGCCCATTTCCAGGTTCCTCGCTACTTTCCGTGGCTGGGATATGAGGGCATCGAAAGCTTTCCGGCCACGAAGTAGAGCATCGTGACCAGATAGTCCGTGCTTCTATAACCCCGCGCCTTCCGCTTCACCGCG
>WBXI01000002.1 GCA_008933025.1 Verrucomicrobiota bacterium
CAGAACGAAATCGCCCGGGCCTGGAACAACTGCTTGAACAGGATCCGGTTCATCCCGTGCTCCCCGGTGGCCACGCCGATGCCGAGCGGCTCCAGCGCGCGAGCGATCGCCGCGTGTCCCAGGATGTCGTCGGGCGAGGTCGGCTCCTCGATCCACCATGGTTTGAAGCGGGCCAACTCGCGCATCCATGCGATCGCCTGGGGCACGTCCCAAACCTGGTTCGCATCCACCATCAGTTTCCGCTCCCAACCGATTTCCTCGCGGATCACCGCCAAGCGGCGCAGATCGTCCTGCAGATCGCGGCCCACCTTGACCTTGATGTGATTCCAGCCTTCGGCGACGGCCTCCCGGCTGAGGCGGCGGATCTTGTCGTCGGGATACCCGAGCCAACCGGCGCTCGTGGTGTACGCGGGATAGCCGTCCCGGGCGATTTCCGCGACCCGCGCGGCTTTGCCCGGTTCGACGCGTCGCAGCATCTCCAGGGCCTCGTCGGGGGTGATTGCGTCGGTCAGGTACCGGAAATCGACGCAGCGAACGAACTGTTCGGGCGTGAAGCCGGCGACCAACCTCCACAATGGGAGCCCCGCCGACCGCGCGTGAAGATCCCACAGGGCATTGACGATCGCGGCCAATCCGAGGTGGATCGCGCCCTTGTCCGGACCGATCCACCGCAGCTGGGAGTCAGATGTGAGGCTATGCCAGAACGCCCCCGGGTTGTCCGCGAACTCCGCGAGTGTCCGCCCGACCACCAGGTGTTCGTGGGCCCGGATCGCGGCGCACACGACGTCGTTGCCTCGGCCGATGGTGAACGCCGACCCGTGGCCTTCCTTGCCATCGTCGGTCCGCAGGACGACATACGCCGAGGAATAGTCCGGATCCGGGTTCATGGCGTCGGAGCCATCGAGGGCGCGGGACGTGGGAAAGCGGATATCGCGGACGTCGAGGCGGATGATGCGGGACATAGCGCGGGGGCAGCAGACGACGGAAGCCGGTGCCCGTGCAAGCGCGGGCTTGGCGAACGGCGTTCCGCGAGGCATTGATGGGTCCATGAACCCGCGGCTCAATTCCCTTCCTGCCGTCCTGGCCCTCGCGGCGGCGCTCGGACTGGCACTGGAATCCCGTGCCGCCGGCCCCAGGACCACGGGCGATCTGGCCCAACGGGGTGCCCGGTTGTACGCCGACTGCGCCAAATGCCACGGCGAGCAGGCCGAGGGTGTCGAACCCAACCAGGCCCCGCGACTCGCCGGACGCGAGGAATCGTATCTGCGGCGCCAATTGAAGAAGTTCCGCGATCTCCAGCGCGGATACACCGAACCCAAGGACAACCACCTCCCGGCCGAGGACCGCACCCGGTTCATGCACCCGGTGGCGAGCGGCGTCTCGAAGGCGGATACCGACGCGTTGGTCACCCACATCCGCACCCGCCAACCCAGCCCCGTCGCCCAGCATCCCGTCGGCGATGCCGAAAAAGGCCGGAAGCTTTTCGCGAATTGCCTGCCATGCCACGGCGTGTCGGCGGAAGGCAGCAAACGCAAGGACGCCCCGGCACTGCGCGACCAACACGGTTGGTACCTTTTCAGCCAGATCCGGGACTTCCGCATGGGATGGCGCGGCACCGATCCCCGCGATGTCCACGGGCGCCTGATGCGGGAAAACACGGACATCGACGACGACGGCATCCACTCCCTGGCGGCCTACATCACCGGGCTCTCCCAACCGAGGAAATGAAGGTCGGGTACGCGCGCATGCGTTCGTTTGCCCTCGCGGGGATCCTGGCCCTGGCGACCACGGGTTGCGCGGGGCCAAAGGTTTCGCCGCGGCGGCCGGCCATCCTCGGGGCAATGCAATCCGTGATGGGACCGCTGGGCGACATTGCCGCGCGGCGTTGCCCCCTGGATGTCCGGGTGGAATCGGAGACCGACTGCGGGGACTTCCTGCGACGCGACCTTACCTATGCCAGCGAGCCGGGCGGGAGGGTCCCCGCCTACCTGTTGGTGCCGAAATGCGCGATGGCACCGACGGCTCCCAAAGCCCCGGCCGTTCTGGCTCTGCACCAAACCCACGCTGCCGGGCGCAAGGTCGTGGTGGGTCTGGGAAATTCCCCGGACGACGAATACGGAGTGGAGTTGGTCCGGCGCGGCTACGTCGTGCTGGCCCCGGCATATCCCCTGTGGGCGGACTACGCGCCGTCCCTCGCGGACGTGGGCCAGGAAAGTGGCACCATGAAAGCCATCTGGGACAACATCCGCGGACTCGACTTGCTGGCCTCCCTGCCCTTCGTGCGCACGAACGGTTTCGGCGTCATCGGGCATTCGTTGGGTGGCCACAACGGCCTTTTCACCGCCGCGTTCGATCTCCGGATCAAGGTGGCGGTGTCGAGTTGCGGGTTCGATGCGTTCCGAGACTATTACGACGGGAACCCCGACGTCTGGCAGAAAGAACGCGGCTGGTGCCAAACGCGCTACATGCCGCGGCTCGCCGGGTACCGCGGGCGTCTCGGGGAACTCCCGTTCGATTTCCACGACGTGCTCGAGGCCATCGCCCCGCGATCGGTCTTCGTCAGCGCGCCCTTGGGCGACTCGAATTTCCGGTGGAAGAGCGTGGACCGCGAGATCGAAGCGGCGCGGCCGGCATTCCGCACGCTGGGCGCCCCCGACGGGATCCAGGTGCGGCATCCCGACGGCCCGCACCGCTTTCCACCCGAACAGCGACGCGAGGCCTACGAGATCCTCGATCGCGCGCTCCGGGTTGCGGTACGGCCCCGGAATTAGATCGCGGGACGACTGGCGGCCCGTCCAACAACCGCCGGACCCGGGGGAACCGGCGTGCCACCCCCGCGACATTTCGGGCCGGACGCAACCACGGGCCCCAAGCGGCCCCGAACGCCCCTGGGGACGGGCTCCCGGCCGGTCAACAACGGGCTCGACGCCGCACGGGATTGGCCGCCTTTGTCCCGCCGGCCTCACCACGCCCCGCGGTGTCCGCCGTCGCCCGTATAGGTCCAATACTTCTCGTACATCCGCTCGATCCGCTTCCAGGCAACCGAACCATCGAGAAACGCCACGTTGCCGCCCACGGAACCGGCCTGGCGCGCGGTGGTCGGATTCTTGACCGGATATTGATAGACGACGCCGTTGCGCTTGATCGGCCCGGATTTGCCATGGGGAGCCGTGACCCAATTATAGCCGCCCACGCCGTTGGCGGCCCAACTGTTCATGTCGGAGAAGAGCACGAAGCGATCCGACTCCGCCAATGGATCCGCGACGACGAGCGTCGGGACATCGCCGAGTTTTGCCACGGATTGCCAACCCGCTTCCTTGGGCATGTTCCTGCCACCGTGATAATGGTACCCGATATAATAACCGGTCCCGGTCTGAAAACGTCCCTTCGGGGTGTCCGTGATGCCCGGCAGCGTCAACGGATACACGTTCGGGCAATCGAAGACCTTGTCCCCATAGGTATTGCTGATCGAGTGGTACATCACCGAGGAGATGCTCAGGAGGAACGAATCGCCGCCGTCGCGGATACCGTTGAAAACCCTGTCCGCATTGTCCAAGGCGTAGATATGGGTCGCGATTCCCAACTGCCGCAGATTGCTGACGCAACCGGTCCGTTTCGCCTTCTCCTTGGCGGCCGAGAGCGCCGGAAGAAGCATCCCCGCCAGGATGGCGATGATGGCGATCACCACGAGCAACTCGATCAAGGTGAAGCCACGGCTTATCGCCGGACGATTTCCCGGGATCGCGACAGGGGATGGGATGGGTTTCATGCGGAACAGTCCGGACAACGGACGGGGAAGGGAGTGCTTCCAACGTTTCAATCCCAGGGCCGGGTGTCAAAGGGCAAACCGGTGCCATGCGGGGACGGGTCGTCTCAACGCAGGCGAAAGAACGCGGGACCGGAAGACGGGTCGATGGATACCGACACCGTGCCGTCGCCGGGTCCGCTCTCGAAGGCCCGCGACGAGGAATCCGTCGCCCACGGCCCCGTCGGGTTTGCCGCCGATTCCAACACCCGCACGATCCCTCCGGATTCGCCCGGCCACCGCATTTGGATCTGGTCGCCATTCCGGCGGATGGAGATCGCGGGTGGCGGCGAGGAAAGCCCGCGCGTCACGGCCACCTGTCGCAACCGCACCGAACCCGAGGCGGAGGTGGTGTCGTCGCCGAGAAAGACGAAGTCGGGCGTCTCGTACACATCGAACGTTCCCGTGAATCCGGTGTAGTCGCGCACCGGTCCCGAAAGGACGGGCTGCCCATTGGCCAGCAACCGGTACTGGTCGGCCAACAACTCCAGACCATAGGTCACGAACCTGGCGGTGGTGTCGATGGCCACTTCCTCCGCATGGAAGAAGAGCGGCGAATCGGACTGTGCCCAGACCTTGTCTGTCCAGAATCCGATCTCGACGCCGCGTTTGTCGTGGCCGAGCAGGATGACCGAGAACCCGGCGCGATGGGTCGAGGCGTGATTTTCCGAATCCACCCGCAGGTCGAATTCCAACCGGACCCCGTCGGCCCGCGACAACGGCGGCGTTCCCACCCGCGTCCACCCGCCCCGGATGAGATCCAACCCGGTGGTGTCCAACCGGGCGGAACCGTCCACGAACACTTCGGGAAGCGACGGCAGCGTGAAATAGGTCCATCCCTGCGACTGGGGAAGGGAGCCTAGGCTCGGGTCGTACCAAATCTCGGATGCGGCCAAGGCCGGGGATGCCCCGAGGACGGCGACGGTGGCAAGAGCGGCGATGCAAGAACAGTCCACGGGCGAAGGCTACGAGCCATTCGACATGTTGTGAAGCGGGGCCCGTCCGACATGCGCCACCGGTTGCGTGTTGACCGTGCTGTTGCCGACCGGGGCGCCCGGAGCCAACGATGGAAGGGTTCGCCCCGGGACCCGGGATACGCAAAGACCGCCGCGGCGTGGGGACATCGCATCCCCATCCTGTCCGATCCGTTGCCAGTCGACTGCGGCCGGCGAGGTCCATCGCGACGGCGTGCAAGATGCACCCTGCGCCACCTTGCCGCGCGCGCCCCGGCGGCTAGCCTCGCGTCCATGCGGCACCCGCATTCGATCGTTGGTCATTGGAATGGCGGATGGGACGAATCCGGCATCCAACGCTGGTCGTCCGCCCTCCGCGCCCGACTCGACGCGCCGACCGTGTCGCTCGGGGTCCTGTTCGCCACGCCCGCCTTTGCGCCCCACGCCACCGACCTGCTCGAGGTCATCCGGCTCCACGCCCGCGTTTCCCGGTTGGTGGGCTGCTCGACGGCGGTCGTGGTGACCGACGGCCGGGAACACGAGTCCGGCGAGGGACTTTCCCTCGGGCTCTACCACTTGCCGGGCGCGGAACTCCACGCATGCCACCTCGACGGCGAAGCAGCGATGGGATCCGCGGCGATCCCGGGGAAGCCGCGCGGTTGGTTGGTGTTTGCCGACCCGTTCCACATGGACGGCGAACAATGGCTGGGACGGTGGAATGATCTGCATCCCGGCGAACCGATGGTCGGCGGGCTGGCGAGCGGCGACCCGGCGGTCCAGAAAACCCAGCTTTACCTCGACGGCGAGGTCCACGAAACGGGGTTGGTCGCGCTCGCGGTGGGCGGTGCGGTCAGCCTCGAGCCGGTCGTTTCCCAGGGCTGCACGCCCATCGGCGACACCTGGACCGTGACCCGGACCGATCGACATTTCATCCTGACCATCGGCAACCGCCCGGCGTATTCGGTGCTGGTGGAGACGTTCAATGGCCTGAGCCGGGAAGACCAGGCGCGCACCCAGGGCAATCTGTTCGTGGGCTTTGCCAGCAGCGAATACCGGGAGGAATTCCGGCGCGGCGATTTTCTCGTGCGTCACCTGCTCGGGGTGGATCCGGGCCAAGGAATGATCGCGGTGGGCGCGTTGCCGAGGCCCGGGCAAACCATCCAGTTCCAGCGGCGCGATGCCGCGGCAGCCAGCGAGGATCTGGCATGGATGCTGGCACGCACCCGCGAAAAGATTGCGGGGCGGGCGATCCTGGGCGGGGTGCTGGCGGTCTGTCTGGGGCGCGGGCAAGGACTGTTTGGGAGCGCGCACCACGATGCCGCGCTCATCCAGGAACAACTCGGCCCGGTGCCCGTCGCGGGCTTCTATTGCAACGGGGAGATCGGGCCGGTCGGCAATCGCAGCTTCGTGCACGGGTATACCGCGGCCCTGGCGTTGTTTGTCGGGACTTGAGCCCGGGCCCAAGGGCGCGTTGAGTGTCCCGCCGCAACATGGAAACCGCCGCAACATCCCCACGCACGGAGCCCAGCCTCCGGATCGCGACCGACATCCTGCAGCGCCTTGATTTCCCGGCGCTGTTCGGGCGGTCCGCGCCCGTCGAGGTGGAACTCGGCGCGGGCGACGGCTCGTTCCTGCTCGGCCACGCCGCCGCCCATCCCGGCCGTGATTTCGTGGGGGTGGAGCGGTTGCTGGGCCGCCTTCGCAAGATCGACCGCAAGGGCCGGCGCCGCGGTCTGGCCAACCTCCGCGCGCTACGACTCGAGGCCGCCTATGTCCTCGAATGGATGATCCCGGCGGCATCGTTGCACGCCTTGCACGTCTATTTTCCCGACCCGTGGCCCAAGCGCCGGCACTGGAAACGGCGTCTGGTAAACACGCGGTTCGTCGAACTCGCCGCCAAGGCGCTGGCCCCCGGCGGGACGGTCTACGTGCGGACCGACGATCCGTCGTATTTCGAGCAAATGACCGAGGTTTTCGATGCCGGCGCCCTGTTCGAGCGCGTTGAGGAGCCCGCGGGCCTGCTCGATCTCAAGACCGATTTCGAATCGGAATTCAACGCGCGCGGGATCGCCACCCGGCACGCGGCCTGGCGCTTGCGCTGAACCACAACCCGGGGTGCCCGCCGCCGGCGTTCGCTCGCCGGTGGACGAGTCCCGCTTCCTTCCCCATGATTCCTTCCATGTCCGGTATCCGCCCGTCCGTTTGGTTTGCCTTGGCCGTTTACCTTCTCGGCATGGCCGGACCCGTCGCCGCGCAATCCACCCTCACCGAAAAACAGATCCGTTTCCTCGAAAACGCCGGCCACAACCACATGGTGGGACGCTGGAACGATCTGGATACCAACCAACTCGTCGCCCTGAGGAAGAAGGTCGATGCCTACGCGGCCGACATCCCGAAATACCATCAGGTCGGCGGGTTGATCCTGTCGGCGCGGTTTGCCGACACCAACCGGACGCGGGTGGTTCGGTACGAGGAATTGCAGGACAGCGGGGCGTGGACGGGATTTTACCTCGCGGGGCTCGCCTACTGGTTCGCGGTCGATCGGCGGGGCGAAACCCTCGAGCGGATCCGCACCACGCTCGACGGCGTCGACCGCCTGATCCAGGCGAGCGCGCGGCCCGGCTACCTCCCGGCGTTCGTGGGGCGCGCCGACGACCCCGCCTACCGCGACTTTTACGCCGTCCATGGCGGCGCGGATCCGAAACGCCCCGGATTCGGGAAACTCGCGTTTGCGGGCGACGGAGCGAACCGCGACCTCGTGTGGCTCGGCGGGGCCTCGAGGGACAACACCGCGGGACTGGTGATGGGACTCGCCATGGTGCACAAATTCGTGCGCGAAAACCGGATCCGGTCGCGGGTGAGCAACGTTGTGGAAACCCTGATCGGACGTCTGGAAGCGGATCGCTGGAGGATCAACGACGGGCACGGCCACGAGACCTTCGTCACGCCGTTGCTGGGTGCGGCGATCCTGCGGCTCGGGGCCTCGGTGAACACCAACCGCCACTTCCGCGAGTACGAGGCCCGTGCCGCCGAAGTCGTCGATTTGCCGCCGCCGGTCGCGCCGCGGTACGCGGACTTGCGGCCATCGGTGTTCTCCGCCGCGAGCCTCCTGACCCTCAATGCCCTCGAGAACTCCAAGAAGCGGGGCCTTGGCTACCAGGACAAGGTGACCCGGCTCTGGCGGGATTCCGGGAACCAGTTGAACCCTTGGCTCGCGGTCGCCTTCGTCAACGCCTTCGACCACGCGCCCTCGGAAACCCTCGCGTTGGCGACGCTCCAGGGCGTCCTGTCGTCGTTCCCCCAACCCCCGCGGTGGGCGGGCCCCGGCGATCTCTCCGGCACCAACGGCCTCGACCTCGTGTCCGCCAACGGAATGGTTTGGTCCAAGCATGCCCTCCCCCTCGCTTCCCAAGGCGTGCAGGCGTTCCAATGGACCCGGGCCTCCAGTTCCCTTGCCCCGGTTCCCGCCGAACTCGTGGCGCATCCCGGTCTGGACTTGTTCACGACCTATTGGATGGCCCGCGACGCCGGCATCATCCCCGACGAAGCCGACCCCATCACGCCCACCCGGAGTGCGCTTCGGCGCCCACAGGATGCCCGCCGCACCAACGCGACGCTCGTCCTCCCCCCGTCGACACCGATCGGTGGCAAGACCAACATCGTCATCCCCCGCAAGTGATCCCGCCGCTTATCGCGGTGAGCCTTGCCGCAGCGCACGCTGCCAGACGAGGGCCAGAACGAACAAATCGGCGCCGACGATGCAAGCCGTCGACACCTTCCCCATCTGGGAGAAAATCCCGGTTTTGTAGAGGATTCCCAGCCCCCCGAGGATTCCCACCGTCACCATGATCGGTACCAACGGGCGGAACGGCGCACCGGCTTCGTTTGGATTCACCCGGGCAGGCTAGCCCGACTGCCACCGCCTCGACAAGGCGGGCGCCCCTACTCATCGCCCCCCATCCACGTCGATTCGCCGCGATCGGTCGCGGTTTCCATCCGTGCGTGGCCCGGCCGAACCCGGATCTCCACCCAGCCTTCCTCGTCGGTGAAATGTACCCGCCACGGCCCGGCCCGGAGCCGGCTTCGGGCCGCCGGGGTCAACCGATGCGGCGCCGGGCGCGAAGCGCAGCCCACGATCACCCATCGGGGCCTCACCGCGCCGAGGAACTCGGGCAACAAGGGTTCGCCATGGCTCGGAATGCCCGCGATCACGACGTCCGCCCGCAGCGCCGCGGGATTCGCCCGTGCCAAGCGGCGCTGCGCCGCCTCGCCCAACGCCGGCACCAACAGGCATCGAAAGCCCCCCAAATCGCCCGCCAAGACGGCGCCGAGATCGTCCGCGCGACGTCCCGGCGCGTCGGGTTCCGGCCACAACGCCTGCCAGGGTCCGGATTGCCACCCCGCCACCAGATTCTCCTGGCGGGATGCCACCCGCGGACTCGACCTCATCCGTCCGGCGACGGCGCAACGCCGCGGCGGGAGTTCCGCCGCGACCTCGTCCCATCCCCCGCGGAAGCGGGCTTCGGCGACGGCCAGCACGGCGGTGTCGAGGACGTCGACGCCACGGCTCCGAAGCCACGGCAAGGCCACGCGATCGCCGAACCCGCGTGGCCCGCAATCGACGAGCAGGGAATCAAAGCCCCGCTCGAAGAACGCCATTTCGCCGCCGGCGGACACGACCAGTCGCGATTCGGCCAATCCGCGGATCCAGACACATGCGGCGGCGGCGAGCCAACCCGCCACGACGGCCGTTGCCCGCCGGCGTGCCGGAATGAGGAGCGTATCCCAGCGGGCAACCAGTGCCATGGCCGCGACGTACCCGATCCACCACGGCCATGGTGGCGAGGCGGTATACCAGTGTCCGGCCGGGAGCTCCGCGGCGCGTTGGCTGGCCCACATCATGCCGTGCATCCAGACCCAGGCGGATTGGTTGAACCACTCGGAAAGCCAGGGCCACCACGACGCGGTGGCCAGCGCGGCGGCGTTCGCGGTGAGGCACAGGCTGCTCAGGGGCACCACCAGCAGGTTGGCCAACAGGCTGACCGGGCTCACAAGGTGGAAATAGTGAACCACCAATGGCGCCGACGCGCACCACGCCGCCAACGAAGACGCCAGGTTCAGCAGCATCAACCGCCGCAAGGGCTCCGCCCACCGTCGCCACCACGGCCAGTGTGATTCGGGCACCCAAGGATCGAAGGCGATCCACCGGGCGAGTCCCGATTCGATCGAAGCGGTCCACCATGCCATGCCCGCGACCACGGCAAACGAGAGTTGGAATCCCGGCTGGAACAACTGCGAGGGATCGAACACCACGATCAGCCATGCCGCCGCCGCGAGGGAATTCGGCAGGTCGGACGGCCTCCTCAACGCCCAGCCAGCAGCGACAACCGTCGCCATCACGGCCGAGCGCACGGCGGATGCCTGCCATCCGGTGGCCGCCACATAGCCCCACGCGACGGGAATCACCAGGCAACCGCACCAGCCGCGGCCCACGCCAAACAGGCGGAGCACCTGGACCACCAAGGCCGCGACGAGCGCGATGTGGAGTCCGCTGATCGCGAACACGTGCAACGTTCCCGCCCGCAGGAACGGCGTCGCCAATTCCCGGGTCAGCCCCGGTTTCCAGCCCAGGGCCTGCGCGCGGATCAATCGCGCCGCGTCGTCGTCCGGCAATCCCCGGCCCAGCGCCGCGTGGGCCCATGCGAGGAATCGACCGCCGGGATCGGGACCGGCCGGGGCCTCCAACACCACCACGTCCCGGGATTCTTCCACCCGCAGTTCCCGACGGATGCCCGACACCGCGAAATGCTCCCGCAGGTCGAACGCCCCGGGCAACACCGCGCCCGCGGGCTCGGCCAACGCGCCGGACATCGCCACCACCATGCCCTCCCGGAGTCCGAGTCCGCGTCCGTCGGCCAGACGCCAACGAATCGTTCCCCGCGCCGGCTGGTCGTCGCGCGTTCCCTCGCGCCAGCTTTCGACCGCCATCGATCCCCGCGCCGGCACGCGCCCATCGGGGTGTTTCGGGTCGGGCAGACCGATGTCCACCGCGTCCAATCGGCCCCGCAGCTCGGCCAGACGCGGCTCGGGACCCGCGAGGGACGCAATCTCGGCCGGACCGGGAATGCGCCACGCCGCATGGTGCCACGTCCCGGCGGCGGCGAGGGCCACCGGGAGCAGCCACGGCCGCGACTTTTCCAACCCCAGCCAGGCCAGAAGGGCGAGGGCCGCAAGGGCGGCGGCGGCCGGGGCGGCGGGTTCGAGCCACGCGTCCATGCAAAGGCCGAGCGCGAACGCGCCGAAGGGCAGCAACAGGGGACGATCCATGTTTGGGCCCGCCGACCGTAGCAGACGCCGGCCCGGCGCCAAACCAGGCCGGGATGGCCGCCCCCGCTGCCCGCTCGCAGGCTCCGCGTGCGAAATCCAACGATCCCGCTAACCTCCCCCGGCATGAGCAAGCCTTCCCTCCGGCGACCCTCCGCGATCCTCACCGGTTGCCTCGCGCTGCTGGCCGCGGGTTGCGTGGCGTATCCCGCTTGCCGCAACACCGTCCCGATCCCCGCCGGCGATATTCTGGCCGGCACCATGGATCCGTCGGTTCGACCCGGGGACGACTTCTTCGCCCACGCGGTCGGCAGCTGGCTCCGCCGCAATCCCATCCCTCCGTCCGAAGCCGGCTGGGGCATCGGCAACGCCGTGCGCGAGGAACTCTACGCGAAGCAGCGGCGCATCAACGAACAGGCCGCCGCCACCAACGCGCCGTCCGGAAGCGACCTCCGCAAACTCGGCGATTTCTGGCGCACGGCCATGGACGAGGATCTCGCCGAACGCACCGGACTCCGGCCGCTCCGGGCCGAATTGGACCGCATCGATGCCATCGCCGACGTCGGGCAGGTCGTCGACGTCGCATTCTCGCTGGCGCCCTTGGGTGCGGGCGCGTTCCTCGACCTGTCGATTGCCCCCGACGAGAAGAACAGCGACGAGATGTCGGTGCATGTCGCGCAGGGCGGCCTCGGCCTGCCGGACCGGGACTTCTATTTCAATCCCGAGGCGGGCGTCGCCACGATCCGCCGCGAATACACCGGACATCTGGCCCGGATGCTTGGCCTTCTCGGCCACGACGCGGCGACGGCCCGGCGGGCTGCCGACGGCGTCATGGCCTTCGAAACCGCTTTGGCGAAGGCCTCGCGTTCCCTCGAGGACCTGCGCGATCCCCAACGGAATTACAATCCGATGCCCCCGGCCGAATTCACCGCGCGCCACACGCCGTCGATCGCGTGGAAGCAGCGGCTCGCGGACTGGGGTCTCCGGCCGGGGAACGTCGTCGTCGGCCAACCGGAGTTCTTCGCCGCGCTGGACGGGCTGTTGCATGCGACGCCGTTGCCGGTTCTCCGGGACTATCTCCGGTTCCATCTCGTCTCGGCGCACGCGGAAAGTCTCGACCGGTCGATCGCGGGGGAAAACTTCCGCTTCTACGGGCAGGTCTTGTCCGGCCAAAAGGAACAGCGTCCGCGCTGGAAGCGGGTCCTGGACTCCGAGGACACCGCCATGGGCATGGTGCTCGGCAGGATTTTCGTCGCGGAATATTTCCCGGCCGAGACCAAGGCGCGCTACGCCGACCTCGTCGAGGCGATCCGCGGGGCCTACCGCGCGCGCATCGAGCGACTCGACTGGATGACACCGGCCACGAAGGCCAAGGCCCTGAAGAAGCTGGCGGCGGTGAAGGCCAAGGTCGGGTATCCGGACCGGTGGAAGGATTACTCGCGGCTGGTGGTTGGCCGGGACTCGTACTGCGACAACCTGAAGCGGGCGGCGCGGTGGCGGTTCGACGACATGGTTTCCAAGTTCGGCAAGCCGGTGGACCGGACCGAATGGTCGATGACGCCCCAGACCTACAACGCCTACTACAACCCTGCCAACAACGAGATCGTGTTGCCCGCCGCCATTTTCGCGATCCCCGGCATGGCGGACCGCGACGTCGACGACGCGGTCGTCTACGGCTATGCGGGCGCGACCACCATCGGGCACGAGATCACCCACGGCTTCGACGACCAGGGCCGGCAGTTCGATCCCCACGGCAACATGGAGGACTGGTGGACCGCGGCGGATGCCGCCGAGTTCGGCCGGCGTGCCGGGGGATTGGTCCGCCAGTTCGACGCCTACGAGCCGCTTCCGGGCATCCACATCAACGGCAAGGCCAGCCTCGGGGAGAACATCGCGGATCTCGGGGGGATCGCGCTGGGGTTGGACGCCTTCAAGCGCACGCGGCAATACCGCGAGGGCAAGAAGATCGGCGGGCTGACGCCGCTCCAGCGGTATTTCGTGGGCTACGCGCTCGGCTGGATGCACCAGATCACGGAGGCGTCGCTGCGGCGCAACCTGCTCGGCGACGTGCATGCGCCGGCGAAGTGGCGCGTGCTCGGGCCAGTGGCCAACCTGCCGGAGTTCTTCGAGGCCTTCGCGATCCAACCCGGCCAACCCATGTGGCGTCCGGAAGCCGAGCGGGTGCGGGTCTGGTAGACCCACCTTCGCGGCATTCATGGCGCGGGCGACCCGGGTCTCTTGGCCGGCCTGAATTCGCTGCCGCCGGTGGTGACGCGGGTTGCCCCGCGGCCTCCGGGGCCGCTCCAATGACGGCGCGGCGGCAAGCCTCCCCCGGGGTCGAACCCTCGATCCACGAGCGACCCGGAGAAGCCTCGCGGCGGGCCGCGGCGCGGTACCGACGGGCCCTCATACGCTTCTTTGCGCCGATCCCAAGCCCGGCGACAACACTGGCGTGGGCGAACGCCGGCCCGAAAACTCGTCCCGCATTGCGACCCAGATCCCCGTGGGCTCGAAGCGGACCGCGTTGGGAACGCGAACGGCGTGGCGGAAACATTTCGCGGACTTCCTGGAGGCCATCGGCATCTCCACGCGCCCGGGTTCCGACGCCCCCTTGAAAACCCGGGACCCGGGACGCGAAACCCTTCCCGGGAGCGTGCCGACCGTGTTGAATCGGCGGACATCATGCGCCGCCTTGCCATAGCGCTCGCTTCCGCCCTGACCGTCGCTTTCCCGCGCGGCGCAGCCGCCGCACCGTCCGTCGACTTCGACCACGACATCGTGCCGCTCCTGCGCAAGCACTGCGCGGAATGCCACGCGGGAGACAAACAAAAGGGCGGACTGTCCCTCAACACCCGGGAGACGCTGATGAAAGGCGGCGAGGACGGCCCCGTCGTCAAAACCGGAGACGCCGCCCACAGCCCCCTGATCGAGGCCGTCCTTGCCGTCGACCCCGACAAGCGGATGCCGCCGAAAGGCCCTGCACTGGAGCCCGGCGAGGTCGCGAGGCTCCGCGCCTGGATCGACGGCGGCGTCGTCTGGACGGAAGGCTTCGCCTTCAAGAAGCCCGCCTACGAGCCGCCCCTCAGGCCGCGCCGGCCCGTTCTGCCCGCGGTCCACCGTGGCCGCACCAATCTCGTCGACCGCATCCTGGACGCCCAACTGGCACGCTCGCGGCAAGCCCGGCCAGCCTCCATCGACGACGCCACGTTCGCGCGGCGCGTGCACCTCGACCTCGTCGGGCTTCTGCCGAAGCCCGAAGCCTTGGCCGCCTTCCTTGCCGACCGCCGGCCCGACAAGCGCGCCCGCCTCGTCGACGGTCTGCTCGCCAACGACGTCGGGTATGCGGAGCACTGGCTCTCGTTCTGGAACGATCTTCTCCGCAACGACTATGCCGGCACCGGCTACATCGACGGCGGACGCAAGGGGATCGCCACCTGGCTCTACCGCTCGCTGCTCGAGAACAAGCCCTACGACCAATTCGCCCGGGAATTGGTGTCCCCCGGCGCCGAGAGCGAGGGTTTCTCGCGCGGGATCCAATGGCGCGGGGCCGTCAGCGCCGGCCAGGCCGTTCCCGTCCAGTTCGCGCAGTCGGTCGGCCAGACTTTCCTCGGCATCAACCTCAAGTGCGCTTCCTGCCACGACAGCTTCGTGGACCGCTGGAAACTGCAGGAAGCGTACGGGCTCGCGGCGATCTACGCCGACAAACCGCTCGAACTGCACCGGTGCGACAAACCCACCGGCAAGATGGCCACGCCCGCGTGGTTGTTCCCGGAGATCGGCCAGATCGACCCGACCAAGCCCGCGCCCGAGCGCCTCGCGGCATTGGCGCGGTTGCTCACCCATCCCGACAACGGCCGCTTCACCCGCACCATCGTCAACCGCCTCTGGCACCGGCTCATGGGCCGCGGCATCGTCCATCCCGTCGACGCGATGCAGACCGCCCCGTGGAACGCCGACCTGCTCGACGCCCTCGCCGTGGATCTCGCGGACCACCGGTACGACCTGAAGTCGACCCTCGCCTTGATCTGCAAATCGGCCGCCTACCAATCGCGCGCCGAGGTCCGCCGGGCGGGCCAGGACGACCACGGCTACCACTACGCCGGACCGCGCTCGAAACGCCTCACCGCCGAACAGTTCATCGACGCGCTCTGGCAGATCACCGGGACGGCGCCCGAACGCTTCGATGCGCCCGTCGTCCGCTCCCGCAACGACCCGTCGCTCAGGACCTCGGGCCGGTGGATCTGGGCTGTCGGGGCGAACCCGCCGCCGGCCGGCGACACCGTCACGTTCCGCCGGACGTTCGAGCTTGCCGCGGCGCCCGTCGCCGCCGGGGCCGCGATCACCGCGGACAATTCGTATTCCCTGTTCGTCAACGGCAAGAAGGCCAAGTCCGACGACAACTGGGAGACCGTCGAATACATCGACCTCGTTCCCCTGCTGCGTGCGGGCACCAACGAGATCGTGGTGCTCGGCCGCAATGGCGGCGACGGGCCCAACCCCGCCGGCGTCTTCTTCGAGGGCCACTGGCGTTTCAAAGACGGCCGCACCGGGAAGGTCGCGACCGACGGCGACTGGAACTTCGTGCGCGCGAAACCGGATGACCACGGGCAGATCAAGGACACCGCCGCGCAATGGCAACCGGTGGCCATCGTCGACGATGGCCCGTGGCGCGACCGCATCGGGAACGACGTCGGCGCCGCACTCGTCCAGGCAACGGTCGTCGATCGTCCCATGGTGCGCACCGCCTTGCTGAAGAGCGACCTGTTGCAACGGACGCTCGGCCGACCCAACCGGGAACTCATCGTCAGCACCCGGCCCGACGACCTTTCGACGCTCGAGGCCATGGACCTGAGCAATGGCCCGCTTCTCGCCGCCATGCTTTCCGAGGGCGCCAAGAAGCTGGTGGCCCGCGACTGGAAGTCGTCGGAGGCACTGGTCGACTGGCTTTACCGCGCCGCCGTGGCCCGGCCGCCCGCCAAGCCCGAGCTCGCGCTTGCCCGCGCGACCGTCGGCCCGAAGCCGACGGTCGAGGGCGTGGAGGACCTGCTCTGGAGCATGATCCTGCTGCCCGAATTCCAACTCGTCCGTTGACCATTTCCACGCCATATTGTTCCCAGCCATCCGACGCGCGCAGCCCATGAATCCGATCGCACTCGACCCCTCGAACCCGCGCCGCGACTTCCTCAAGAAGTTGTCGGCCGCGGGTCTGGCCACGTTGATGTCGCCCGCACCGCGCCTGCTCGGCGCGACGCCGGACGGGGAAAAACCGGAATCGCCACGGCCGCGGGCCGACGCCTGCATCGTGCTGTGGATGGGCGGCGGGATGGCGGCGCCGGAGACGTTCGACCCCAAACGCTACAGCCCCTTCGAGAAGGGGCTGCCCGTCGCGAAGATGCTGAGCACCTTCCCGTCGATCGCGACCTCGGTGGGCGGACTGCGCATTTGCGAGGGGTTGGAGAACATCGCGCGGGTGATGGACCGCGCGACGTTGATCCGGTCGGCGATCCAACCGGATCTCGGGTCGATCCTGCACTCGCGGCACCAATACCACTGGCACACCGGGTACGTGCCGCCGCAGACCGTCGCCTGCCCGCACATCGGCGCGTGGCTCGCGCGGGTGCTCGGGCCGCGCAACCCGGTCATGCCGGCCTTCATCAACATCGGCCAACGGCTCGAGGGCCACGGGGAGTCCGAGGAACTCAAGGCCTTCACGACCGCCGGGTTTTTCGGCAACGAGTTCGGCCCGATGAATCTGCCCGACCCCGTCGCCGCGGCGACCGCGGTGAAACCGCCCAAGGGGATGACCCCGGGCCGGTTCACCGACCGGTACCGCTTCTACCGGCAACTCATCGACCGCAATCCCCGCCGGGATTACCTGAGCGACCACCAGCAGGAATCGATGCTGCGGTCGATGGACAATGCCCAGCGGTTGCTGGCCTCGAAAGAGAGCGCGGCCTTCGACCTGTCGCTCGAGCCGAAGGAATCGCGCGAGGCCTATGGCGACAGTCATTTTGGCCGCGGTTGCCTCTTGGCCCGGCGCCTCGTCGAGAACGGCGCCCGGTTCATCGAGGTCACCACCGAGTATGTTCCGTTTTTCCATTGGGACACGCACGCGGACGGGCATTCGACGGTCGACCGCATGCATCGGGAGATCGACGCGCCGATCGCGCGGTTGGTGCTCGATCTGGAAGCGCGCGGCCTGCTGGACCGCACCCTGGTGATCCTGGCCAGCGAGTTCAGCCGGGACGCGTTGATCGAGGGCGTGCCGGGGTCGAAGGCGGCCGACCAGGCGTCGTCGCCGACGGAGAAGCTGCAGGAGGCCAAGCATTATGGCCTGCACCGCCATTTCACGGGCGGCACGAGCGTGGTGATGTTCGGCGGCGGGATGAAGCGGGGCTTCGTCCACGGCGCGACGGCGGACGAACGCCCGCTGGTGGCCGTCAAGAATCCGGTGACCATCCGCGACCTGCACGCGACGATCTTCACGGCGATGGGCGTGAGCCCGAAGACGGCGTTCACGGTGGAGCAACGCCCGTTTTACGCGACGGAAGACGGCAAGGGCACGCCGGTCGATGCGTTGTTCGCGTGAGCCGCGACGGGACGCCCGCGGTCCCCAAACGCCGGCTTGGTCCGGAACAATCCACCGAGGCGGGACGCGCAAGCCACCCGGGGCCGTCGTCCCGCCTCCAGTTTCCAAGGGTCACCCGGCCCGGACTTCGACCCGGCGACCCTTGGTTTCCCGTCCTCCTTGCCCCGAGGCTCAGGCCGTCCAGCCGTGCCGGTACTTGCGACGGAGGAATTTCGTCGCTTCTTTCGCGCCGGTCGTGAACCGGAATTTCGGTCCGTCCCACACCAAGGGCACGCGCGCGCGGATGGCCACGTTGCCCAGCAGGATGGTCTCGGTGAGCAACGAGGCGTAGTCGAAATTCGAGAATGCCTTGGGACCGCCCCGGATCGCGGCGCCCCATTCGTCCTTCTGGCCTTGGTCGCCGCGTCCGTTGCGGGCCAGCGTCGGCGCCGGGCCTTCGTATCCCGCGAAGCGGTCGCCGGGCAAAAGCTTCCACGAGGCACCGTAATCGTTCGGGGAATACAGCACGCCCTTGTCGCCCACCATCAGGCTGCCGCTGCTCGTGGGCTTCTCGCCGTGGAACAGTTCCATCGGCGGCAGGTTCTTCGATCCGTCCGGCAGTTTGCCCTCGTACCAGTTGAACTTCACCGGGGCCCTCTGCCCGCGCGCCGGGAACTGGTAGCGCACCGTGGCCCATGCCGTGTGGGTTTCCGGATTCGGGGCCTCGCTCTCGGCCTGGATCGAGGTCGGGTAGTCCAATTCCAGGGCCATGAAAGCGAGGTTCGCCGTGTGGCAACCCATGTCGCCCAGGGCTCCGGTCCCGAAATCCTGCCAGCCGCGCCATTTGAACGGGTGATAGGACGGGTGATAGGGCCGATCCGGCGCGGTGCCCAGAAACGCGTTCCAGTCCAGTTCCGCCGGCACCACCGGCTTTTCCGCCGGGCGGGCGATCACCGACGGCGACTGCGGCCACTGCGGACGGTTGGTCCAGACATGCACCTCGCGGACGGTCCCGATCGCACCGGCGCGGAGCCATTCCACGCCCTTTCGCAACCCGTCCTCGGACGTGCCCTGGTTGCCCATCTGCGTCGCGACCTTGTGTTTCCGCGCGAGGTCGCGGAGCCAACGGGCCTCCCAGACGTCGTGCGTCAGCGGCTTTTGCACGTAGACATGCATGCCCCGCTCCATGGCGAGGGCCGCGGCCAACGCATGGTTGTGGTCCGGCGTGCTCACGGTCACGGCGTCGATCTTCCCGTCCATCGCGTCGAACATCTTCCGGAAATCCCGGAACTTGCGCGCGCCAGTCCATTTGGCCGCCTTCGGCGCCATCTGCCGGTCGTCGCAATCGCACAGCGCCACCACGTCGCCGAGATTCGCGGCTTGGTCGATGTCGCTCGAACCCTTGCCACCGACGCCGACGCCGGCGATCCGGAGTCGGTCGTTGGCCCCGATGGCCCGGGCCGGAAGGATGGTGAACGCGAGGGACGCGGCGGTCGCGGAACCGATGAAATCGCGGCGCGAGTAGGTGCGGGTGAAGGTGGGTCGCATGGTGTGCAAATGTCTTCGGGAATTCGTGGGGCCCTGGATATTCCCCTTGGGCGGGGCATTTTCTCAAGCCCCCGTTTGGTGGAAAAGGCACGTGGGGCAACCCGCCGTCGGCGACGGAGGCGCCGCCCCGCAATCGTCCGCGCAGCGTCCTTGCACCCGCCTGCCGAGAACCCACGCTTCCGGCGCCATGACGACTTCGCCACCGGTCGATCCCGCGGTCCGCATCGGACACGTCCATCTCAGGGTCGCCGACCTCGAACGTGCGATCGGGTTTTACCGCGGGGTGCTCGGGTTCGAACTGACCCAGCGCTTCGGTTCCAGCGCCGCGTTCCTTTCCGCCGGTGGCTACCATCACCACATCGGCCTCAACACGTGGGAGAGTCTCGGCGCGCCCCCGCCGCCGCCCCGTTCCACCGGCCTCTACCACCTCGCGATCCTATACCCGACCCGCGCGGCATTGGGCGACGCGCTCCGGCGGGTGCTGGACGCGGGAATCGAACTCGACGGCGCGGCGGACCACGGGGTGAGCGAAGCCATCTATCTCCGCGATCCCGACGGCAACGGCGTCGAGTTGTACCGTGACCGTCCGCCCGGCGAATGGCCGCGGAACCCCGATGGATCCCTGGCCATGATCACGGCGCCCATGGATCTCGGCGGTCTGCTGGACGCCGCATCGCGCCGATCCTGACCCCACGGCGCGTCACACGCCCGGCGTGGCCACCACGCCCTTTTTCCCTCCCGACAGCTCGATCAAATCGAGAAGGATCCGCTCTGCCTCCCGCAAATGGACGTCGAGCGCGGTGCTGGGCTCCGCATCGGGTTCATCGTCGTCGTCGGACGAGGCGTGGGGACGCGTCGGCGCGGCCTCGGCGTCGGCTTTGGCGGCGGCATCCTTGGCGAGAAGGCGGAGGTCGCCGCGGCTGGTGGCCACGACATTGGAACGGGTCAACGGCGACGGAAGACCGGGCTTGTCCACGATTTTCAGGGTGATCTCGTAGGTCTTGGGATCCTTCTCGCCGCGGGCGGCGAGCTCCTTCTTGCGCGCCTCGGCGCGTGCCTTGTCGGCATCGCGTTCGCGGAGCCGCTGCGAGAGATTCAGCGCGATGGACTTCTCGGCCTGCCGTTTGCCGTAGAGGTCCATGTCCTCGCGCACGTAGGCCCAGTCGCGATCGCTGGCGATCCGATTCGACGAGCGACCCATCAGTTGGGCGAGGTGGGGTTGGATGCGGTTGAGTTTCTCGTACTCGGCCGGGGGGATGGTGTCCCACGGCAGGGCGTTGGTGAGCGAGGATTCGCCGACCTCGAGCAGGTTGTTGACGCTGGGCAGGACGACGTCGGGGACCACGCCCTTGAGCTGGGTGGATTCGCCGCTGGCGCGATAGAACTTGCGGATCGTCAGCTTGACCGCGCCGGGGTTGATGCCGGTGTCGGGAAGGAACATGCCGAGTTCCTGGATGGTCTGGACGGTGCCTTTGCCGTGGGTGCTGGTGTCGCCGACGATGATGGCGCGGCCATAATCCTGGAGGGCACCGGCCACGATCTCCGAGGCCGACGCGCTGAAGCGGCTCGTCAGCACCATCAGCGGACCGTCGTAGAGCACCGAGGGATCGCGGTCCTCGTCCTGCATTACCCGGCCGCTGGACTCCTTCACCTGGACGACGGGGCCGGTCTTGATGAACAGGCCGGTGAGATTGATGGCTTCCTCGAGCGAACCGCCGCCATTGCGGCGCAGGTCGAGGACGATGCCCTCGGCTTTCTCCGCGGTGAGCTTCCTGACGAGCCGGGAGACGTCCGCCGTGGTGCTCTTCTTGACGCTCGACCGGCCGGCGGAACCGACGGGGAAGGACGCATAGAACGACGGCAGGTCGATGACGCCCACGCGCCGCACGCGCCCATCGGGGCCGGGCAACTCGACGAGGCGGGCCTTGGCCTCGCTGTCCTCGAGCTTCACCTCGTCGCGGACGATCGACACCAGCTTGCGCGCGGAACTGTCGCCCCCCGCGGGAACGACCGTGAGACGGACCCTGGTCCCCTTCGGCCCGCGGATCTGGTCGACGACCTTCTTGAGTTTCTCGTCGACGATGTCGACCCATTCCCCGTCGTCGCCCTGCGCGACGGCGACGATCTTGTCGCCGACCTCGATCTGCCGGCTCTTTGCCGCGGGGCTGCCGGGAACGACGTTCCGGATGACCGTGTATCCGTCCTCGGACTGGAGCGTGGCGCCGATGCCGAAAAGGGTCAGGCCCATCTGGATCGAGAACGAATCCAGCTCGCTCTTCCCGAAGTAATCCGAGTGCGGATCGTAGGAATGGGCGAGGGCATCGAGGTAGATCTGGAGCACCTCGTCGGGTTCGTACTGCTTGAGGGTGCGGAGCGTGCGGTTGTAGCGGCGGGTGAGCTTTTCGACGGTCTCCTTCTCGCGCTCGGCGGGCAGCTTTTCGGCGAGATAGGCGGCCAGATTGGCGCGCGAGGTCCATTTGCCCGTCTCGACCATGGAAACCACCACCTTCGCGTGTTCCTTGCCGACGATGGCCTCGAGTTCGGCGACGACGTTGGTGGCGAGCGGCCCCTTGAATCCTTCCGGCAAGTGGCCCGCGGCGGCGGCCTCGCCGAATCCCACGGCCCTGCGCCAAATGCCGGATGCGATCGCGTTGACCTCCGCCGCGTTGGTGCCCGCCTTCTTTTCCGAAAGGAACCCGACCAAGTCCCCGAACTTGGTCCATTTGCCGCCGGATATCTTCTCGTCGATCGCATGGGCATCGGCCTTGCCGACGATCGATTCCAGATCGGAGACCGTGGCTCGGTCGAGGGATCCGCGCCGTCCGCGCGGCAACTTGGCGATGGTGGCGGCATCGATGCCGAAAACGATCTTCCGCCACGCATTGGTGGCGAGCACCGGGATGTCGGTCTGGTTCAGTTTCTCGGACAGGATCTCGTACCGGAGGCGGTCCCTCCACAGCCGCCTCGCGTCCGCCAGATCCCTCGGCCGGGGCTCGTCCTTGCGATTGATCGATACCCGGTCATTGCCGTCGAACGCGAACCGCTCGTGGCCGAGCATCGAGTTGACGAGGACGTACTGCAGGTCGAAGCGCTGGAGGAAACGGTTGAAGATGTCGTAGGCCGGTTGGACGTCCTTCTCGTTCATCGTCAATTCGTCCAGATGGGTGCGGTATTTGGCGGAGAACTCGTCGTAGTCCGACTGGAAGAAATACATCTTCTGCGGGTCGAGTGCCTCGATGTAGCGGTCGAACAACCGGGCGCTGATCTCGTCCCGGAACTTCATCTTCGAGAAGTGGTATCGCTCGAGGGAACGGGCGGCGATCTGGGCGATGGTACCCGCGCCGTCGGGCGGGCCGAGGACGAGGGAGTTGGTGAATCTCGAGATGTCCGCGGTCTTTTCGGCCGGGGCCACTGCCTGCGGGGACTCCGCCGCCACCCGGACCAGCAGGAGGAAGGCGGACAGCCAAGGCAACAGCAACTTCATGCCGCCAGTATGAACCCTCGCCGCATGCCTGCCAAACCGGGAGTTTTGGTACTCGGACACGGGATTGGGACCACCCGCCCGCCGCGCCGTTGAAACTTCCCCGAAGATTTCCGGACGCGGACACGTCCCGCCCCCCGGGGGGCTCAGGTCGTCGCGGGAGATTCGGCGGCCACGGGTTCTTTGCGGCGCCAAACGTAACGGAACATGATCACCCGCAATGCCGCCGTGGCGGGAATCGCCAGCAATCCACCGAGCACGCCGCCCAGCAAGGTGGTCCCGACCATCACGGCGATGATGATGGTGAGCGGGTGGAGGCCGACGCGATCCCCCATGATCTTCGGGGAGATGACGAGGGCCTCGAGGGTCTGGACGATGCCGAACACCGCGAGGACGGCGGCGGGCAGATGCCAACTGCCGGTGGCGGCGAACGCGACCACGACGGCGGTCCCGCAGGTGGTGATGGCGCCGATGAACGGGATCATGGTCAGCGCCGTGGCCATGGCGCCGATGAGGAACGCATAGGGAAGGCCGATGATCAGGAAGCCCAGAGTGTACAGGATGCCGTCCGACAGGGCCACGAGCACCTGGCTACGGAAGAACACGATGAGGTAGTCGTTGATCGCGCGGATGCAGAACACGATCTCCTCCTTGTACCACGAGGTGCGGACGGGGAGGTATTCGGTCCACTGCCGCTCGATGCCGCGTTTCTCGAGGAGGAAGTGGAAGGCATACACGGGGATCAGGCACAACCCCACGACGATGCCGAACCAGGAACCGACCCGGGACACCTGGCCGGACACCCAGGAACCGAACACGCCGAGGAAATCGCCGATCCAACCGGTGAACGACCGGATGGTCTCGGACGAGATATCCGGCATGCGGGAGCCGGGCGCTTGAGGCGCGGGGCCGCGCGGGGCGGGCGCGTCGTTGTTCAGGGACAATTCGGGCAACGCGTTGGTCGAGCGGCCAAAGATGGCGCGCACCTTGAGGATCTTGCGGACGGCGACGGGCGGGTTGGTGGCCCAGAAATCCAGGCGTTGCTGGATTTTCTGGGTGTAGGCGGGAACCCGCTCGACGAACAGGCGCGCCTCGCCGAACACCTGCGGCAGGAGACTGGAGAAGAAGCCCGCGACGATCAGCAGCGCCATGACGAACACCAACGCGATGGCACGGACCCTGGGAATGCGCCGGGCGACCATCCAATCGACCACCGGATCGAGGAGGTAGGCGATCACGCCGCCCACGGCCAGCGGCCAGAGCACCGGGGCCAGGAGTCGCAGCGCCTGCCCGAATCCCCATACCACCAGCACCACGAGGCCCCCCATTGCCACGAGCGCGAGGGCGGTCAGGGAAAACCAGATGATCCGCGCCTGTTGGGGGCTGGGAGGTGGCAGGGCGTTCATGAAAATGCCGCGGGGATCAGGCCATCTTGCGGGCTTTGTCGGCGGCGGCGCGGACGGCGGTGATCAGCGCGGCCCGAAGGCCGGCCTTTTCCAGTTCGTGCACCGCCTCGATCGTCGTGCCGCCGGGACTGCATACCGCGTCTTTCAAGGCGCCCGGGTGTTCGCCCGTCTCGAGGACCATTTTCGCCGCCCCGAGCAACGTCTGGGCCGCGAGCCGTTGCGCCGTGTACCGCGGCAACCCCGCCGCCACGCCGCCGTCCGCCATGGCCTCGATCATCAGGAAAGCGTAGGCCGGGCCGGACCCGCTCAGACCCGTCACCGCATCGAGCAACTTCTCGGGCACCTCGATCGCCAGCCCCACGCTTCCCAGCAATCGTTGCGCGAGCAACCCGTCCTCGCGCGTGGCGCTCCGGCCCGTCGCGTAGGCCGACGCGCTTGCCCCCACCAGCGCCGGCGTGTTCGGCATCACCCGGATCACCCGCGTGCCGCCGGGCACCGCCGCCTCCAGCTTCGCCAACGGCACCCCCGCGGCGATCGACACCACCAGGTGTGCCGGGGTGATCTTCGGCGAGATTTCCGCCATCAGCGCGGCCACTTGGGCCGGTTTCACCGAGACGAAGAGGATGTCCGCCGCATCCACGACCTCGGCATTCGACGGCGTCGAACGCGCGCCGGTGGAGCGCGCGAATGCCTCGCGGGCACCCGGCACGGGATCGCTCGACGACAAGCCCGCGGGCGTGACCAATCCGGCGCCGATGAAACCGCGCGCCAACGCGGTCGCCATCTTCCCGGCGCCGAGGAATCCGATTCTCAACGTGGACATTTGCATTGGGGTACCACCGAGGCCGGGCGGGGGCCAGTCATCAGTGTTCGGCCGGCCGTCGGCGGCCGACGCGCCACCGCCCCCGGTCACCCGAGCTTCCACCGGAAACGCAGCGCGCAAAGCACGAACAGGATGCCGCCCATGCCGGCCAGCACGCCGAGGTGCGGCGCCACGTCCGCCAGCGTCGCCCCGCGCAACACCACCCCGCGCGCCGTCTCGATGAAATACGTCGTCGGCAGGCACGCCCCGATCGCCCGGAAAACCACGGGCATGGTGTCGCGCGGGAAGATGAAGCCGCTGAAGAACACCGATGGCATCACGAACACCATGCTGAATTGCAGCGCCTGCATCTGGTTTTGCGCGCGGGTCGAGATCAACAACCCCAGCACCAGCAACGCGAACAGGTACAGCAAGGTCGCCAATGCCAGCACCCACGGGCTTCCCGCGATCGGCACGTCGAACAATCCCGACATGATCGCGAACAACGCGAAGGCCATGACCCCGCTGATCAGCAGGTAGGGAACGAGTTTTCCCAGCAGCAATCCCCAGCGCCGCAGCGGGCTCACGAACAACTGCTCGAGCGTCCCCCGCTCGCGCTCGCGCACCAGGCTCATCGCCGTCGCGAAAGTCGTCGCGATCTGCAGCACCACGCCGATGACCCCCGGCACGAAGAAATTCGGGCTGCGCATGGCGGGGTTGAACAGGATCTGCGGCCGCACCTCGAACGGCAGCTCGCGCACGCCGGCCGCCGATGCCAGCCGTTCCATCGATTCCCGCAGCGCCAGCGCCACCGCCGTGTTCAGCGCGCTCCCCGCCACGCTCGAGTTCGAGCCGTCCACCAGCACCTGCAACCGCGCCGTCCGTCCCGCCTCCAGGTCCCGCGCGAACCCCGGCGGGATGTCGATGCCCACGTAGACCCGGCCCTTCCGCACCGCCGCCGCCAGTTCCTCCGCGCTCCCCACCCGTTCCACGATGCGGAAGGTGTCCGTGTTGACGAACCGTTCCACGATCCGGCGGCTTTCCACCGTCCGGTCCTCGTCCAGCAATGCGGTCCGCATCCGCCGCACGTCCGTCTCCAGCGCGTACCCGAACGCCACCATCTCCAGCACCGGCGGGAACAGCATCAGGAACAGCGTGAACGGATCCCGCAACACCACCAGGAACTCCTTGTACAGGATCGCCCGGAATCCCCTGAAGACACTCATCGGCCGCCTCCGTTCGCCCGGTCGGTCAACGCCACGAAAACGTCCTCCAGCGTCGGTCCGGTGGGTCGCACGTCCACCATGCCGATCCCCGCCGCCCCGAGCGACGCCCGCACCGCGCCGTCCGTCACCGTGGCGTCCACCAGGAGGTTCATCGATTGCCCAAAGGCCGTGGCAGAGCGGACCCCGGGCAACCCTCGGAGCACGCGGAGCCCGGCCGTCGCGTGGTCGCACGCCACCTCGATGCGGCGCGTCCCGGCCGGATTCACTTCCGGCAACCGCTTCAGGTCGTCCGGCAACCCGGACACGATCAGGCGCGACAGGTGGATGTAGCCCACCTTCGAACAACGCTCCGCCTCGTCCATGTAGTGCGTCGTCACGAACAGCGTCATTCCCCGCGCCGCGAAATCGAACAGGAGGCCCCACAATTCCCGGCGCGCCACCGGGTCGATGCCGGCCGTGGGTTCGTCGAGGAACAACACCGCCGGCTCGTGCACCAGCGCGCAGGCCATGGCCAGCCGCTGCCGCCAACCACCCGACAGCAACGCGGCGCGCCGGTCCAGGTACGGCGCCAGGTGCGTGAGCGCGACCAATTCGTCGAACCGGCGCCGCAGTGCCGCGCCGTGGAACCCGTAGAGTCGCCCGTAAAACGACAGGTTCTCCCGCGCCGTCAACTCGTCGTAGAGCGAGAACTTCTGCGACATGTAGCCGATCAGCGGTTTCATCCGCTCCGGTTCCCGCGCCACGTCGAAGCCACCCACCCGCGCCGTCCCCCCGCTCGGCTCCAGCAGCGCGCACAGCATCCGGATCACCGTCGATTTCCCCGACCCGTTCGGCCCGAGGAAACCGAAGATCTCGCCGCGCCCCACCGAGAAGGTCACGTCGTCCACCGCCGTGAACTTCCCGAACCGCCGGGTGAGCCCCGCGCACTCGATCATCGGGCCGTCCATCGCGTTGGTGTTGCCGGCGCTCATGGCCGCGTGTGCCGACCCGTGGTTTCGGCCGGCACGCCGGGAAAGCGCGCGTCCACCGACATCCCCGCGCGCAGCGCACCGTCTTCGGCCGGGAGGGCGATCTTGATGCCGAACACCTGCTGCACGCGCTCGGCCGGGGTCTGGACGTTGCGCGGCGTGAACTCCGCCTCCCGTGCCACCTGATCGACGCGACCCTTGAAAACCCGCTCCGGAAAAGCATCCGCACGCACCTCCGCGGAGTCCCCCGGATGCAGGTGGCCGATCCACGGCTGCGGCACGTAGACACGGACCCAAAGCCGGCCCGACGGCAGCAGGGTCGCCACCTCCCGGTTCGGCGCGACCAGATCGCCCTCCTTGGCGGGGAGTGTCTCGACCACCGCGTTGGTGGGCGCGACGACGCGAAGTTCGCCGAGATGCGCGTCGAGTTCGCGCAGGCGCGCGCGGGCTTGGAGGAGGCGTTCCCGACGGGTTCCCGCGAGCAGCAGGTCGAGTCGGCTCTGCGCCGCGGCCAACGACTTTCCGGCCGACCGGGACCGGGCCTCGCCCCGGTCCAGTTCCGAGGGCGTCGCCACGCCCTCCTTGGCGAGCCTCCGGACGCGCCGGACATCGGCGTCGGCCAGTTCGGCATCGGCCCGTATCGCGGCCAACTCGGCGCGCGCGACGGCGAGTTCCTCGGGACGCGCCCCGGCCTCGAGTTCGGCGAGTTGCGCGGCGGCCTGTTCCCGGAGTGCCGGCAATTCCGGCGCCTCCAGCTCCGCGATCAGTTGGCCCGACCGCACGGCGTCGCCCTCGCGCACCGCCAGGCGCACGATCCGCCCGCCGTGCCGGGAGCCGACGCGCACCACGTCGGACTCGACCGTGCCCGACGCCCAGCCGGACCGGTCGTCGCGACGGCAGCCGGCCACCGAGCCGGCGAACAGGAGCGCAAGCAGGAGCGAAGGGAAACCACGGGGCATGACGGCCGCCAGCGTAGGCTTGCCCGGCCCGCGTGAACAGGGGAGACCCGGGTCCGGATGGAGGTCCCGGGATCCGGCCGGCCCGGACGAGGTTTGTCGCGCCGCCGGCCAATGAAACACCGTCGGTTCATCGGCCAAGGCCCCGGGCTTCTTCCCGCCGGTCCAACCGCCCGACCATGGCGGCGACAACACGCGCCCGCTTGCCGGCGGCGCGATGCCGTCACAGGATCGCCCACCGCCACCGCTTCACTCGCACGCGATGCCTTCCATGCCGTCTTCCCGCGCCATGCCGAACCGATGCCACCTCGGCTTGGCCTTCGTCCGGGGGTTGTTCGCACTGGTGGCCGCCGCGACCACGGGATGCTCGGCGCCCCGGACAACCCCGCCGGCACAACTCACGACCCCGGCGGTTCGGCATCCCGAAATGCGGTCGTGGTTCGGATCGACCCCGACCCTCGACGGCATCCTTTCCCCCGGCGAATGGGCGGACGCGGCCCGGTTCGAGGGTGTCCGCGATTGGGTCCCCGAGTTTTCGCCCGTCGAACGCGACGCCGACCTGTCGCTGACCGGCTGGGTGAAACACGACGAACATTGGCTCTACTTCGCGTTCGAGGTCACCGACGACGTCCTCTACGGGATCGGCACCCCACGCTGGCTTCCGGCCGAGAACCCCAAGGCCCACGAACTGGGCCGGGATGGTTTTCCATGGTTTGGCGACGAACTCGAGATCCTCGTGAACGGCCCGAACCGCTGGGTCGGCGACGAGGACGCGGACGGGACGGCTGCCTCGTGGCAGATGGTCTGCAACCTGACCAAGTCCCGGCTGGGAGGGATCGGCGTCGGCGGGTTGATGGAGGGCGAGCCGCGCAGTGCGGTGTCGGCATGGAACACCTACCGCGGGTGGATCGAGGGCGGCGTCCAGCGGGCGGTGGCCAAAGTCCGTCCGGGTGGCCACGGCTACGTGGTCGAATGGGCGGTGCGCCTCGATCCCTGCATCGAGCCGCGTCCGGGCCATCCCTATGCCCCGGGGGACGGGATCGTGGGCGTGGGATTGAATGTCGCCGTGGGCGATCTGGATCGCCCGGGGGACGGCACGGGGAATTTCGGCGGTTTCCACCACGAGCAGTGGTGGGCGGGGGCGCCCCACACGCGGACCCACAAGAGCAATCTGGGCACGCTGTGGCTGATGGGGGATCGACGGCGCCCGTAGCGGGGCCCGTCTTGGTCCCGCCGCCGGGGTGCGCCTAGGGTTGGATGCCAAGACTCCCCGGCAAGGGACGTCCCCAGGGCGCGGCCATCGACACCCCGTGCGGAAACCATTAGCGTTTTCGTGTGAGTCGCGTGGCCGAGTTTCAGGTGCGGGTGGTGGAGTTGCCGGGTTTGCATTCGGCACTGGGGCGTGCATTGGGCGAGGCCGGGGAAGGCGCGCCGCGCATCCGCGAACTTCTGGAACAATCCGTCCGGGTATGCTGCGTGGGTTGTGGGATCACGGTGACGGCCGACGAACTCGAGGCGCTGGCGCTGGCGACGGAGTCCGGCACGCCTTCGCCGCGGCTCGAGCGGTTGCGGCTTGGCTATTGCGCCCGCAACGGCTGCGACAGCCGGTTCTACATCGTTTCGGCGGGGACCGGCATGGTTGGCTGGCCGACGGTGTTCCGCCGGACGAAGGAATTGATGTCGTCCAAGGCGGACGCCGAGACGGAGCCGACGGAGTCCGGTCCGGCGACCCCGGCACGGACTTTCCGGCAGCAATGGCGCCGGGTGCAACTCGCCGTGCTGGGCTCGGTGGTGGCGGTGGTGCTGTTGGCCTGGTGGTGGCGCAGCGGCGCCCGCATCCCCGGCATATCGCCCAGGGCACGGCAATTCATCGTGGCACCCGGGGATTCCCCGGCGGCACCGGCGCCGTCCGAGGGACAGCAGCGGCGGGGCGCCACCAACGCCCCGCGCAATTTCCAGGTCCGCTGACCGAACGATCCGTCCGCGAACCGACCCCGGTCAGATCGCGAAGTCGTTGTACTCGGGCTTCACCGCTTCGGTCGGGGGCATGAGCATGCCGGCGGCAACCGTCTGGTTCGTGCCCTGCTCGATGAGGATGAACGATCCGGTCAGCCGATTCGTGGCGTAGCCATCGTAAACCAGCGGCTTGGAAACGCGGAACCGGATGCTCCCGACGTCGTTCATCGCCAATTCGGCGGGCTCGGGCTCGGATTCGAAAGTGTGGATGTTGATGCGGTTCTCGATGGAGGTGACGACCGCCTGGACCGTCTGCGCGGCGTGCTTGAGGAAGTACTTTTTGCCGCGTTGCAACGGGCGGGGCTGCATCCAGCACACGCGTGCTTCCAGATCGGCCGATTTGCCGGGGAGTGACTCGAGGCCAACGAGCATGTCGCCGCGGGAAATGTCGAGGTCGTCGGCCAACTGGATGGTGACGCTCTGCGGGCAGAAGGCCTCGGGGATCGGGCCGTCGTAGGTCCAGATCTGCTTCACGGTGCTCTTGAGGCCGGACGGGAGGACCATGACGCGCTGGCCGACCTTGACGATGCCGCCGGCCAACTGGCCGCTGAGGCCGCGGAAATCGTGCAGCGCGGGATTCGTCGGGTCGTTGGGGCGGTTGACCCACTGGACGGGCATGCGAAAGCCCTGGAGGTTCCAATCGCTGGCGATGTGGACGGTCTCGAGATGCCCGAGCAGCGTGGGGCCGACGTACCACGGGGTGTGGGGCGAGGGATCGACGACGTTGTCGCCGTTGAGCGCGCTGATGGGGATGAACTTGACGTCCTTGATGTCGAGCAACGGGAGGAAGCTCTCGAACTCGTCGCGGATCTCGAGGAACCGGGCCTCGCTCCAGCCAACGAGGTCCATCTTGTTGACGGCGATGACGAGGTGCGGGATGCGGAGGAGCGACGCGAGGTAGGTATGGCGGCGGGATTGCTCGATGACGCCCAGCCGGGCGTCGACGAGGACGACGGACAGGTTCGCGGTGGAGGCGCCGGTCACCATGTTGCGCGTGTACTGCACGTGTCCCGGGGTGTCGGCGACGATGAACTTGCGGCGCGGCGTGGCGAAGTAGCGGTAGGCGACGTCGATGGTGATCCCCTGCTCGCGCTCGGCACGGAGGCCGTCGGTCAGGTTGGCGAGATTGATCTGCCCGCCGCCGGTGATGTCGGCGGATCGTTCGAGGGCCTCGAGTTGGTCCTCCATGAGATTCTTCGAGTCATAGAGCAGGCGCCCGATGAGGGTGGACTTTCCGTCGTCCACGGAACCGCAGGTGTTGAAGCGGAGGAGTTCGATGGGATGCGGCGAATTCGGCATCGGATGGGTCGGTTCGGGAACGTTTGGGGGCTTCAGAAGTAGCCCTGTTTCTTGCGGTCTTCCATGGCGGCCTCGCTGGCCTTGTCGTCGGCGCGGGAACCGCGTTCGGTGACGCGCGCGGCGGCGATTTCGGCGATGATGTCATCGACGTTGTCGGCGGGGCTTTCCACGAGGCCGGTGCTGATGATGTCGCCGATGGTGCGGACGCGGACGACGAGTTCGCGGACCTCTTCCTTGGGACGGGGCGGGAGGATGTCGGTGACGGGAAGCCATTGGCCGCCCCGTCGGACGCAATCTCGGCGATGGCTGAAGTAGATCGAGGGGACGTCGAGACGCTCCTGGCGGATGTATTCCCAGACATCCATCTCGGTCCAATTCGAGAGGGGGAACACGCGCATGTTCTCGCCGGGATTCACGCGGGCATTGTAGAGGTTCCAGATCTCGGGCCGCTGGTTCTTGGGATCCCACTGGCCGAAGGCGTCGCGGAAGCTGAAGAATCGTTCCTTGGCGCGGGCTTTTTCCTCGTCGCGCCGCGCGCCGCCGATGGCGCAGTCGAAACGGAACTCCTCGAGGGCGGCGAGCAGCGTGGGGATTTGGAGCCGGTTGCGGCTGATCTCGCCGGGGGCGGGAACGGCAATGCCGGCGGCGATGGCATCCTCGACCTTGCGGACGATGAGCTTGCCGCCGAGCTCGGCGGCGCGTCGGTCCCGGAACTCGTTGAGTTCGGGAAAATGGTGCCCGGTGTCGACGTTCAGGAACGGCATCGGGATGTCGGAAGGCCGGAAGGCCTTCTCCGCGAGCCGCAGGAGGCAGATCGAGTCCTTGCCGCCGGAGAACAGGATCGCGGGCCGCTCGAATTCGGCGGCCACCTCGCGCATGATGTGGATGGCCTCGGTCTCGAGGAAGCCGAGGTGGTCGAGATGGTAGGAGTTCACGGCTTGGACACGGCTTTGCCACCCCACGCGGCGTGGAGGCCGCACTCGCGCTTCTCGTCCGCCTTGGCGGGATCGAAATACTCCCACTCGTTGGGCAGGCCGTGGGCCTTGAGATACGCTTCCATCTGGTCGTCGCTCCAGTGGAAGACGGGGCTGACCTTGAGGGCACCGAAATTGGGATCGTCGCCGACGATGTCGAGGCCGGCACGGCTGGGGTTCTGGACGCGGCGGAGCGCGGTGAACCAGACGGTGGGGGCGAGTTCGCGCATGCCGCGCTGGAACGGCTCGAGTTTCATCGCGGCGCTGAACGCCTTGATGCGCTCCTCGTTTTCCGCGGTGGGTTCCGGCGCGCCGCCGTGCACCGCGTCGTAATGGGCCGCGGTGATCCGCGGGACGTAGGCGCGGAGGTTGAGTCCCAGCAGCCGGCTCACGGCTTCGGCGTGCCGGTACGTGGCGGGCTTGTTGTAGCCATGGTCGACCCAGAGCACCCGGATGTCCGGTTGGATCCGGGTGACCAGATGGAGCAACACCGCCTCGTAGGGACGGAAGTTGGTCGAGACGACGGCGCGGCCGTCGGCTTGGGCGAGACCCCAGCGGACGACGTCGAGCGGGTCCTTGCCGTGGAGTTCGGCGTTGGCGCGGGCGATTTGGTCGGCGTTCATGGGAGCGCGGATCCGGGTCGGGATGTCAGTTGGCGGCCGGGGTCGGGGCGGATTCGTTCCAGAAGACGCGGGCCACCCAATCGCCGAAACGTTCGCCGGGCGTGCGCTCGGCGGCGTACCGGACCAGCAGGGGGCGGAGTTCCTGCTCGATCTCCGCCTCTTTCAGCAGCTCTTTCCAAACGCGGTTGATGCGCGTGCCGGGCGCGTTGCCGCCGAGCCAGACCTGGTAGCGACCGGGCGCCTTGCCGACGAAACCGATTTCCGCCAGATAGGGCCGCGCACAACCGTTGGGACAGCCCGTCATGCGGATCACGATCTCCTGGCCGGCGAGCCCGACCTCGGCGGCGAGCGCCTCGATGCGGTCCAGAAGTCCCGGGAGAAAACGCTCGGACTCGGCGAGACCAAGTCCGCAGGTCGGCAGCGAGGGGCACCCGATGGCGCCGGCATGCAGGACGGTGGTCTGGCGCGACGTCCGGACACCGTGGGCGGCGAGCAACGCGTCGACGGCGTCCTTTTGGTCGGGCGCGACGTCGGCGAGGAGGAGGTTCTGGTTGGCCGTCAGGCGGAACTCCACGGCCGGGAATTGCTCGGCCACCGTGCGGAGCGCGGTCTTCAGGCGCAGGACGCCCTCGTCCTTGATGCGGCCCATGGAGACATGCAGCCCGAGGAACCATTTGCCGTCGCCCTGCGGATGCCAGTCGTGGATGTCCGCCGTGTCCTTGAATTCGAACGGTCGGACGGCACCGAGGACGACGTCGGCGCGGCGCTCGATCTCGGCCTTGGCCCAGTCGGTGCCCCGTTCCGCTATCACATACTTAAGGCGCGCATGCTTCCGGTCGGTGCGATCGCCGAAATCGCGGTGGATCGTGAGGACGGCCTTCGCGATGTCGACGAGCTTGTCCGGCGTGAAAAAGCCGAGGACATCGGCAAGGCGCGGGAACGTGCCCTCGTTGCCATGGCTGCGGCCCATGCCACCGCCCACGGCAAGGTTGTAACCGACGACATTGCCGTTCTCGACCACCGCGATGAATCCGAGGTCGTTGGCGAGGACATCCATGTCGTTGGAGGGCGGGATGACGAAGGCGACCTTGAACTTCCGGGGCAGGTATTGCTTGCCGTAGAGCGGGTCGACGAAATCCTTGTTCTCGGCGGCGGCGAGGTCGAGCTGGACACCCTCGACCCAGATGGCGTGGTACGCGCGGGTTTTCGGCAGGAGCGAATCGGAGACCAGACGCGAGTGTTCGTAGAGTTGGCGCCGCGCGTTGTCGAAAGCGGGAGTCGGCGCGGCCATGACGTTGCGGTTGACGTCGCCGCACGCCGCGAGGGTGTCGAGCAGGGACTCGTTGATCGACTTCATCAACGGCCCGAGACCGGCCTTCACGACGCCATGGAACTGGATGCTCTGGCGCGTGGTGATGCGGAGGGTCTGGTTCCCGTGCCGCGTGGCGAGGTCGTCGAAGACCCGATACTGCGCGGACGTGAGCACGCCGCCGGGGATGCGGCCCCGGATCATGAACATGTAGTGCTTGGCGATCTTGCGCTTGTCGCGGTCGTCCTGTTGGTAAATCCCGTGGAACTTCAGGAATTGCTCGTCGTCCGACGAGAAACAGGCGGCTGCGGGATCCGCCAACGTGGCGGCTAGATTGCCCGCGAGCGTCGGGATGTTGGTCTTCAACACCTCGTTCCGCGTCAACGACTTCGTGCTCTCGGCTGCTTCGGCCATAAATCTTACGTTAAATACTGAAGATACTAATATATCGCACCCAATCCACCTTCGTCAATGGCTCCGGGGCGATCGCTGCCCTCCGACTACGTAACCATCGTCCTCCAAACCTGTAGAGGGTGGTCGAAACCCAACGCCATGAAAACTCCAATCCTCGCAGTGCCTGCCGCGTTCTTCGTAACCCTCGCCGCGCTCCCGCTTCCCCGTGGGCTCGGCCAAATCGTCCTCACCCAGTGGGACTTCAATTCCGTCCCACCCGACACCACGACCACCACCGGAAGCCTCGTGCCCCGGACCGGGATCGGTTCCGTCACCGGATTCGGCGGCGTATCGGCTGGCTTCAGCGATGCCACGGGCTCGTCGGATCCGGCCAAGAAAGACAATACCGGCCTGAACCTTTCCACCTTTGCCCCCCAGGGAACGGGCAACGGGAGCCGGGGGGTGTTGTTCCGGGTTCCCACCCTGGGGCACCAGGACATTTCGGTCTCGTGGGACCAGCGCTTCAGCGGCACCGCCGCCCGTGGCTACCAATTCCAGTACACGCTCGACGGCAGTTCCTTCGTCCCGTACGCGACCTTCTCCAACTCCGCGGGAGGAAACGCGTGGGTGCCGGGGAATTCGGTGGAACTCGGCCAGATTCCCGGCGTCGCCGACAACCCGGACTTCGGGTTTCGCATCGTGGCCGTGTTCGATCCCGGCACCACCGCCTACGGGGCCTCCGGCGTGGGCAGTACTTACGGCACGAGTGGAACGTGGCGTTTCGACGAGGTGACGGTCCGCGGGACCGCGATGCCCACCGTGATCCCCGAGCCCCATGAATACGCCTTGATGGCGGCGGGCAGTCTCGCCGGATTCGCGTGGTGGCGTCGCCACTCCCGTCGGGAAGGGGGCGGGACTTCGCCGGGTGCCGGGCATGGAACCCACGGGCGCGGGCGGGCTTGAAAGCCCCGCCCCACGGGCATGCAAGGCCCCGCGGGATTCGCGCGGCCTCCGCGTCGCCGCCTGCAATGCCGCGAACTGCGGGCCGGGGCTCCCAACCCGGCGGTTCTTCAAGGGGCTGTCACGGCTCGACGCTGACCGGAAGCCCCACCCACGCCATTTGCCGCAGGTAGTCCGCGTCCCAGTTCGCGAGCCGGAAACATCCGTGGCTTTCGGTTCGGCCCACCTGCTCCGGGGCCGGTGTCCCATGGATGCCGTAACCGGGTCGATCGAGCCCAATCCACGCGACTCCCACGGGATTGTTGGGCCCCGGCGGCAGCACCAACCGACGTCGCAGCGTCCGAGCTTCGGCGGATTCCGGGAACACCGCGGGATCGAAGGTGTAGTTGGGATCCTTCGCGACGACCGCGACGTGGAGGGATCCGACGGGACGCTTTTCGGCGATGCGTCCGATGCTGCAGGGGAAATGCGCGACCAATCCCCCGTGCTCGTCGAAAGCGCGCAATTGGCGGCCGGCAAGACCGATGCGGATCCGGGCGATGCGACGGGCCGGTGGGAACCGGGCGTCGGGCACGGCGACGGCCGTCCCGGGCGTGGCCGCGGCCCAGTCGATTCCCGGGTTCATTCGGCGGACGAGGGACGGGTGCGCATGGGCCGATTCGGCGACGAGTTCGAGGATCGATTCGTAGTCCAGGGACTCCATGCCCGATTTGCCGAGCCACGTCGGCGGGATGCGAACGAGCCGTTCCCGGTGCGCGGGGGTGACGACGAAAGTGGCGAACGGGGGGCGATCGAGGCGCAGCGCGCGGATGGTTTCGCGGTCGAGACGCCCGGTCTGCTCGAGGCCCGACTTCAGTTGGAACGCCCGGATGGCGGCCGCCGATTGGGCGCCCGCAACCCCGTCGATGGACCCGCCGCTGATGCCTTGGGCGACGAGGGCGATCTGGGCCTCGAGCAGGTTGGTGACCGGACGGGGCACCCATGGGGCGCCGACTGGGCCGGGCAACAAGCGAGGCGGTGCTTCGGACGGTGTTTCCGCCGGCGGCATCCGCGCCGCGGGGGTGGCCGGTGGAGGCGGTGGGACCTTCAACAGATTCGTCGAGACTTGGACGACGGGTGGTGGCGCCGGCGGTTGGGTGGGCGCGGGGGGAAGCGGTTCCACGACCGGGGCAACAACGCTGGGAGGGAAAGCCGCATCGGGCGCCGGCGACCCCGATTCGAGCAGCAACCAGACAACCGCGCCGCAGACCAGGACGACGAGCAATCCGGCCAGAATCCAACGGCCCGCGCCTCGGGAGCGCGAGTCCTTGGGAAGACGATAACCCTTTTGTCGTCGGCCGGCCACGGGGGCAGCGTACCCCCGCGACCCCGCGCGGCGCCATCCCGCCGCCAAAGGCGTCCGAATCCGTCGCCGGCCTTGACCGTCGAACGCGCGTGCCTAGCCTGCGCGCGATGTTTCGTTCCGAGCGCTTTTTCCGGACACCGGTGCTCCTGCATTGGATCGCGGCCGCTTGCCTCGCGCGCGCGGCGGACCGGCCAGCAGGCCTCCACATGACGGTGAGTTCCGGCGGGGCAACCGACCAGTCGGCGTGGCCGAACGCCCAGCTTTTCGTGCCGGCCGGCGAACCGGCGACGCCGTTCGTCGCACCCGGTGCGTTCACCGCGACATGGACCGGATTCGTCGCGTCGGAACTGCGGGCCGAATACGCCTTCGAAGCGGAAGGGGTGGGCGAGATCCGGGTCGAGGTCAACGGCACCGAGGCGTTTTCGGGAAAGGGCGACGGAACGAAGCCGGTGACGGGTCCGGCCGTGAAGCTCAACAAAGGCGCCAATGCATTGAAAGTGCAGTTGAAGACGGACGGGGCGGGCGACGCATTCCTCCGGTTGTATTGGTCGAACAAGGAAACACCCCGGAACCCGGTGCCGGCAGCGGCATTGTCGCACGACGACAGCCCGGGACTGAAAGCATCGATGGCCCTGCACGAGGGACGCGACCTCTTCCTCGAGGGACGCTGCATCCGTTGCCACGCCGCGAAGGCCACGATCCCCGAGGGCGCGATGGACGCGCCATCCCTGACCGGGATCGGCGGTCGGCGCAACGAGGCGTGGCTGGCGCGGTGGATAGAGAATCCGCAGTCCCTGCGCGCAGGCACGCCGATGCCGCGGGTTTTCGCCGGGGCCGATGCCAAGGCGAATGCGACCGCGGTGGCGGCGTATCTCGCATCGCTGAAAGGAAAGACGGCCGAATTGGGCAAGCCGGGCGACAAGGAGTTGGGCCGCGTCCTGTACGAGAAACTGCTGTGTGCCTCGTGCCACAATCCGCCCGACGCCACGCAATCCGACCCGGCGAAGATCGGGCAGAAGGCGGTGAAGGCCAAGTTCGCCCCCGGCGCCCTCGCGGCGTTCCTGGTCAAGCCGGAGGAACATTTCGCGTGGATCCGGATGCCGAATTTCCGGCTGTCTCCCGATGAAGCCGCCCACCTCGCGGCGTATCTCGAGAGCGCGGCCGACGCACCGTTCGAGGCCCCTGCCGGCACGGACCCCGCGGCGATCGCCAGGGGACGCGCACTGGTGGAGTCGTCGGGTTGCGTGGATTGCCATGTCCTGGAGGGCGTGAAATCGACGCGCACCGCGAAAGCTTTGGCGGACATCGGGGCGGACCGATGGACGGCGGGATGCCTGGCGGATGCCCCGACCGAAGATTCGAAGGCGCCGCGCTATGCCTTCACGGAATCCCAGCGCGGGGCGCTGCGGGCGTGGGGCAACGGCGACCACGCGTCGCTGGGCCGTGCGACCGCGGCCGATTTCCTGACCCGCCATTCGGCCCACCTGCAATGCGCCGAGTGCCACGGCAAGCACGAGGGGTTCCCGTCGTGGGAATTGCTCGGCGGCAAATTGAAGCCGGAATGGGCGACCCGGTTCATCGGCGGGCAGGAATCGTGGAAGCCGCGCACGTGGCTCGAGGCGCGCATGCCCGCTTTTCCGGCCTATGCCGCCGGGTTGGGCACGGGGTTGGCGACCCGGCACGGCCTGCCCGCGGTCACCGCGACGGAAGCGCCGGGGAGCGGGGATGACGCGGAGAAGGGTCGCAAACTGGTGAGTGCGAACGGCGGATTTTCCTGCGTGTCCTGCCACGGCGCCGGGGATTTTGCCGCGACCGCCGTCTTCGAGGCACCCGGCATCAACCTCGCGCGCAGTTTCGAGCGCATCCAACCGGACTACTTCCGGCGCTGGCTCCGCAGCCCGATGAGCGTCGATTCCACCACGAAAATGCCCGCTTACTTCGACGAGGAAGGGAAGAGCCCTTTGCCCGAGTTCTACGGCGGCGACGGCCCGAAGACGATGGCCGCAGTGTGGGAATACCTGCGCCTCGGCTCGAAAATGCCCAAGCCGGAATGACCCGGTCCCGCGTCTTCCCACCTCAGGCGTTGCCGTCGAGTCGGTAGCCGACCCCACGGACGGTTTCGACGAGGTGGGCGGCTCCCTCCAGTTTGTCGCGGAGTCGGCGGATGTGGGTGTCCACGGTCCGCGCATCGACGCCGTCCTGTTCCCCGGGGTGCCAGACGTCGGCCAGCAAATGCTCGCGGGTCAGCACGCGTCCACGCCGGCGGGCCAAGGCCGTCAGCAACCGGAACTCGGTTGCCGTCAGGTCAAGGTCCCTTCCCCGCACCAAAACACGGTGCCCGGGCACGTCGATCGCCATTTCGCCAAAAACCAGCGTCTCGGGGTCGGTCGCCGCCGGTTCGCATCGGTCGAGGCTCCGTCGGATGCGGAGGGCGAGCTCGCGTGGACTGAATGGTTTGGTCACGAAGTCGTCGGCCCCGAGTTCGAAACCAAGCAACCGGTCCACCTCGGTGTCCCGGCCGCTGACGATGACGAAGGGAATATGCCGGGTGGCCGGATCCCGCCGGATCCGCCGGCAAATCTCGAAGCCATCGAGATCGGGCAGCACCAGATCGAGAACGACCAACCGGGGGGCTTCGGTGCGGATTTTCTCGAGCGCATCGCGGCCGGTACCGGACAACACCACTTCCATCCCGGCATGGCGCAGATGTCTGGCGATCAGTTCCGCGATGTCGGGCTCGTCTTCGACCACCAAGACTTTGGCCATGGTTTCGAATCTGCGGACGCGACTAGGCCATGCGATGTCGCCGGGGTTACAAGTCCGTGACAAGGGGCCCGCCAGACGGGCACGCCCCGTCGCACAACCCGCTCCCACGTTCCGAGATGCGCCCCGGTCGCGCGCCCATCCGGCCGCCGCCGTGGTCGTCCTCGCCGGCCGCACCCAGCGTTGGGGACCGCATGATTCGGGCTTCATTCCACCCATCCGACGCCCAATCCCTTGGCGAAGCCTGTCGGCATGCCGTCGAGGGGAGGGATCGGACCGGATGAAACGGGATGGCCCATGGCGGGCGGTCGCGCCGCGGTCATTGGGTCTCGGGGTCGAGGGCGAGATCGCGACGCCGCGGGAATCCCTTTGGATCCCGTGTCGGCGGACGGAATCCGAGCGTAATGCTCCGGGGCCCCTGCCGGCGACAACACGGTGACGAACCCCGCCCGTGCGAACTCCCCGGGGTTTTTGTTTTCAGGCTGGGGCGGCTTCGGCAACACTCCGCGCCCCATGGAACGTACGTTGGTACTCTGCAAGCCGGACTGTATGGACAAGAACCTTGCCGGCGAGGTTCTCCGCCGCTTCGAAGCGGCCGGGTTGCGTCTTTCGGCGGCGAAACTGATCCGCCTCGACGACGCCGTGCTCACCGAGCATTACGTCCACCTGAAGGATCGCCCGTTTTTCCCCGAAATCCTCGCTTTCATGAAGGAACGTCCGGTCCTCGCCCTGATTCTCAACGGGCCCGGGGCCGTCGCCTTGGTGCGCGACCTGCTCGGGCCGACGGATTCGCGCAAGGCACCCAAGGGCACGATCCGCGGCGATCTCGGCACGGACAGCATGCGCAACATCGCCCACGCTTCGGATTCGGCGGAAAACGCCGAGATCGAGGTCCGTCGTTTCTTTCTCCCCGCCGAGATCGTCGGCTGATCCCGCCGGGGCCGCCGACCCCGCGGGTTCCCGTTCTTGTGGGAACCCGCCGGGCTACCGCGCCGGGCCACCGGCTTTTTCCTGATCCTTCCAGAGACCGCGGTCGATTTCGTCCACGTAACGCCGGGCGAACCAATTGTCCCAACCGTTCCACTGGAGGGTTTGCTCGAACACGACGCGGGCCTTGGCGACACGGCCCTGGGTGAGCAGGTTCCAGCCGTAGTGATTGTGGATCACGACGTCGTTGGGTCCCAAGTCGACGGCCTTCTCGAACTCCCGTTTGGCCCGGGCTCCGTCGCCGAGCCAATGCGCGGCGAGGCCCAAGGCAAGGTGCGGTTGCGGGTCGTGCGGGTTGGCCTTGATCGATCGCTCGAGCCAGACGACGGCATTCGTCGCCTCCTCGCGCCACAGACCGGCGCCCTGCCAAAAGAGGCGGCGGTAGTCCTCGCCGAGTTCGTAGGCGGTGCGCGGGTTTCCCGGTTGGATCGCCGCCGCGGCCTTGAGGTCGTCGAGCAACTCGGCCGATACCGTGCGGCGCGTGCCGGCCCGATTCAGGTGCCAACCCTCGCGCCCATACGACAGGGCGGTCGGCAAGGCGAAAGCCAGCGCGACGCCGACCAACGCCGTCGCCGGAATCCGGCTCCACCATCTCGGGGTCACCCAGAAATCGTCCGTCGCGAAACGGATCGTCGATGCCAACTGCCCGGCCAACAGCACGGCCAACAGGCCGATGGCGGGAATGTGCAGGAGGAAATCGCCCGCCGAATGGATCGCCAACCCCAGCAGCCCGAGGCACGACCCAAGGAAAAATGCCGTCCGGTTGCTGCCCCGGTTGCTGTTCCGCGCGCCGAGGTCGCTGGCGCCGCGCTCGACATATTTCCGGGATTTCAGGATCCCACCCACGAGGGCGGCGATGCCGAGTCCCACGATGGCCGCGCCCGCGATGCCGTAGTCGCAAAGGGTGTTGAGGTACTCGTTGTGGACGTAACCCGGCGCGGTTTGGAGGCTCGGTTCGCGATAGGCCGGGAACCGGATGTCGTAGTGTGCGGGACCCACGCCCAACACCGGGTTTACCTTCCACATCGCCAGGGCCGGACGCCAGAGATGCGCGCGTCCCGCGGCATCGCCGGTTCCCCCGGCGTTCACGCCGTCGATCCGTCGCTGCGCCTTGTCGCTCAGCGCCACGAAGGCAACCGCCGCGACCGCCAGCAATCCCAGCGCGGTCAAAGCCGGGATCCGCAGCTGGCTCCGGCGGAGCAGCAGCCACAGGAAGAACAACAGCAGGACCAATCCGCCGGCGAGCCATCCACCGCGCGACATCGTGAAGGCCAGACCGGCGGTCATCATCGCCGCGCCGTAGCCGTGGAGGATCCGCAACGGCCCGCGGTCGCGCCCCAGGAACACCTGGGCCAACGCCAACGGCAGCAGCATCACCAGCAATCCCGCGAAATGGTTCGGGTTCACGAACGTGGCTCCGGACCGACGGAAATACTGGGGGGGCTGGGGCAGCCACAGCACGTGGTCGCCATGCCCAAGGAACTGGATGGTCGCGTAGATCGACAGGAGCGTCCCCAGCAGGACCAGCACGTGCACGGCGAGGACCAGCGTTTCCTGCCCGTGCAGGTTTTGCAGGACCAACACGAAGGCGATGGCGTACACCGCGAGGAGCCAGAGTTCCTGCCGGGCCACGTAGGGCACGTCGGCTCCCTGCGTCCGCCATGCCGCGTAACCGACGAAGGCGGCGATCGGCAAAAGCACGGGATGGAGCAGGAAGCGATGCGAGGGATTGGTCCACAACCGCAGCACCCACAGCACCGCCGCGACACCCAGCATCCCCGTCACCACGGCGAGTTCCGTCGCGCGGGTCGCACCGAACAGGACGCTGCCAAACACGACCGCGCCCAGCACGAGCAGCACGATCGACCTCTCCAGCAACCCGTCGAACTTTTCCCGGTCCTTCATGACGTTGTCCCGGCGACGGTAGGAGCGTTGTCGTGCCCCGCGCGAGGCAACATTTGGGCGAAGTTTCCCGTTTTCGTCGTCGATGGCGGCCCCGCGATGCATTGCGGGTCGTCGCGGCGCAAAGTCCGGGCCAATCACCCCCGGGAAAACCCGCGACCCCGACACCCGCTTCAGTCCGTGGCCCCGGCATCCGCTTCGCCCCCTGCCGGCAACGGGTCCGCGGCACTCGCCCGCCGCGCACGCCCTTCCGCCCAGTGGCGGAGACGGCGGATCTGCTCGTCCATGGTCCGCGCCAAGGGAACCGTCGATTGGATCGACGCCAGGATGTGGTCCGTCGTGACCTCCGTCCCGGCGTGGTAGGCGTCGTAAAGCGCGCTGTTGATGGCTTCCTCGAGCTCCGCCCCGCTGAAATCCACCGCCGCCTCCGCCAGCACCGCGACATCGTAGTGGTCCGGGTTGCGGCCGCGCCGCGCGACATGGACGCGGAGGATTTCCCGGCGTTCGCCGGGCGCGGGCAGATCCACGAAGAAGATCTCGTCGAGCCGGCCTTTGCGCAGCAGCTCGGGCGGCAGGTTCGATATCTCGTTGGCGGTGGCGACCACGAACACCGGCGCGGTCTTTTCGGAAAGCCACGTCAGGAACGTGCCCAACACGCGGGCCGCCGTCCCGCCGTCGCTCGATCCGCTCCCATGCGTGCCGGCAAAGGCCTTGTCGATCTCGTCGACCCACAGGACGGCGGGGGCGATGCCCTCGGCGAGGGCGATCGCCCGGCGCATGTTCTCTTCGGACGAACCGACGAGGCCGGCGAACATCCGGCCCATGTCGAAGCGAAGGAGCGGGAGTTGCCAGAGGGCGGAAACGGCCTTGGCACAAAGGCTCTTGCCGCAACCCTGCACGCCAAGGAGCAGGACGCCGCGGGGTACCGACAACCCGAAGGCGCGGGCTTCGGGCGTGAACGCGGCGCCGCGCTTCGTCAGCCAATCCTTCAACAGGCCGAGTCCCCCCACCCGCCCGAAGTGTTCCTCGTGCGCGCAATACTCCAGCAAACCGCTCTTGCGGACGATCTGCCGCTTCTCGGCGAACACCGCGTTGACATCGTCGCCCGAGAGTCGGCCGTCCTGGACGATGATGCGCGCGAACACGTTCTCGGCTTCCGCGAGCGAAAGACCGGAGGCCGCCTGCAACAGGCGGGCGCGCCCGGCCTCGTCGAGATCGACGGCCACCTCGCGCCGGGCCTGGAGTTCTCCCACGATCTGGTCGAGCAAGGCACCAAGTTCCGCCGTGTCCGGAAGGGGCAGGTGCAGGACGGTGATCTCCTTCTCGAGTTCGGGCGGGATGTCGAGGACGGGCGAGAGGATGACGAGGGTCTTGAGACTGTGCTTGAGGTGGAGCGCGATGTCCTTGAGGCGACGGACGACCGCCGGTTGGGAGCGGTTGAGGAAAGCGTGGAGATCCTTGAAGACGAAGAGGGCGGGATCGACGAGTTCGAGGACGTGATCGAGGGCGACGAGCGGGTCGCGCGTGGCGGGATTGGCGGGTTTGCGGGACTGGATGTTGGTGCCGGCGGGAACGAGTCCGGCGGAACACGACCATTCGTGGAGCTTCTTGTTGCGGCGCCGCGCGACTTCGCCGAGGAGATCGAGCGCACGCAGTTCCTCGCCGGTGACGATGTAGAGGACCGGGTAACGCGCGCGGACGAGCAACTCCAGTTCGGCATCGAAGGACATGGGCGGAGCGTGTCCGAACGGGCGCGGGTTGAACAGGCCGCGAAGGCCGACCGGGACAAAGGAACGCTTTGTGGCATCGTGGATGGGCGCACCGAGGGGTCACGCGGGCCACACTTGATATGCCAGGCCCCGGGCCCGGCGCCGCAGCTTTCCTGGATGTCGAGATGCACCCGCCATGCGGCTAATACCGGGAAACAGCTCGCGTCAGCCGGTTGGAAAAGCTCTGATCCAAGCCCGTGCGAGGGGAAACTGTCGTGCCCGGCACCCCGAACCACGCTGGCCGATGTCGCTGATTCGGTCTTTGGTTACGGATCCCATATCAAATGAAGCTCACGGAACGCATCAAGCACCGCATTCTGTCCTTCCCCGGATTTGGCGGCCTGCGCCTCGCGGAGTATGTCCGCCAATGGGTGATGCCACGCAATCTCCCTCCACCGCCGGACGACTCCACCGTCCCGGACACGCTGTTCGGGCAAGCGGGCATAGACCTGAAAGCGGCGGGGCAATTGGACCTCCTGCGACGTCTGAAACAGCACTCCGCGGTCTTCCGCTCCCTCCGGGAGCAAAAGGAAATCAACGTTTGGGGCACCCCCGATCGTATCGCCAACGGGATGTTCCACACTCCCGACGCCGAGATTTACGCCGGACTCATCATGGAGTTCGCCCCCAGTCAAATCGTGGAGATTGGTTCGGGCTTTAGCACCCGAATTGCCCGCGTCGCCCTTGATGCCGCCGGGAATTCGGCGCCTTTGATCGCCGTCGATCCCCAGCCCCGGTGCGATGTCCAACCAATGGTCTCGCGGCTGCTTCAACAACCCATAGAGGACGTCGATCTCGATAACTTCGACGTGGCACCCGGCTCAATCCTGTTCATCGATTCGAGTCACATTTGCCGCACTGGCGGCGACCTTCCGCGGATCTTCTGCCAAATCCTCCCGTCCTTGCCGCCAGGCGTGCTCGTCCACGTCCACGACATCTTCATACCCTACGATTACCCGGTCTGTTACCAGCGTGGCCTTTGGAATGAACAGTACCTCCTGCACGCGCTTCTGAGTGGCGGCCGGCGTTTCGAAGTGGTGCTCGCCATCCATTTTCTGTCGCGATTCCACCCCGATGCCCTGCGGGATGCGATCAGCCCCGACGCCGGTCGGGACAAGCACTCGTTCGGGGCGTCATTTTGGTTCCGCACGACGGCCGGGTGATCGCGGGGACGAGTCGGCGACGCCGCGCGTCACCCCGGGGATTGGGGGCTCCGCATCGATGCGGCTCCGATCGATTGTCCCGGCCCTTCAGTCGCGAAACATTCGCCCGACCTGCTTGGTGAAGCGCGAGGTCCAACCCTCGCCGCGCACGTCGTTGAGGGCGCGTTCGGCGGCGCGGCAGGTGGGTTCGAGCGCGAGGGCTTGGTGCAGGGACCGTTGGGCGGCTTCGTTCAGCCCCAGCGCGGCCTGGCATTCCCCGGCCAATAGCCAGGTCACGAACCGGTCCGGCGCGAGTTCCGCCGCTTCCCGCGCCAATTTCAGCGCCGCCGCGAATTGGCCCCAAAACGCCCGGATCCGCGCGGCCATCCATCGCACCAGCCAGTCCGCTCCCGACAATTGCAGCGCTCGGTCGAAACAGTGGTCCACTTGGCGCTGGCCGGCCGCGATCAGCACGTCGCCGCGGGCCAACCACACGTACGGGGTCTCGCCGGGTTGCTCGACGGCGGCATCCGAGAAAGGCATGGCCTCGTCCGCGCGCCCCAACCTTCCCAGCGAAACCGCCTTGGCCGCGAGCAGGTCGGCGGCTTTCGGGAATCGCTCGAGCGCCTTGTCCGCCCAGACGTTGGCTTCCTTCAACTGGCCGAGTTCCACGAGGGCCCGGATTTGGCCCGTCCATGCGGGAATGCTGAGGGGATCGAACTCCAGCACGCGCCCGAACCAGCGGAGGGCCGACTCGAATTCCCCACGGCCAAAGGCGATCGTGGCGTCCGCCAGGCAGCGGGTGGCGTCGGCGAGCGGCGGGTGCGTCCGCTGCGCCGCGGCGTCGCGTTGCCCGTCGAACTCGAGTTGGCCGAAGCGACTCATGGAGTGTCGCGACGGTATCGGGTTGGCCCCGCATCGCAAGGCAAGCGACCCGGCGGGCCGCCGCATCGGAAGCCGCGCGGGCACGTTGGCATGGAAGCCCCACCGATGGAGGAACGGGGGAAAGGCATGGGCGGTCGCGGGATTGGACCGCGTCGCGGATCGATCGTCACGCGAGCCGGCGGGCCACGCGCGCGGATTCGGGCTTGGCGCGGGAAGCCGCGTTCCCGGAGTCTCCGGTCCATGTCGAACCGCCTCCTCCTCGTGGATGGCCATGCCTACGCCTACCGGGCCTTCTACGCCATCCGCTCCCTGAACGCGCCGGACGGTTCGCCGACCAATGCCGTGTTCGGCTTCGTCAAGATGCTCCAGAAAATGGAAGCGTCCCTCAAACCCACGCACCGGCTGGTGTTGTGGGACGCCGGCCTTGCCGAGGAACGACTCGCCGCGCTCCCGGGCTACAAGGCGGATCGCCCGCCCACTCCCGACGATCTCGTTTCCCAGTTCCCCCGCATGGAAGCCTGGCTCGACGCCGCGGGCTGGGCACAGCTGCAGATCGAAGGCACGGAAGCCGACGATTGGATCGGCACCTACGCCAAGCGCTCGTCCGCGGCCGGTTGGTCGACGGTGATCGCCAGTTCCGACAAGGATTTCCTCCAACTGGTCGACGAACGCGTCGGCATCCTCAACCCAAACGACAAGACCGAGCGCATCTGGGGCGCCGCCGACGTCGAGGCCAAGACCGGCGTGCAGCCGGCGCAGGTCGTCGACTGGCTGGCGCTGGTGGGCGACGCAGTCGACGCCATCCCCGGGGTGTCGGGCGTCGGACCCAAGACCGCGGCGGACCTGCTGAAGCGGTACGGGTCGATCGATGCCCTGTTGCCGCGGGTGCCGGAGATCAAGGCGGACCGGCTCCGGACCGAGTTGATGGCCGCGACGGACCTGCTGCGGCGAAACCAGGGCATGGTGCGGCTGAACTGCGGCCTGGAGGGCGGTCCCGTGCTGGAGTCGTTGGCCTCGCGCGACCCCGACACCGCGAAGCTGCGCGAGCTGTACCGGACCTTTGGCTTCAAGAGCCTGCACGCGGAGCTGGGCGGCGACGCAGGCGTGGTGCAGGGCGAACTGCTCTGAGGGTCGGGCCTGCCGGGCTGGCCGACGGGCTGAAACCGGGAGGTTCCCACGCGGCGACCATCCAAGCGGGCGTGAGGCTTTCGAAGGTCTTGCCCGCTCCGTGGGCCGAAGGACCCGCCCCTTGCCACCGCACCGGATGTGCCGTGCCATGCGACGACGACCCCAGCGGCCGCGTCGTGGCCGACGGCCTCTATTCCCTTTGAACCGGGCCGCAGGACGTTCCCAGGTCGGGTGCTGCCGGGAGGCGTCTTCTCGGCGGCAACGCGGGAGGCGACATCAACGAGCCGTTCACGTCCCAAGGCGTGAACCTGGTCGGCGGCGGCGGACGCGGGCGACCCGGGCGCGCGCTCGGCGCCGTGAACGGGGATGGACCGAAGCGGTTGGGAAACCCGCACGGCATCGCCCGTCCGACGTCGTGCAGTGCGATCGGGGTGGGCATGGGTCCGGAGAACCGCATTGGGCGGCGCGACCCGGTCTGGAAGGAATGGCGAAGGCCCGGGATCGCGCTCAGTCCGGCTTGGAGACGGTGCCCGCGAGGACGACCCGGAAGCCGGTGACGTTGTTGCGGCCGTCGGGGTCCCAGCCGCGGCGGGCCCCGGACCGGATCCCGGCCTCGCTGGCCTCGAGCCAAGTGCCGCCGCGCACCACGCGCTCCTTGCCGCCCGGCTTGTAGAGGTCGTCGCACATCTCGGCGACGTTGCCGCCGAGGTCGTGGATGCCGAGCGCGTTCGCCGGGAAGGCGCCGACCGGCGACAGCGTCGGGTAGCCATCGCGGTAGTCGTCGAGTTCCGGTTTGGCGTTGTAGACCGCCGCGGTGGCCGACTTGTCGCGGTAGTTCCCGACCGGTGTCCTGGGCGGGAAGTCGTCGCCCCACGGGTAGTGCCGTCCCGCATTCTCGCCCCGTTCCGCGGGCGTGGCGCCGGTCTCGGCGGCGAGCCCCGCGGCGCGGCTCCATTCCACGTCGGTGGGAAGGCGGTAGAACTGGTTCGTGGCCAGCCTCCCATTGCTGCGCCCGCGCACCGTGAGCCATTCGCAGAACTTCCGGGCATCGGCCCAGTTCACCTGCACGACCGGAGCCCGGTCGTCCGTGGGGATCCGGCCCCCGATGAAGAACGGCGCCTGCCAGTTGGTGCTCGCCGTCGGGTCGGCCAGCGCGTGGACGCGGTACACGGAACGCGGCGTTTCCCAGACGCACATCAGGATGCGCGTGCCCGGCACCGGGACGAAGGGCATCCCGAATTCGTTGGTCCAGGGCCTCGCGGCGGTGGCGTCGGGGAGATGCGCGCGGAGGTTGAGGGCCAGCCCCTGGAGTCGGGTGCGCGCGGGGGTCGGCTTCGGATCGTCGGGAAGGCGCAGGCCGTCGAGAAACTCGGTGGCACTCCGGTTGGTGTCCGGCGACACGACGGGCGGCCGCAAGGGCGCGGTCGCCGGCAGCGGGGCCGGGGCGACGTTGCCCAACCGCGCGATGCCAGCGGGCGCGCCGAGGGCCGCGCGGCGGTCCTTCCAGTACTGGGCGAAGATGCGGCGGTTGCGGGGCGTGTTCTGCGAGAGCGCCTCGAGCTCGCCGAGCAATTCCTCGAGATCCCGGCCGGTGACGCGGTCGAGCGCGGAGCGGACCGACGCGAGGGCATCGGCCGGGAACTGGTTCTCGGCATCCTCGGCCACGGCGAGGGCCAGCAGGCGGCGCGCCTCGTGGCGCCGGGCGTCGCGCATGGCGTTGGCCTCGCGCACGGCCTCGCGGCGCCGCAGGGCCTCGGGATGCACGGCGAGCGGGATGGAACGGGCGAGTTCGCCCTCGAACCATGGCTCCTGGTTCTCGTGCTTCTGCGCGCGCACCCAGTCGCGCGTCGCCCGCGTCGCATACGCGCTGGCGTCCCCGAGCCGGATGAAGCCGTCCGGGGCGTCGGCCCCCGCCCCGCCCCGGATCGCCTCCAGCAGGAAGTGGGTGAACACCCCCTGCTGGAACCCGGGCGATTCCCAGCTCAACTGGCCCGCGCCGCACGAGGCGACGACGGCGAAGCCCTCGGACGCCTTGAGCGCGTCGCGCAGCGCGTTGTTCATGCGCTGTTCGCCGCGAACCTCGGTCCCCAGCGTCTCCCGGCAGGCGTCGAGGACGAGGATGCGCTTGTTGGCCCGCGCCTCGCGCAAAGTGTCCTTCACCGACTGCACGGACACGCCGGTCGAGCCGACGTATTTCCGTCGCCCGTCCGAGGGCATGATGTACGCCGTGCCTTTCTCCTCGAATCCGTGGGAGCCGAAGCTGACCACCACGAGGCCGTCGGGCGAGGAGGCCTTCTGGACCGTGTCGTCGAGGGCGTCGAGGAGGTTGATGCGCCGGGCGTCTCCGATGCTGGCGCCGGCGGCCTTCAGTTCGGCGAGGAACTGGAGCCCGCGCTGGGAGACGGGGTGGGAGCTGATGGCAACGCGGGTGTGGGCCGGCGGGATGAGCTTGAGTTCCAGCGTGAAGAGGTGGGCGAGGGCGACCGCGTCGTCGGGCGTGAAATTCAGCCGGTCGAGGCCCGAGTTGTCCTCGAAGGCGCCGACGCCCACGAACAGTCCGGCCGACCCGTCGGCGTCGACCTTCTCCCCGGCGCGTTCGGCCGGTTCGAGGGGACGGGCGACCGCGGTGAGGCCGCGGACGGGTTCGGCGGCGACGCCGCGGGAAAGGACGCCCAGACAGAGTGCCGCCAACGCCGGCCAGACCGCGGCGGATCGGAAGACGGCGGAGGTTTTCATGGGAGTGGCGGGCGGCCTACTTCACTTCGGCGAAGCCCAGCCAGCGGTCTTGGTCGAGCTTGGCCGACTCGGCCTGGGCCCAGCGTTCGTAGGCCTCGAGCCGTGCCTGTCGGCGCTTGTTGACCTCGTCCGCGATGTTCCGCCCGAGCGTGAAGAGGTCGCCGACCGAGACGGCGAGGAACTTGGCGTCCTTGGCGTCCTGCCCGGTGCGTTCGCGGAGGACGCGATCGGCGTAGGTGTTGAACTCGACGACGGCGTCGGAAGCGGCCTTGCGGCGCGGGGCGATGCCGTCCTCGGAAAGCGGGATGCCCGAGCGGACCATGGACTGGATGTTGGCGAGCCAGCCGTTCACGCCGCCGCGGGCTTCCTCGTAGAGCCGTTCGGCCTCCACGAGTTCGGCACTGCCGGCGGGAACCTGCTTGCGGAGGTTGCGGACATAGAACTCGGTGGCGGTGCGGGCCTGGAGCATGTCGCCATGCAGCGATTGCAGCGCGCGGAGGGTGGGTTCGGGAATCGCGGGAGCCGGAGCGGCGCAGCCCAGGCCAAGCAGAATCGCCACGAGAAAAGGTACGAGCCGGATCGAGGATTTCATGCGCGACGGGCAGGACCCGTTCGACGGAATCCTGCGCCAGCCCGGGGCAGGCGGTAAAGGACTGGCTTGCCCCGCCGTCCGCCGGGGTGCGTCCCGCCGCCGTCGCGATCGACCGAGCCCCGGGGCGGCACACCGCCGGAATGCCGGGTCGTGGAGTCGACGCCATCCGTTCCCCATCCCGTTGCCCGGTGGCTTTGTGGCGCCCCCGCTGGCTCCCTCCGCGACCCATCGACGGCGACCCTCCCGCCAAGACCCATCCCGTTCGTTCCCCAAATGCGTGTTGCCCACCCGAAACATCGGGACTAAATGAACGCCGCCGGGTCTGCATCCGGACCGATCATGCTTGAGTGGAACATCCAGTCCCGCGCCCATGGCTGCCAGTTGAGCGGGCACGCGTTCGCCGAAGGCGAGACCTACCACACCGTCCTGCTCGGCGCCAAAGAAGGCTTCGAACGGCTCGACCTGTGCGCGGCGGCGTGGCGGGACCACGGGGCCGAGATCGTCGCGCGTCCGAATTTCGTGTCGCATTGGGTCGGCACCTATGTGCCGCCACCGGCCTCCCCGCCGGAAGCGATCCGCAAGGACGATGCGGAAACCCTGCTGCGGGCGTTGCTGGAGCGGCGGGACGAACGGCACGCGCCGGCGGCCTTCATCCTCGCGGTGATGCTCGAGCGCAAACGCATCCTGAAGGTGAAAAGCCAACTCCGCGAGGGCGGGCGGCGCGTGATCGTGTACGAGCACCCGAAGAGCGGCGACGTGTTCGCGATCGCCGACCCGGATTTGCAATTGGCCCAATTGGAAGCCGTCCAGCGCGACGTCGGGCAACTGCTCGAGCATGGTCTGCCGGCTCTCGACGGGGTGTTCCCGGAATCCACGGCTCCCTCGCCGGGAGGCCCGGAAGAGGAACCGTTCAATGCACCCAGCGATCTTGCCACCCTTGCGCCAGCCTGAGGTGCCGATCGCGGAAGGCCGCTGTCCCAAGGGGCCGCGACCTTCCGCAATCGGCAGCGGCTGACCTTCCCGCCCATGCCCACCCTCGCCGATCTCGAAGCGGCCCTCGGCTACCGCTTTCGCGACCCCGAACTGCTGCGTCTCGCGCTCACGCATCCATCGCTCGCCCACGAACAGGGCGCGAACCAGATGCACAACCAACGTCTCGAGTTCCTCGGCGACGCCGTGCTGCAACTGGTCATCACCACCCAACTATACCAGCAGTTTCCCGATGTGGGCGAAGGCCCGCTCACCCAGGCCCGCGCCCAATTGGTCAATCGCACCACGCTGGCGATGCATGGCCGCCGCCTCGGCCTTGGCATCCATCTCGTCATCAGCCGCGGCGAGGAATCCAGCGGCGGGCGCACCCGGGCCTCGACCGTGGCGGATGCATTCGAGGCGGTGATCGGGGCGGTCTTCCTCGACTCCGACTATCCCACCGTCCGCGATCTGGTGCTCCGCATCTGCCGCGAATCCCTCGGGGAACTCGAGGCCGTGCCGAATCTTTCGAACCCCAAGGGCGAGTTGCAGGAATTGTTGCAGGCGACGGCGCCCGAACCGCCCCGATACGAGCTGAAGTCGAGTTCCGGACCGGACCATGACCGGGATTTCGAGTGTTCGGTGCACCATCGGGGCGAGGAGTTGGGACGCGGGCACGGGCGCAGCAAGAAACACGCGGAAAGCGCGGCGGCACTGGCCGCGCTCCAACTGGTCCGGGCAAGGATGGCCGCCGGGGAACCCGGCGAGATGCCATGATCGCCGCCCCCGGCACAAAGCGGGGTTTCGTATTCCCGCGGGCATCGGCACGGCGCGTTCCTTGACGCTGTCGGGCCCCCCCCCTAACTTCGCCACCGATTCACGCGACCCGCGTATGTACAATTTTTCCATCCCGTACGTCATCGAGCAAACCGGCCGCGGCGAGCGTGGCTACGACCTCTACTCCCGACTGCTCGTCGATCGCATCGTGTTCCTCGGCACCCCGGTCGACGACATGGTGGCCAACGTCATCATCGCCCAGTTCCTTTTCCTGCAGATGACGGACCCGAAGAAGGACATCCATTTCTACATCAATTCGCCGGGCGGCAGCGTGACGGCCGGATTGGCGATCTACGACACGATGCAGTGGCTGACCTGCGACGTGAATACCTACTGCATCGGGCAGGCCGCGAGCATGGGTGCGGTTTTGCTGTCGGGCGGGACCCGTGGCAAGCGCTTCGCCCTGCCCAACGCACGGATCATGATCCACCAACCGTGGGGCGGCGCCCAGGGCCAGGCCTCGGATATCAGCATCCAGGCCCGCGAGATCCTCCGGCTTCGCGATCGCTTGAACGAGATCCTGGCCAACCACTGCAACCGTCCGGTCGACCAGATCCAGAAGGACACGGACCGGGACAATTTCCTGAGCGCCGAGGAAGCCAAGGCCTACGGCTTGGTGGACGAGGTGGTCCGCAGTCGTCGGGAATTGCCCGTGCCGGTGCCCGCACCGGCGCCGCCGGAAAAGCCGGCCTGATCCGGGCGGCCCACAACGGTCCGCGGACGCAGGCGCCGCGGCCCCTTTTCCCCCTTTCCCCCAAATCGACATGGCCCGCGCCACGCAGATCACGATGTGCAGCTTCTGCGGCAAATCCAAAGCCGAGGTGCGGAAGCTCATCGCGGGCCCCGGCGTCTTCATTTGCGACGGGTGCGTGACGGTGTGCAAGGGAGTCCTCGACAAGGAATTCAGCCAGGACAGCCACCGCCAACTGCGTACCCTCAACGTCCCGAAGCCCGCCGAGATCAAGGCGCGTCTGGACCAGTTTGTGATCGGGCAGGAGGAGGCGAAGAAATCCCTCAGCGTCGCGGTCTACAACCATTACAAGCGCGTCCTCTACAACGGTGCGGAAACCGCCGGCGCGGAGGCGGACGCGGAGTCCGTCGACATCGAGAAGAGCAACATCCTGCTGGTGGGTCCGACCGGTTCCGGAAAGACGCTGTTGGCCCGGACGCTGGCCCGGTTGCTGGACGTTCCCTTCGCGATCGCCGATGCCACGTCGATCACCGAGGCCGGTTACGTCGGCGAGGACGTCGAGAACATCATCCTCAGGCTCCTCCAAAACGCCGACTTCGACGTCAAACGCGCGCAGATCGGGATCGTGTACATCGACGAAATCGACAAGATCGCCCGGCGCACCGAGAACGTCTCGATCACCCGCGACGTGTCGGGGGAAGGCGTGCAGCAGGGGTTGCTGAAGATCCTCGAGGGCACGACCTGCAACGTGCCGCCGCAAGGCGGGCGCAAACATCCGCAACAGGAGTACATCAAGGTCGACACCACCAACGTGCTGTTCATCTGCGGCGGCGCGTTCGTCGGCTTGGAGCGGGTCATCCAGCGTAGGATGGGACGAGGCGTGTTGGGTTTCTCGGGAAGCACGACGGCGGTCGGTGCGGAGGAGCCGGCCGCGGGAGATATCCTGCAACGGATCGAACCCGAGGATCTCTTGGCCTACGGGTTCATCCCGGAATTCATCGGGCGCCTGCCGGTGGTGTCGGTGCTGTCGGAACTGACGGAGGGCCAGTTGGTCCAGATCCTGACGGAACCGAGAAACGCCTTGGTGAAACAGTACGCCAAACTGCTGTCGCTCGACGGGGCCGAACTGGTTTTCACGCCGGATGCCATCCAGGAGTTGGCTGTCCGGGCACGGAAGAAAGGGACGGGAGCGCGGGCCCTGCGGGCGATGGTGGAGCGCCTGATGCGGGACGTGATGTTCGACATTCCGGGAGCGGACGACATTGCCGGCGTGACGGTGAACCGGGCGGTGGTGCTCGGGGAAGCGGCGCCGTTGGTGCGTCGGAAAGAACAGAGGGCAGCCGCCTGAATATGGCGTTGACTCACCCGGCTTTTTTGGGTACCCATCGTACGTTGGTTGGAGCACCGGAACAGCTTATGAACCCTTTGAAGAAACTCGCCGTCTCCCTCGCGGCGATCACGTTTGTCGCGGCAGCTTTGCATAGTGTGGCTGCCACGCCCTCCTCGGAAGCAGCCCAGATGGTTGCCAAGTCGAAGGCCGTCGAAGCGTCTGGCGTGGCCGTCAAGTTGGTGAAATCTGCCGACAAGGATGCAAAGACCGAGACCGCCGTGGCCGTCGTCACCGCAGGTCTCAAAAAGCATCCTGCCGCCCTTTCGTCCATCCTCTCCGGGGTGCTTAAGGCCGCTCCCGAATCGACCGAAGCCATCGTCAATGCCGCCTTGGACGTGCTGCCGGATGCTTCGATCACGATTGTTCGCGTTGCTTCCGAGGCAGTTCCCTCCAAGAGCGACGTTATTTTGGCCGCGGCGACCAAGAAGGTTCCCGCCAAGCGTGCGGTGATTGAGCGCGAAATGGCGTCCATCCGGACTCGCCGTCTGGTCGCTTCCCCCGCGGCTTCCGGCCCCGTCGGCGCCGCGCTGAGTGGCGGCGTGGTGACCCAGACCGGTGTCGGCGGAACGCCCCCCGTTCAGGTGAACGCCTACGGTGGGGCCGATCCCGGCCGGCCCTGATCGATTCTTTTTCAAGAGCGGCCTGTTCTCCCAAGGAACAGGCCGTTTTCTTTTTGCCAACCCACTTCCCGTCCGATGACGCCATCGCTTCCCTGGCACCGCCGGGTCCTCCGCTGGCTGTTCGCGCTTTTGCTGTTTCCCTTCTGTGTCGGTGCATCCTGGGCCGTCGTGGATTTGATAGCGGCGACGGGATCCGCCCTGCATTTCTGGATGCCGTTTCTCGCGGGTGCCGTCTGCTGGTTGGTGGTGTTTTTCAGTCTCCCCAAACCCATGTGGGTCTATGTGGTCGGGCACGAGTTGACCCATGCCTTGTGGGCGATGCTCTTCGGGGGGCGGGTCCGGAAGATCAAGGTCAGCAGCACGGGGGGGCATGTCGTGGTGACCAAATCGAATTCCCTGATCGTTCTCGCACCCTATTTCTTCCCGCTTTACGCGGTGGTGTGGACCGGCCTTTTCCTCGTGTTGGGATTGTGGCTGGACACACGTCGCATCCTGCCGGGATTTCATCTGGGCTTGGGCGCCGCCTACTCCTTCCACCTTTCGCTGACGATCCATGTTCTTCGCACCGGGCAGCCCGATTTGCGCGGGGAAGGTTGGCTCTTCTCCGTGATGCTCATTTGGTTCGCCCATGCCATGGTTTTGTTGGTGGCGCTTCCCGCGTTGACGCATCGCATCGGGGTGCCGACGGCGTTGGGATGGGCCCTCGATCGCACGGTGCGGGTGCTCGGCGAGGGCATGCGTTGGCGGTGAAGTTTGCCGAAAGCGAACCCCGACTGCGAATTCGGGTTGAATATTCCCCCTCGTTCCTCCGAAATCCGCTCACTCTGTTCCGTCCGCCCGTATGAACCTCGGTGACATCCTTTCGCCTCCCCAGATCAAAGCCGACCTGCGGGCGACGAATCGTTGGGAGGCCATCGACGAGCTCATCGATTCGCTCATCGTGGCCGGCCGTCTCTTGCCCGCTCACCGGGAACCCGTCACCGCCGCGGTCAAGCGGCGCGAAACGTCGATGAGCACCGGGATAGGGTTCGGGATCGGGATCCCGCATGCCTCGACCGATCTCGTCACCGAAGTTACCGCGGCATTTGGCCGTTCGCGGGCCGGGATCGATTTCGACGCCCTCGACAGCCAGGCCGTGCATTTGGTCACTCTCTTGCTGGTTCCGCAGGGCCAGTTCCAAAAACACCTTCATACGCTCGCGGCCATCGCGAAGGTCCTGAGGCGGGACGATTTTCTCAAGGCGCTCGACGCAGCCCAGGACTCCGAGTCGATCCTCCGGGTCATCCGCGAGTATTCCGGACAGCGCTAGGCTGGCCGGAATCCCGCCCATCCGACCGCGCGGCGCAGCGCCCACGCCATGTTCCATACCATTCTCGAACACCGACTCCAGAACGCCGTTGCCACCGTTTTGCCCGGTGCCGAAACCACTTCGGTCCTCGTGCGGCCGGCGGCCGATCCCAAGTTCGGCGACTACCAAACGAATGCCCTGATGGCACTCGCGCGGGACCGCAAGATCAACCCGCGCCAGTTGGCCGCCGACGTCGTCGCCCGCCTCGATGTCGCCGACCTCTGCCACCCCGTGGAAATCGCGGGGCCCGGGTTCCTGAACTTCCGCATCCTGCCGGCCGCGTTGTCGCGGGTCCTCGGCGAGGCCCTTCGCGGAAACCACCTCTTCTTCGAGCCCTCGCCCCATCCGCGCACGGTGGTCGTCGACTTCAGCTCGCCCAACGTTGCCAAGCCGATGCATGTCGGCCACATCCGCTCGACGATCCTTGGCGATTGCCTCGCGCGGGTCCTGCGGTTGCTCGGGCACCGGGTGATCACCGACAACCACATCGGCGACTGGGGCACCCAGTTCGGACTGCTGTTGGTCGGCTGGAAATCCCTCCTGGATCGCGAGGCCCTCGAACGCGACGCCATCGCCGAGCTCGAGCGCCTGTACCGGGCCGTGAACGCCCGGGCCGACCAGGATCCCTCCGTCCGCGAGGAAGCGCGCGCCGAGTTGGTGCGCCTTCAATCCGGCGATGCCGCGAACCTCGCCATCTGGGCCGAGATGATCCGCCTGTCGAAGGTCCATTTCGAGGGCGTCTACACCCGGCTCGGCGTGACCTTCGACCACACCCTCGGCGAAAGCTTCTACAACCCGTGGCTGCGTCCGGTCGTCGATGCGCTGGTCGACGGGGGCATCGCCCGCGAGAGCGAGGGAGCCATTGCCATTTTCTCCGACCGGTCCGGGCCCCCGAAAGAAGACCCTTTCCTGATACAGCGGGATGGCGAATGGACCGACAACCCGGCCTTGGTGCTGAAGTCCGACGGCGGGTTCAACTACACGACCACGGACCTGGCGACGCTCGACTACCGGATCCGCACGTGGGCGCCATCGGAAATCGTCTACGTCACGGACGGGCGGCAGCAACTGCATTTCCAACAGGTCTTCGCGGCCTTTCGCCGGTGGAAACCACGGGACGCCGCGAGTGTCCGCCTCGCCCACGTGTGGTTCGGATCCATCCTTGGCGACGACGGCAAGCCGTTCAAAACGCGTTCGGGCGAGACGGTGAAACTGGGCGCATTGCTGGACGAGGCCGAGGAGCGCGCGTTGGCGGTGGTGCGCGAAAAGCGACCGGATCTGGCCGAAGCCGCCCAACGGGAAATCGCGCGGGTGGTCGGACTGGGTTCGGTGAAATACCAGGATCTGCTGCCGAACCGCCAAAGCGACTACGTGTTCTCGTGGGACAAGATGCTGGCGTTGCAGGGCAACACCGCGCCCTATCTGCAATACCAGTACACCCGTGCGGCCAAGGTGGTGAGGGATGGCGATTTCGAGCCGGCTTCCGGGATGGGGATATCCCCCGTGGAACCCGCCGAACTCGCGCTCGCGCGGCATCTGGTCAATTTCGGCAACGTGCTGGTCTCGGTCACGGAAGAGTACCGCCCGAACTACCTCTGCAACTACCTGTACGAGTTGGCCGGTTATTTCTCCGGTTTCTACGAAGCCTGCCCGGTTTTGAAATCGGAAGGCGCCGTCCGCAGCTCGCGGCTCGGGTTGTGCGAATTGACCGCCCGCGTCCTCGGGCAAGGTCTCTCCTGCCTCGGCATCGAGGTGACCGCGCAGATGTGACGACGGCCCACCGCCACGGCGGCGGGGCCGCGGACCGCATCCGCTACCGCCCCGCCGCGTGCGGTGGCGCGACTTGCGACGTCGCGATCAGCTTGCCCGTCGCCGGATCGAATTCGCGGAGTTGTCCGTCGAATCCCCCCGTGTAAAGCCGCTTGGAATCCGGGGCGAAAGCCAGGCTGAACACCGCGCCTTCCTGCTTCGGCAGCGTGGCCACCCGCTTGCCATCGCTCGCCTGGTAGATCCGTGCCTCGCCGGTCGGCAATCCCGCCGCCACCCAAACACCGTCCGGGCTGAACGCCACCGACTGCACGGGACCCGGCTGGCGCTCGAATTCGCGCACCAGATTCACATCGTTGTTCCCCGCCGTCCGGTCCTGGTTTTCCTTGGCCCGGTAGATCCGCAGGCCGCCCTCGGCCCCGCCATAAACCACGCTCTCCTCGCGCGGGTGCAACGCCAGACAGGTGACCGGTTCGATCAGCTTGTTGATGTCGTCGATGAACTGTCCGCTCGCGGCATCGATGAGCTTCACCGCGCGGTCGCGACTGCCGCTCACCAACCGTCCCCCGCCCGGCAACCATGCCGTCTGGAGCGTCCAGTCGCTGTGGTTGTCGAACTTCACCAACTCTTTGCCGCCCGGATAACCCAGCACCCGCACCGACTTGTCCGCGCCACCCACGCCCAACCGGTCCCCGGACGGCGACCACGAGATGCCGTAGAGGGAGTCGGATCCGATCTTCCAAGCGGCGCTCTCGTTGCCGGTCGCGACGTCCCATACCTGCACCTCGCCGAACCGCGCCGGGGCGCCGCCGGCCATGGCAAGGCGCTTGGAATCGGGCGAAAATGCCAGCGACTCGATGCGCGTCGACTCGCCCATCCAGCGCCCGGCGCGACGCAATCCCGGCAGGCCGAACACCAGCACCTCATGATAGCCGGAAACCGCCAGCCACTTCCCGTCGGGCGAGATCGCCAGCGCGTTGATCACCGGCGGCGCGTCGTAGACGGGCGGCGCGCTCAACCGCGTGCTGTAGGCGTCCGCCGGGGTATCGTCGCGGGCGCCTTCGCGGACCCATCGTTCCAGCAGCGCGACCTCGGTGGCGCTCAATGGGTCGCCTTCCTTCGGCATGCTCGGTTCCTTGCCGATGACCTCGGCGATCAACGGCGACTTGGCCGGATCGCCCGCCACGAAGCTCGGCCCGTGTTTGCCGGGCTTCAGGAAGCCCGCGTAGGTCGACGTGTCCACGCCGCCCTTGGTCTTGCTCGGATTGTGACAACCGTTGCAGGAACGCTTGAAGATCGGGGTGACGTCGCGGAACCACGACACGGGTTCGGCGGCGCGGGCCAGGGAGGCCAACGCAAGCGACAGGAATACGGCACGGGATGTGGAAATCATGGCGAACTCTTGGCGGTGGGAACCGCGTTGGTGGCGGCCGCAACCTCGGTGGGCGGCGCGAGGATCTGCAGTTTCACCGGCTGGGTCTTCTGGCGCCACAGGCGGTCGCCATGGGTGAACGTCGCGACGACGACGAGATCGTGCTCCTTGCCGACGGCAGCCTTGTCCGTCGCCAAGAGGCGGATGGAAGCCTCGCGGGCCTTGGCGGTCACGGGTTGCACGGTGGCGGTCACGCCGTCCGGCACCCCCTCGAGGGCAAGGGCGACTTCCCCTTCGTAACCGCGCCGCTCCACCTTGACCACGAACTCGGTGCTGTTGGCCGCCGACGTGGAATTCGTGGGCAATGCCGCCGCCGAAAGCCTCACCGCGTCGGTCCGGAAAAACGGCGAACCCGGCAGCATCGCCGTCGCGAACAGCGGGATTCCCCGCACGGTGACGTCGACCAACCGCGGCGCCGGTTGCACCAACGTCTGCCCGTCGACACCGGCTTCGGCACGCACCAGCAAGGGACGGGTCCCGGTGGCGGCGTTGTAGGAGGCATTGAGGACCAATTGGCCCCGCGACTTTCCCGACGGCAGCACCAGGGCCGCGATGCTCACCCCGCCGGGCCCCTCGCCGAGCACCTTCACCTCGCCGTCGAACCCGGCGCGCCGCGTGATCGCCACGTCCAGCGTTGCCGACGAATTCTGTTCCACCGGGACGGAAGCCTGGGCCACGTCCACCGTGAACGGTGCGGGCGGCAGCAACGTCAGCCAACCGGCCTCGCTGAGCGCGACATCATGCGGCACCGCACGGCCCCCCTGTTCGCCCGAGGCACCCAACCGCAAGGGCATGTTCCCCGGCATCGCGTCCTCGGAGGCCCCCAACAGGAGCCATCCACCCTCGCTGCCATTGGCCACCGTCAACGGGACCGCCGAAACCCCGGGTGGCATCGGACCCACGCCCACCCGCACGATGCCGTCGAAACCGTTCCGCCGCGCGACGTCGCATCGCACCGCCGCCCAACCGCCGCGGTGCAACCGTATCCGCCCGGCGTTTGCCCGAACCGAAAAGTCGGGCGCGATGTCCGGTTGCCGGATCACCAGACGGTATCCGAACGGATCGCCGCCCCGATCCGTGAGATCGCGCAGGCCGATCAGGTAGTCCGTGTCTTTTTTCGCGTCGAATTCGATCCGTGCGTCCGGCCCGACGGCGTCGTCGTTCCGCTGCAGCACCGTTCCCTTGCCGTCCTCGAGGGTGAGCAAGGCGTCGAGCGGCGATCCAAAACGCCGTGCCTCCACCTCCACCATCCAGCGTTGGTCGGTCGTGCTGCGGAACCGGAAGAAATCCGCGTCGCCCGGTTTCCCGATGCGCCCGTTCACCACCACGGGACCCGACAGGGCGTTGGCCTTGTCCGGCACATCGTTCGGTTCGCTTTCAGCCGTTTCGGGGAGGTCGCCCACCTCGAATCCAACCGGATTGCTGGTGCCCGCCGCCGTGCGCGCCCGCAACTCCTGCCGCCCCAGCGGCGCGTCCGCGGCCAACGCGACGGCCAATCGATCCGCCCCCGCCAGACGGTGCCCGGAAAGCTGGACGTCGACGGTCGCACCGCGTCGGCCCCCGAAAGGGAACAGCGATTCGACGTACGGCACCGCGCCGGCGACCAAGTGGTACCGATAACCGTCGCCGCCTTGGTATCGCAGGTCGAAAAGCCGGATGACGTAGTCGCCCTCCGACTTCGGCACGAACACCAGGAACGGGTCCAACCCGTGCCCGTCCTCGCTCCGCGCCACCTCGTGCCCCTGCCCGTCCAGCAATACCAGTGTCGCGTCCAGCGGCGATCCCGTGCGGTTTGCCTGCACGTCGAACACCAGTTCCTCGCCGGCCATCGCGTGGAACCGGAAATGATCGGCCTCTGCCGGCGCCCCGATCTTGCCGGAAATGCCCGTGGGCAGCGCGATCCGGGGCGCGTCTTCCCAACCTTTGCCCGGCGCGGGTTCGGCAATCTCGGGAACGTCGCCGATCTGGAGCACCACCGGGTTTGAAACACCACCCGGCCCGGCAACGCGCAGTTCGTGGGCACCCAGCGTGGCGTCCTTGGCAACCACCCACTGGACGGTCACCGATTTGTCGGGACTGGCGGGCTGGACGGCGATCCCGCCCGCGGAACTCTCCAGCACGACCGGCGGCAATCCCGCGGGCACGCGGATCGCCTTCACCCCGTTCCCCCCCGCGAGGAAATTGGTCGCCGCTCCCAAACCGTCGCCCTGCAGGGTGAGGAGGTTGGTGGTACCGCGCTGGAAAAAAGTGGCCGATGGCGAATCCAGCCGCGGCATCGGGGCAAAGCCCGCTCCCAACGCGACGGGGGCAACCAAGGCCAACAACAAACCCGGACGTGCTTCCATGATCGTTCGGATTCGTTCAGCTGAACAAGCCCAGCACCGGCTCGGCCTGGACCAATTCGCGCGGTTGGTTGAGATGGTTCATGACGATGGTGTGCGGATCGATCCCGAGCGCGTGGTAGATCGTCGCGACGATCTGGGTGGGATGCACCGGGGATTCGGCGGGCGAGGATCCCGTGGCATCGGAACGACCATACAACGCGCCGCGAGAAACGCCGGCACCGGCGACGAGCGCCGTGTAGCAATAGGGCCAGTGGTCCCGGCCATCGGGCGAATTGGAATTGCCGCTGGTGCTGACGCCGAGGCGCGGGCTCCGTCCGAATTCCCCCAACGCCACCACCAGCGTCTCCTTCAGCAGGCCCCGCTGGTCGAGGTCCTCCAGCAAGGCGCTCAGTCCGGAGTCGAGCTTCGGGCAATGCAGGTTCCGCAACGGTCCGAAATTCGCCGCGTGCGTGTCCCACGCGTCGACCGTCGGGTCCCCGTTGGCGACCGCGGGCCAGTTCATTTGCACCACCCGCGTGCCGGCCTCGACCAAGCGCCGCGCCAACAGGCAACCCTGCCCGAAGGTGTGCCGGCCATAGTGATCGCGGAGTGCCGCCGGCTCCTTCGCAAGGTCGAACGCATCCCGCGCCCGTCCGCTGCTCACGAGGTCGAACGCCTTGTGGTAGTAGGAGTCGAGCGCGTACTTCTCCACCGCCTTCTCCATGTCGGGCATCGCGTCGTTCACCCGTTGCAACAACTTGCTCCGGCGTTCCAACCGTTCCCTCGACACCTCCGGTCGCAGCGTCAGGTCGGCCAGATTGATCTCTTTCGCCGGGTCCTGGTAAAAGTAATAGGGATCGAATGCCGCCCCGAGGAAACCGGCGGTCCCGCCCTTGCCGATCACGTTCGATTCCTGCAAGGGCCGCGGCAGCATGACGAACGGCAGCATGGGGACTTCCGGCGGACGCAACCGGGCGATCTGCGAACCCAGATGCGGGAAATCATTGGGTGCGGGCGGCTCCAACTGCCCCGACGGCGAGACCCGGTCCGGCGTGTAGCCGGTCATGATCTGGTAGATCGCCGCGGTGTGGTTGAACAAGCCCACCGGCG
>WBXI01000003.1 GCA_008933025.1 Verrucomicrobiota bacterium
GAAGGTGAAGGGCAAGACGGTGTCGGTGGCCCTGTCAAAGGAGCAATACGAGGCGATGAGGGAAGCGATCGAGGGTTGGCGGGAGATGGAAGCCATCGTGGAGCGGATGCAGCAACTGACGCGGCTGAGGATCTTCGGGACACTCCCCGACATCCGCCGACGCAAACCCCTGACGAAGACAGTATTGGGTGCTAGGTAAACGCCATTCGGGCCCGACCCCAGTCTTCGGGATTGCGGATCCCGGTGGGACCGCCGCTATTCTCCGGCAACCACGTATGCCGACCGCCTTCCATTCCCGATTCCCGCGCATCGCCATCCTCGCGGCTTTGGCCGCCGGATTGCTCGCGTCCACTCCCGCCCATGCGGCCGGGGCCTTCAAGATCCCGGCTCCCGCCGCCGGCCCCAATACCCGCGCCCTCGAGACGGCCCTGGACCGCTATGTCGCGACGCCGGATCCGACCTTCGCGTGGCACGCCGTGGGCAAGGTGAGCCGCGACGGCGCCACGGTGGTGTCGATCGACATGAGTTCGCAGACCTGGCTGACGACGAACGAGGTGAACCGCACGGTTTGGCGTCATTGGTTGACGATCGTGCGTCCCGACAATCTCGATTCCGACACGGCCCTGTTGTTCATCGCGGGTGGCAACAACCGGGACAACCAACCGCCGAAGCCGGGCAAGGAACTGGCCCAGATCGCGCTGGGCACGCGCTCGGTGGTGGCGGAATTGAAGATGGTGCCGAACCAAACCCTGGTGTTCGGCGGCGACGGGCACGAACGGAACGAGGACGACCTGATCGCGTACACGTGGGACAAGTACATGCGCACGGGCGACGAACGTTGGCCGGCTCGGTTGCCGATGACCAAGGCGGCGGTCCGCGCGCTGGACACGGTCGAGGCTTGGACGGGCAGCGCGGATGGCGGCGGCAAGAAGGTGTCGAAGTTCGTGGTGGCCGGCGGTTCGAAGCGCGGTTGGACCACCTGGACCACCGCCATCGTCGACAAACGGGTCGTCGCGATCTGCCCGATCGTGATCGACGTGCTGAACCTGCCGGAGTCGATGGTCCACCACTTCCGGGCGTACGGGTTCTTCGCGCCCGCGGTCGGGAACTACTCCGAGCAGCACATCATGGATTGGTTGGGCACGCCGGAAATGACGGCCCTCTGCAAAATCGAGGACCCGTTCCAATACCGCGCCCGCCTGACCATGCCGAAACTGGTGATGAACGCGGGCGGCGACCAATTCTTCCTGCCGGATTCGTCCCAGTTCTACTTCGATCGGCTGCCGGGAACGAAGTACCTGCGCTACGTGCCGAACGCCGACCATTCGCTGCGCGGCAGCGACGCCTACGAGACGCTGGCCGCCTGGCAGTGGGCCACGTCGCACCGCACGGTGTTGCCACGCTTCTCGTGGTCCAACGAGGCCGACGGATCGATCCGCGTCGAGACGCAGGACAAACCGAAGTCCGCCAAGCTGTGGCAAATCCACAACCAGGACGCGCGCGACTTCCGTCTCGAAGCGATCGGGCCGGCTTGGTGGGCCACGCAGCTTGCCGACGAAGGCAAGCAGGTGTTCCGGGGCAAGCCGACGGCGGCGACCAAGGGATGGACCGCCTTCATGATCGAGTTGACCTACGACATCGGCGCGCCGGTCCCGCTGAAGCTCACCACCGCGGTGCGCGTGACGCCCGACACCCTGCCGTTCGCGGCGCCGAACCCGACGCGGCCGAAGGGCTTCCTCCAGCGTTGACCGGCCACCACACGGTCTCCCTCCCAGCGTGCTCTTCGCCGCCTCCAACGGGACCTCGCCCCGCCGTCGCGTCGTCGTGACCGGGGCGGGATTGGTCACCGCCCTCGGCATCGGCTGGGATGCCAATGCCGCGGGCTTCCGCTCGGGAAGAAGCGCGTTCCGCCCCGTGGATCTGTTCGATGTCGCGCGCCAACGGACGCGGATGGCCGCGGAAGCGGACGTTCCGGAAGCGCGGCCCGACGGGCGTTTCGACGCGCGGCGTTGGCGTCGCCTCGACCGCGCGGCCCGCATGCTGGCATGGGCCGCCGCCGGGGCGTGCGACCAGGCCCGGTGGAACCCGGACCCGGCGGACGAAACCCCGGTCGTGCTCGGGACGACCAGCGGGGGCATGCTGCTCGGCGAGGAATACTTCCGCGCGGCGATCGCGACGCCGCCCCGACGGCGCGGCCAAGCCACCCGGATCCTCGGCTACCAGTCCCAGCGGCAGGCCCTCGAGGTCTCCGAAGCACTCGGGTTGCGGGGTCCGATCCAAATCATCGCCAATGCCTGCGCATCGGGGGCCAATGCGATCGGCCATGCCTTCCATTGGGTGCGTTCGGGGCGCGCGGACCGCGTGCTGACCGGCGGCTTCGACGGCCTCAGCCAACTCGTCTTCGCCGGTTTCGACGCCCTGCAGGCCCTCTCGACGTCGACGTGCCGGCCGTTCCACAGGAATCGCGATGGCCTGGCACTCGGGGAGGGCGCCGCGGCGCTCTGCGTGGAATCGTTGGAATCCGCGCGACGCCGCGGCGCCCCGATCCTCGGCGAGATCGTCGGCTACGGGTTCGGCACCGACGTCCATCACCTGACCCAACCGCATCCGGAAGGGGACGCGGCCCTGGCGTCGATGACCATGGCGTGTGCCGACGCGGGCATTGGTCCGGGCGACGTGGGCTATCTCAACGCGCACGGGACGGGCACGCCGCTGAACGATTCGGCGGAAGCGCGGGCCATCGGCCGCTGGGCCGGGGCCACGGCGGTCCCGGTGAGTTCCACCAAGGCCGGCATCGGACACACGCTGGGGACCGCCGGGGCGATCGAGGCGGTGGTCTGCCTGATGGTCCTCCGGGGCGGTTGGCTGCCGCCCCAACTTGGCGACGGCGAACTCGATCCGCTCTGCACCTTCCCGATCGTGCGCGAACCCACCGACGCCACGCCGCGGACGGTGCTCACCAATTCCTTCGGATTCGGCGGCGCCAACGCCACCCTGGCCTTCGCGCGCTCCCCCTAGCCGGCGCGGGAAGACGGACCACGGCGTCATCCCCGTGGCCGCCGGGGCCGGAAAGCGGATGGCACATGATCCCGTGGGCCACCGCCCGCCCGATGATTCCGGCGGCCGGACTCAGTGGTACTCCTGGACCGTGCGGACCTGGTAGCCACTCCGCTGCAACGCGGCGATCCCGATGATCGCGGCCCGGGCGCCGCTCAGCGTGGTCATGATCGGCGTGCCGGTGATCACCGCCGTGGTGCGGATCTTCACCTCGTCGGCCCGGGGCGCGGCCCCGCTGGGCGTGTTGATGACCAACTGGATCTCCTTGTTCTTGAGGAGGTCGATGGCGGTGGGACGGCCCTCGCCGATCTTGAAGATGCGCTGGACCTTGAGGCCGGCGGCCTCGAGCACGGCGGCGGTCCCGTGGGTGGCCACCAAATCGAAGCCGAGCTCGGAGAATTGGCGGGCGATGCCGGCCACGTGGTTCTTGTGGAGATCGCCGACGCTGAGGAACACCCGGCCCTTGAGGGGCAGCGGCGAGTTCGCGGCCATCTGCGCCTTCGCGTACGCGACGCCGAGATCGGGATCCAGGCCCATGACCTCGCCGGTGGACCGCATCTCGGGGGACAGGATGATGTCCTGGCCGAGGAACTTGTTGAACGGGAAGACCGATTCCTTGACCGCCCAGTACTGGGGCCAGATTTCCTCGGTGAACCCGATTTCCCGAAGCGTCTTCCCGGCCATCACCCGGGCCGCGAGCTTGGCCAACGGGACGCCGATCGCCTTCGAGACGAACGGCACCGTCCGGGACGCGCGCGGGTTCACCTCGAGGACGTAAACCACGTCGCCCTTCACCGCGTACTGCACGTTCATCAACCCCACCACGCGGAGTTCGCGCGCCATCGCGTGGGTATACTTGCGGATCGTCTCGATCACCTTCGCGTCCAGCGTGTGCGGCGGCAGCACCATCGCGGCGTCGCCCGAGTGCACGCCGGCGAACTCGATGTGCTCGAGCACGCCACCCATCACGATCGTTCCCCGCGGGTCGTTCGGATCCTCGAACTGGCCGACGTCCGCGATGCAATCGACGTCCACCTCGGTGGCGTCCTCGAGGAACTTGTCGACCAGCACCGGCCGTTCGGGCGAGGCCTCCACGGCGAAGCGCATGTAATGCCGGAGCTCGTGGTCGCTGTAGACGATCTGCATGGCGCGGCCGCCGAGCACGAACGAGGGGCGCACCAGCACGGGATACTCGAGGGTGCGGGCGACGGCGAGTGCCTCGGTCTCGTTGGTCGCCAGCCCGTTGCGGGGCTGCGGGATCTCCAACCGGTCCAGCATCGCCGCGAACAACTTGCGGTCTTCGGCGACCTCGATGCTCTCCGGCGAGGTGCCGATGATGTTCACCCCGTTTTTCTTGAGGCCCATCGCGAGGTTCAGCGGCGTTTGCCCGCCGAACTGCGCGATCGCGCCCCAGCACTTCTCGCGCTCGTAGATGTGGAGCACGTCCTCGAGCGTCAACGGCTCGAAATACAGGCGGTCCGAGGTGTCGTAGTCGGTCGAGACGGTCTCCGGATTGGAGTTCACCATCAGCGTCTCGTAGCCGTCGGCCTTCAGGGCGAATGCCGCGTGCACGCAGCAATAGTCGAACTCGATGCCCTGGCCGATGCGGTTCGGTCCGCCGCCAAGGATCATCACCTTGCGCCGGTCGCTCTGCCGCACCTCGTCGTCCCCGCGGTCGTAGGTGGAGTAGTAGTACGGCGTGTAGGCCTCGAACTCCGCGGCGCAGGTATCGACGAGTCGATAGCTCGGCACGAGACCCAATTCCTTGCGGAGGGCGCGGACCCCGTCCTCGGTCTTCCCGGTCAAATGGGCGATCTGCCGGTCGGAAAACCCGAGCGACTTCGCTTTGGCGAGCAATTCGGCGTTCATGAATGCGAAAAAAGCCTTTGGAGCAAGCCAGACCCCGTCAAGGGTGTCGAGGGGCTTTCCGGGGGGGCCAAAAGACCCGGCTCCACCCGGGACCCCGGGTTCGACGCAGCCCGGACTTCCAACCGCCCCCCCCTTCCGACATCGTCGCCCCCGCATGGCCCGTCCCACCGCCACCGCGATGCCCCGCCGTCCGGCTCCGCTTGCCGACGCCCGGCTCCGCGAACTCCTCGCCCGCTTCCCGCAGGCCCACGTGCTCGTCGTCGGCGACGTCATGCTCGACCACTTCATCTGGGGCCGCGTGACCCGGATTTCCCCCGAGGCCCCCGTCCCCGTCGTCGATTTCGAACGGGAAAGTTTCATGCCCGGCGGCGCCGCCAATGTCGCCCGGAACCTCACCGCCCTGGGCGGACGCGCCTCGTTGTTCGGCGCCGTGGGACGGGATGCCGCGGCCGTCAAACTCGCCGAACTCCTCGACGCCGACCGGGTCGCCTGCCGCGGCCTGATCGGCTCGGCCGGCCGCCCCACCTCGAACAAGACCCGGATCGTCGCCGGCCAACAGCAGATCACCCGGCTCGATCGCGAGGCCCGGACCCCGCTTTCCCCCGCCGCCGTTGCCACCCTCCTGCGACGCGTCGAGGCCCTCCTGCCGCGTGCCGATGCCGTGATCGTCGGCGACTACGGCAAGGGCGTGGTGACCCAACCCCCCCTCGACGGCGTGCGCGCCGCCTGTCGCGCCGCCGGCAAATGGCTGTCGCTCGATCCCAAGCCCGTCCATCAGATCGACCTCGGCGGGCTTTCCCTGATCACGCCGAACCGCAAGGAAACCTTCGAACTGGCGGGCATCCCCGACTCCCTGCGGGCCGCCGATCCCCTCCGCGACGAACCGCTCCTCCGGGCCGTCGAAAAGATCCATGCCTCCCTTGCTCCTGCCGTGTTGCTGGTGACCCTGGGCGAACTCGGCATGCTCCTGTGCCGCCGGGGCGATCCCCCGTTCCACATCCCCACGGTCGCCCGGGAGGTCTTCGACGTCAGCGGTGCCGGCGACACGGTCATTGCCTGCTTCACCCTCGCGGTCGCCGCCGGCGCTTCGCCCGTCGAGGCCGCCATCCTCTCGAACCACGCCGCCGGGGTCGTGGTCGGCAAGGTCGGAACCGCCACCGTCACCCCCGCCGAATTGGCGGCCAGCTTCCACGGGTGATCCCGCGGACTCCCCACCCCGCCATGCCCAAGGACCTCCTCCCGGCCCGCGCCGTTTTCCTCGATCGCGACGGCACCCTGATCCGCGACAAAAACTACCTGCATCGCCCCGACGAGGTGGAGTTCTTCCCGGGCATCGCCCCCGCCCTGCGCCAGCTGCAGGACGCCGGATTCCTGCTGTGCATCGTCACCAACCAGTCCGGGGTCGGGCGCGGTTACTTCACCCTGCGGGACGTCGAACGCGTCCATGCCCACATCGAGGCGGAACTGGCGGCGGAAGACGTGGTGTTCGACGCGATCTACGTGGCCCCCGAGGCGCCGGATGCGCCGAGCGAGGGACGCAAGCCGTCGCCCAAGTTCCTCCTCGAGGCCCGCGACGAATTCGGGGTGGATCTGGCGCGCAGCTACATGATCGGGGACAAGCTGATCGATCTGGAGACCGGCTGGAACGCGGGCTGCGCCCGGAGCCTGCTGGTCCGGACCGGCTACGGCGCCGAAACCGAGCGCAAGGAAGCCGGGCACCTTCGCGATGCCGTCGTGGTCGACGATCTGTGCGCCGCCGCCGCATGGATCGCCGCGCAGGAATAGCCATCCCCGGTTCGCCCCGGGGCAACGGGATCGCCGCGCCGGACCGTGGCGAGAAGGCCATCCGGTCCCGAAACCGTCGGCCAAGCGCGACGGCCGCCGGTCGGGATGCGCCCGGGCGGTCGTCCCCCGACTTCGGACTTCTGGCCACGGACGCCGTCCACTAGGGTCGTCCCCGTGGCCGCTGAGCTTTCCCCCGTGGTCCGGTTGCTGCGCGATCTGGTCGCGCTTCCGAGCGTGAATCCGGCGTTCCTGCCGGCGGGTGATCCGCGCACCGGGGAGTCGCGGGTCGCCGATTTCCTCGTCGCCACGGCCGCCACCGCCGGGCTCGACGTCGAGTTGCAGCCCGTCGCACCCGGCCGCCAGAACGTCATGGCCCGGCTGCGTCCCACCGGCCGGACCCGGCGCCGGATCCTCCTGGCCCCGCACCTCGACACCGTCGGCGAACCCGCGCTGGACCCGCAGTTGTCGCCGGAGATCGCCCGTGGCCGACTCTGGGGCCGGGGTGCCTGCGACACCAAAGGCTGCGTGGCCGCGATGTTGTCGGCGCTGCTCCGGGTCGCGGGATCCGGCGCGCGTCCCGCGGAGACCGAGTTGGTTTTCCTCGGTTTGGTGGACGAGGAAAACGGCCAGATCGGATCGCGGACCTACGCCACGCTGGCCCACAAACCCGAGTACCGGGCCCAACTGGCCGTGGTCGGCGAACCCACGCGCCTCGAGGTGGTGACGGCGCACAAAGGGGATGTCTGGCTCCGGCTCCGGACCCATGGCAAGGCAGCCCATGGCGCCACGCCCCATCTCGGCATCAACGCCGTGCACCGCATGGCCCGCGTGGTCGACGTGCTCGAAACCACCTACCGCGCCCAACTCTCCCGACGTTCGCATCCCCTGCTCGGTTCGCCCACGATCAACGTCGGCTCCATCCGGGGCGGCACCCAGCCCAACATCGTGCCGGCGGAATGCGTCGTTGCCATCGACCGCCGGACGCTGCCCGGCGAGACCGAGTCGGCGGTGCGCCGCGAGATCGCCGCGGTGCTGCGGAAGGCAGGCTTGGCCGTGACCTTCGACAACCTCCGCGCCGCGCCGTGCCCGGCATTGGAAACGGACCCGGCTTTGCCAGAGGTCGCCGCGCTGTTGGCCGCCGCGGGGCGCGGGCACGCCATCGGCGCGCATTACTTCTGCGACGCAGCGCCGTTGTCCGCCGGCGGCATTCCCGCCGTCGTCTTCGGGCCGGGCGACATCGCGCAGGCCCACACCAGCGCCGAGTGGATCTCGATCGCGTCGCTCGAACGCGGCACCCGGATCCTCGAACGGTTCCTGCGCGCGCAACCGTGAGCGGGAATCTGCCCATGCGGATCGCGTTCCTCACGCACGAGCCATTCTCGCCGCCGACGGGCGGGGGCTCGGCGGAGGCGCCGTATCTGGTGCGGGAATTCCGGAACCGCGGCCACGAGGTCCACCTCTTCTGCCCCGCGTTTCCCGACGCCGACCGGGTCGCCGCCGATCCCGGCATCGTGGTCCATGCGTTCCGTCGCTGGGCCATGGGCCGCCATACCCGGGCGCGGACGCTGAAGTACCTGTTGTTCCCGTCGGCGCTCGCGGCCCACGTGGGACGCGAGCAATGCGCCTGGAAACGACGGACCGGCCAACGCCTGCGGTTCGACGTGATCGTGGCCCAGCACACCATCGCCTGCGTCGCCGCCGCCAGGTTGCGCCGCCGCCTCGGGGTGCCCGTGGTGTTCAACTACCTCGATTTCCTCACCGGTTTCATGGAGACGTGGCCCGCCGCGTTCACGCGGTCGGGTCTCGTTGCCGCTTTGACCCGCTTCGAGATGAACCTGCCGCGGCGTTGCGACGCCGAAGGCGTGATGACCGTCAGCGCGCCCCTCGCCGATCGGATCGCCGCAACCGGGTACCCGCGCGAGCGTCTCAGGACCATCCAGTATGGCTTTGATGCCGGACTTTTCCGGCCCGCGGAACGGCCCGCGGCGGGACCACCGGTCGTGGTGATGCACGGGAGCTTCGACACGCATCATCTGGGTCCCATCGCGCGCGGCGCCGTCGCGCGGGTCCATGCGCGGCGCCCCGACGCGAGGTTCCGTTTCGTCGGCACGGTGACCCCCGATCTCGCGGCGTTCGTGGCCGGGCTGCGGGCGGCGTCGCCGGGAATCACCGTGGAGACGCCGGGGTTCGTGGCGTACCGCGACGTGGCGGCGCTGCTCCGCGACGCCACGGTGGGGATCGTGCCCTACGAGGCCTCCAACGGGACGCACTGCGCGTTCGTGGCCAAGGCCGTCGAGTACCTCGGATGCGGCATCCCGGTGGCGAGCACGCCCCTCGAGAACCTGACGCGCCATTTCGCGGACGAACCGGCGATCCGATTTTCCGGCTTCGATGCGACGTCGTTTGCCGACGCCATCCTCGAGCGCCTGGCATTGCCCGCCGCGGAACGGGCGCGCCTCGGCGCGGCCGCCGCCGCGCGCGTGGCCCGGGAACTCGACTGGCCGGTGGTCGCCCGCAACGCGACGGATTTCGTCGAGGCGTGCGTCCAGGGCGCCCGTCGTGCAACTTCCGCGCGGTCAGGAACCCAGACTCCATGAACGAATCCAAAGGCAGCTTTTTCCGGCAGAGTGCGTGGATGGTCATGGCCACCGTCGCGGGGGGCGGCGCGATGATGCTGGTGCACCCGCTGGTGAGCAAAAAGGTCGGCAAGGCGGGATACGCCGAATTCAAGGCGCTGCTCAGCGCGTTCTACGTCATCGCCGCGGTGGGCGGCGGGTTGTGGACGCTGTTCGCGCAACAACAGGCGGCCGCGGTCACCGAGGACGACTCGCGCCGGGTCGCGAGCGCGGCCCGCCGCGTGGGCATCACCATCCTCCTCGCCTGGATCGGCATCGCCGGCGTGCTCGCCCTCGCCCAGTCGGCCTTGGTCCGCGAGTGGAAACTCTCGAATCCGGCGTCGCTGTGGGCCACCTGGCTGGTGGGCCTGCTCACGCTCTGGGGATCGGTCCTCCGCGGGCTGGTCCAGGGACGTCAGAATTTCCTGGCGCTGGGCTGGATCGCGATCCTCGACGGGTTCGGCCGCTTCGCCGCCGTGTTCGTGATCCTTTCGTTCCTCGCCGGCCGGGCCGCCGGCGCGATGACGGGGGCCGCGGTGGGGACCGCGGGAGCCATCCTCGTGGGCCTCTGGGGATCGCGGGACACCTTGGCATCGAGGCCCGCGCGGGTGCCGTGGCGCGCTTGGCTCGGCGGTTTCGTTCCCCTCGCGCTGAATGCCGCCGCCCTCCAGTTGTTCCAGCAATACGACAACATGTTCTGGCAGGGGCTTGTCCCCGCGGACCGCGTGGACGACTGGGGTCTCGGGGCCCGGTATTCGCCGGCGCAGACCATCGGCTTCGGCATCACGCAGTTCACGGTGCCGCTCGCGCTGGTGATGCTGCCGCGGATCGCGCGCAGCGTGGCCATGGGCGAGCGCACCGACATGCTGCGGTTGACGCTGGTGGCGACGGCAACGATGGGGGGGTTGGCGTCGTTGGTCTGCACGCTTTTCCCGCGACTGCCGCTGCAGGTGATGTTCTACAACAACCCCGCCAACTGGGTGGCGTCGCCGCTGGTGCCGTGGTTCGCATGGGGCATGACGGTGTTCACGCTGGCCAACGTCCTGCTGAACGACCTGTTCGCGCGGCGACGGTTCGCGGTGGTGCCGGGCGTGATGGTGTTGGCCGTCGCGTACGTCGGGACGCTTCAGTGGCTGAAACCCCGGTTGCTGGCCCTGCCGATCGAAGAGGCATACCGGACCGGCGTGGGGACGCTGTGCGCCTTCAACCTCGCCTTGCTGGCCCTGGCGGCGGTGTTCAGCCGGCGCCGGGTCTAGCGCGCCGGGGAGGACGCATCAGACGTCGATGATGTTGCCGCCGCCGGCCGATCCGGAATCGCCGTCGCCGCGCCGACTCCCTTGCACGGCGATCCGGGGACGCCCGCCCAGGAAGAGATTCGCGACAAACGACACGATGCTGATGACCAAACCGCCAAAAAATGCGGACCAAAAGCCATCCACCCGGAAGCCCGTTCCCAGGGATCCGACGCCCCAGAGCAGCAGGGCGTTGATGACCAGCACGCCGAGGCCGAGGGTCGCGACCACGAACGAGATCGAGACGAGCAACAGGACGGGACGGACGAAGGCATTGACCAGACCGAGCACCAGCGACGCGACCAGCAGGGCGGGAAAGCCGGTGTAATGGATGCCCGTGACGACATGGGCAGCCACCAGGACGGCGACCGTCGTCACCAACCACCGCTGCAGGAACTGCATTCCCTTCGATTTCACGGGAACAATTGGGCAGACGAAGCCCCGTCGGGAAAGGAGGAAGTTGGCTATCCCTTCCCGGGGGCCCGGCGCCCGGCAACCTCGCGGAACCGGGACTCGTACTCGGGGTGGTTGGTGCCCATGAGGCGGTCCCAAAAGTTGAAATAGAGGCCGTAGTTTCCCCGGAATTTCTCGTGGTGCAGGATGTGGTTGGTGGGCGTGTTGAGCCAGCGACCGATCCGCGAGTCCAGCAACCAGCGCGCGTGGAATTCGTAGCCCGTGTGCCCGAGGACGTTGAAGACGATCTGCCACAGCATGAACGTGCCGAAGGCCAGCGGGTGGATCGGGATCGCGAGCGAAACCAACGGGAAGATGCCGGCTTCCACCACCGCTTCCAGCGGCGCGAACGAGTAAGCCGCCCATGGCGTCGGGTTCGTCGACTGGTGGTGCACCCGGTGAAACCACGGGTAAAACCACCGGTGATGCATCAGGCGGTGCGTCCAGTAGAAGTAGGTGTCGTGGATCACGATCGCGACGACGATGCTGGCCCAGAACCACGGCCAACCCCGCTCGTCCGCCCGCCAATAGATCCGCCCCCACCCATGGGCGTTGAGGACGAAGGTGGCCGTTCCCACCAGGCCGAAGATCGCGATCGTCAGCAGCGAATGGAACAATTCCCGGCGGACGTCGGCTGCCGGGGCGACCTTGTCGATGATCTTGCGGTGCTGCCACCGGCGGCGGAACAGGACGTACGCCAGCAACCAGGCAACACCCGCCACCAGAAAGTAGCGGACCCCGGTTTCGAGGGTGATGCCGAGATCCACGCGCCCCCACCGATCCGGATTCCGCAACAGCGCCCGAAACGACTCCATGGGCGAATCGATAGCCGACCCAACCCCGCGACGCGAGGCCCATGCCGCGGTTCCACCGGCGTCCGGCGCGACCCGGCCGTCGGGACGTTTCCCGACGCCGTCGCGGAGCGACGGGAGGCCGGCGATCGCGGCGGCGGCGGGATGCACCCCCGGGACGCAAGAAGGCCGCGCGCCCAAAGAAACCAGTTGCCGGGTTCCGGTCGGTTGGTAGGTTCTCCGTCCCTTTTCCGGGTGTTCCGGGATCGGGAAAACGGTCTTAAAAATGCCGGCGCGTCGGCGTCCGGGGGCCACAACAACACCGAATAAAATCCGGTACTTCCGCCGGATGGTCCCGAATCGGGATCCGAACCACCGGAAGCGCACAGAGTCATGAGCAATACGACAGTCCAGGAACTTCTCGAAGCCGGCGTCCACTTCGGACACCAGACCCGCCGTTGGAATCCGAAGATGAAGCCCTTCATCTTCGAGGCCCGCAACGGGATCCACATCATCAATCTGGACATCACCGTCGGGCAGTTGGAGAAAGCCTGCGCATTCCTCGCGGAAGTCGCCGGCAAGGGCGGCAACATCCTTTTCTGCGGCACCAAGAAGCAGGCCCAGGAAGCCGTCAAGGAAGCCGCGTTGTCCTGCGGCCAACCGTTCATCACCGGGCGTTGGCTCGGCGGCACCCTCACCAACCTCCGCACCGTCAAGCGCTCCCTCGCCCGCATGAAGGAAATCGAGCGCATGGACCAGGACGGCTCGATCAACAACTACGTCAAGCAGGAGCAGTCGATGCTCCGCCGCGAGCACCAGCGCATCGCCAAGAACCTCGACGGCATGCGCACCATCGACGCGTTGCCCGACGCGATGTTCGTCATCGACATCAAGCGCGAGCACAACGCCATCGCGGAGGCCCGCCGCCTCAAGATCCCCATCGTCGCCGTCGTCGACACGAACTGCGACCCCGATCTCGTGGATTACCCGATCGCCGGCAACGACGACGCCATCCGCGCGGTGAAACTGATGCTCAACGCCGTGGTCAACACCATCGGCAAGGCCAAGGCCGAGTACGATTCGAAGCGCGCCCGCAAGCCGGCCCGCGAGGAAGAAGCCGCCGCTCCCGCCCCGGCTCCCGCCCCGGCTGCCGCCCCGGCTGCCGCTCCCGAGGTCGCCCCGGTCGCCTGATCCCGTCTTTCCGAATCCGCCGCCACTCGGCCCGCAGGGCGGGGTTGGCGGCGGATTTTTCCACGAACCGAATCCCATCTTTTCCCACCATGGCTGAAATCACTCCCGCGCTCGTCGGCCAGCTCCGCGCGATGACCGGCGCCGGCCTCATGGCCTGCAAGAAGGCCCTCGACGAAACCCAGGGCGACCTCCAGGCCGCCGTCGACATCCTCCGCAAACAGGGTGCCGCCGCCGCCGTCAAGAAGGCCGACCGCAGCGCCAACGAGGGCCTCATCGGCCAGTCCGTCGTCAACGGCGGCAAGGTCGGCGTCCTCATCGAGGTCAACTGCGAGACCGACTTCGTCGCCCGCAACGACAGCTTCAAGGCCTTCGTCGGCGAACTCGCCGCCAAGGTCGCCGCCCAGCCCGGCGCCGATCTCGAACCCGATCGCGTGGCCGCGGTCGCCCGCATCGGCGAGAACATCCTGATCCGACGCCACCAGCGCCTCGAGGTCCAGGGCAGCGGCCTCGTCGCCGCCTACATCCACACCGGCGGCAAGGTCGGCGTGCTCGTCGAGGTCGGCGCCACCAAGGACGCCACCACCGCGAGCGAGGAATTCAAGCAACTGGTCCGCGACATCACCCTGCAGATCGCCGCCGCCAGCCCCGTCTCCATCTCCCGCGACGACGTCCCCGCGGCGTTGGTCGAGAAGGAGAAGGAAATCGCCTCGCAGAGCGACGCCATCAAGGGCAAGCCGCCCCAGGCCGTCGCCAAGATCATCGAGGGCAAGCTGAACAAGTACTTCGAGACCGGCTGCCTCCTCGAGCAGGGCTTCGTCAAGAACCCCGACCTCAAGGTCCAGGCCCACATCGGGACCGTTGCCAAGCAACTCGGCGACGAGATCTCCGTGCGTCGTTTCCTCCGGTTCCAGGTCGGCGAAACGATCTGACGCCCCGCGCGACGGTCCGCCCGTCCCGCCCCCGACGCCCCGTCCGGCCCCGTGCCCGACGGGGCTTTTGTTTGCCCGCGCCCGCCGCGTGGCCGCCTTCGCCTTCCGTCGATTCCCCGTGCCGCCTCAGGGCTTCCCTTTCCAGACGTCGAAGCCCACGCGCAACGGTTCCCATCCGGCCAACCCCTCGGGTTTCACCGCTCCCCAGGTCGTCACCAGCAAACCCAGCATCCGCGGATCCCCCAGCGCCCGCGCCTCGGTCGCGAACGCCCTTGCCGATTCCACGTTCTTCCACGACGACGGCCACACCCGGAATCCCTTCGACGCCAGCAACCGCAGGGAACCGTATTCCCTGGGTTTGCCCGGGTACTTGGCCAACGGCTCGTAGTGCCAGTCGCACTGGACGATGTCCTTGGGAATCCGGTCGATCGCCGGGGCCGTGCCATTCCTCGCCGCTTCCCATTCGCCCAAACCGGTCGTCTTCGCGTCGAGCAACCGGTCGGACCACATCAGCATCTCGAGCTTCCGACGCCCCACGACGTGGGCGTGCAGTTCGTCGACGCTGTCAGCGAACAACGTGGCCGCGTCCACCCCGCGGCATCGCGCGCAGTGTTCCGATCCGATCACGAACACCTCGTCCATCCCCACGTGCAGGGCGTCCGCTCCGAATCCATCGATGATCTCGTCCAGCAAATCGCGGACGAACGCTTCCCGCCCCGGTGCGCGCGGGCACCAACTGCGGCAATAAATCCCCTGGTTTCCGGGATACCGGCCCGGTGTCTCGTCGAATTCCGGATGTTTCGCCAGCAGCGGGTGCGTCGTACCCGCCCACGATTGGTGGCCGAGGCAACTGAACTGCGGGATCAACCGGATGCCCTGGGCGTGGCAGGCCTCGGTGAGTCGGCGCGCGTCTTCCCGTGTCAGGGCATTCCCGCCGCGGACCTCCGGATGGCTGTCGAAGGCGAATCCGTAGTCGACCTCCACCACGAGCACGTTCAACCCGGTGGCGCGGAGGGCCGGCAGGGCGGACTCGATCTCGCGGGCCATCGCCGGCCCGTGCAACAGGACGTGCGCGCCGCGCCACACCGGGTTGCGGGCCCGCCATTCGTCGATCCACGCGGCCCGGGCAACCCACGAACCGAGGACGGCAAGGAGGATCAGGAGGGGCCGCATGGACGGACCGTTCCACGGCAGCCGCGGCACCGCAACCGTCCGAATGCCGGGGGCGCATCCGGACCTCGTGGATCCGCCGGCCAGCGGCGGGGCCACGCGGCGGGCGGCCTCACCGCTTGCGACCCAAAGCCAGCAGTGCGATCGGCACCGCGATGCCGAGGACCAACGCGATCCATACCGGGGCCGTTTGCCGCAGACTGCGAAACGCCAGCCAAACCCCGATCAGGGTGGACAGCACCATCGCCGCGGACATCGCGTAGACCAGCGCCTGAAAGCCGCGCGGCGACGACGGATGGGTGCGTTCGACGTCCCCCGGATAGATCTGGTCGGTATGGATCACCCGCATCTTCTGGAGAAACGTCTCGGCGTCGCCCGCGGATTTCAGCCGGTCGGGAACCTGCGTCTGGTACCAGCCGCTCAGCACGAAAAAGAGCAGGACCGGCGCGAAGAACACGCCGAGGTACAGATGCAGGCGCCGGAGCAGTTTCATGGGGTTGGGTCCGCGATCGCGTCGCCGGTCACTTCACCGCGGGAATCCGGATGGTTTGGCCGACCCGGAGCTTCTTCGGATCCTTGAGGGACGGGTTGGCTTTGACGACGTGGGCCAGCTTCACCTTGAGCCCATGCTGCTTGTTGTAGGCCTCGATGATGGCTCCCAAGGTCTCGCCCTCGTCGACCTTGTGCTCGTAGTACTCCGTCGGCAGCTCGGGCCCGGCATCGGCCGGCTTGTCCGCCTTCGCTCCGGGATCCGCCGCCGGCTTTTCCCCGGTTTTTCCGGCCGGTTTGTCGGCGGTTTTCCCGGCTGGTTTGTCCGCCCCCTTGTCGGCCGGCTTGGGCGCGGGCTTGGGCGGTTCCGGAATCACGACCGGCGGAAGCGTCTTCAGTTTCTCGATGGCCTCGAGGATCTGTTCCTTGTCCTTGGTGCGGTTCTTTTCCACTTCGCGCACCTGGTCCGCGAGCTTGGCGAACTGTTCCTGGGTCGCGAGGTTCTTGGTGCCGGAAAGCTGGGTGCGCAGGGCGTCGTTGTCCGACCGAAGCCGGGCCACCTCCTGGCGGAGTTGCTGGAGGGTGCCCCGAAAGGACTCGATGCCCTCGTCCTGGGCGGCGACGCGGGCTTTCAGTTGGTTGAAGTCCTCGGAATCGATTTCCGCGGCGACGAGGGGCGCGGCGACGAGCAGTCCGGCAAGACCGAGAAGAGCGATGGGACGCATGGGGCGTGGTGGGGAAGGATGGGTTTTCGGAAAGAGACGCGGGCGGGGCGGCGGCACTTCAACGGGGCGATGCCGGGACATTGGTCGCGGGCGCCGGTTTCTTCGCTGCCGATGGCTTGGCCGCCTTCTTGGCGGGGGCCTTCGATGCCGCCTTCTTGGCGGGGCTCTTCGCCGGCGTCTTCGCCCCCCCGGGCACGGGTGCCGGCGCGAAGTTCTTGAGGCGGTCGAGCGCGTCGAGCACCTGCTGTTTGTCGCGGGTGCGGTTGCGTTCGACTTCCTGGACCTGCGTGGCCAACCGGCCGAGTTGGTCCTGGGTGACGGCACCCCGGGACGCCGCGGCCTGGGCCCGCAAGGCATCGTTCTCCGCCCGCAACCGCCCGAGCTCCGCGCGCAGCGCCTGCAGGCTGGCCCGGTTCTGGACGACGAACTCGTCGAAGGAAGCAACCCGGGCCTTGAGGGCGCGATAATCCTCGGGATCCATCTCCGCCGCGCGCGCGGCCGGAACCCAGGAAGCGACGACCAGCCAACCGGCAAGGCACGGAAGGGCAAGACGACGGAGACTCATGACGGTGGGCACGCTAGACGGAGGCGCCACGCGCGCACGAAAAAACCTGCGTCGGGCGACGGGAAAGACAGCCTTGCGACGAGCTATCCCTGGCCATCGTGGGTCCGGCGTCCCACCACGGCGGCCACCGGGGACGCTTTCAGCCGCGATGGCCAGAGGCACCCCTTGATTCCGTCCGGGGGTCTCCGTACGGTGCGGCGAAATGAGTCGGAAGCGCCTGATTGCCTCGCTGGTCGTTGCGGTGGGGTTTGCCGCCGGTTGCCTCGCCGAGGACCCGGCCGGAAAAGCCATCCTCCTGAACGGCGTCGCGGCCATCGTCAACGATTCGGTCATCTCCGTGGAAGAAGTACAGGCCTTCACGCGGCGGCAAATGGAAGCTTTGGGCGGCACCTTCCGCGACCAAGCCGAGATGGACCGCAAGGTGTTGGCCGTGCAGAAGGACAGCCTGGAACTCCTCATCGATCGCCGCCTCATCATCGGCGATTTCAAATCGGTCGGCGGCGTCCTGCCCGAATCGATCATGGACGAACTCGTGAACTACCGGATCCGCAAGGACTACGTCGACCGCGTGACGTTGACCAAGGATCTGCACGAAAAGGGCCGTACCTGGGCGAATTTCCGGAAGGAAGAAGGCGAGGCTCTGGTGGTCGAGGAGATGGTCCGGCGGAACATCGCCCAGGAGATCCTTGTCTCGCCCCGGAAGATGGAACGCTACTACGCGGCCAACCGGGACAAGTACAAGATGGACGACCGGGTGCATTTCCGGGTGATCCAGGTGGACTACCTGAAGCACGCGCGCGGCGAACCCGCGAAGATTGCCGCGGAAGCACTGGCACGGATCAAGGCCGGGGCGGATTTCGCCACCGTGGCCACCGAGGTTTCCGACGACGCGCGGAGCTACAAGGGCGGCGACCGCGGTTGGCTGGACCGCAAGAGCACCGAACTCCGCAAGGAACTCCGCGACGCGGTGTTTGCCCTTGCCGTCGGCCAAGTGAGCCCCGTGATCGAGATCGATGGGACCGCCTACATCCTCAAGGCCGAGGAGAAGCAGACGGCCCACGTCCGCACCTTGGCCGAGATGCGGAACGAGATCGAGGGCATCCTCCGCCAAGAGGAACGCAAACGCCTTCGCGAGGCCTGGATCGGACGCCTCCGCAAGAAGGCCTACATCCGTCTTTTTTGAGCCTCGAAACGCCGGCCGACTGGCCCCGGTGAAAGCCGTCCCCACCACCCTGGCGGTCACGCTGGGCGATCCCACCGGCATCGGGCCCGAGGTGACGTTGCGGGCTCTCGCCGCGGTCCTCGCGGACGACTCCACGACGCGCTACGTGGTGGTCGGGGACCGCGGTCTGGCGGCACGATTGGGCGGCGTTCCCGGATGCGGCAACGATCTGCCGGAGTACTTGCCGGACGCCGCGGACCCGGCCCGCGTGAGCCTCGCCAGCCCGATCCCGTCCCTGCCCGCCGGCTTGGCCCATGACGACCCGGCGGCGGCGAATGCCGCGGTCGCTTGGCTGCGCCATGCGGCCATGGGGTGTCTCCGGGGCGACTTCCACGGGGTCGTCACGGGACCGGTCAACAAACAGTCGATCCTCGAGGCCGGACACCGGTTCGTCGGGCAAACCGAATTCCTTGCCGAACTCTCCGGCGTGGCGCGGCACGCGATGATGCTGTTGGGGCACGACGAGAAGGGGCGCTGGCTGCGGGTGGCGCTCGCCACGACCCATTTGCCCCTGCGGGACGTCGCGGCGGCGCTGGATGCGTCCAAGGTCCGGCAAGCCGTCGAATTGGCGGCCGAAGCGTGCGCACTGCTTGGATTGCCCCGGCGGCGCGTGGGCGTGTGCGGGCTCAATCCCCATGCCGGCGAGGGCGGCCACCTCGGCCGCGAAGAAGCCGACTGGATCGCCCCGCTGGTGGCACGCCTGCGGGCCGAGGGGTTGGACGTGCACGGACCGCTGGCGGCGGACACGCTCTTCCACCAGGCGCTCCACGGCGCCTTCGACGCGGTGGTGGCGATGTACCACGACCAAGGCCTCGCCCCGCTGAAGCTCGTGGCGTTCGACAACGGCGTGAACTGGACCCTCGGCCTTCCCTTCGTGCGCACTTCGCCCGATCACGGGACCGCGCGCGATCTGGTGGGGACCGGCCGCGCGAGCCCGGCCAGCATGGTCTCGGCGATCCGACTGGCGCGCACGATCGCCGGGTCGCGCCGCTGAAACGCCCGCCGGGCAGGCCGCCGGCGGCTCAACGCGGCAGGCGTTCGTCGAGGTCGGCGACCGTGTAGACGAGGACCGCCAGCGCGGCCGAACACCGCGCCAACGATTTCGGATCCACCCGCTCCGGGGTGTCGGCATCCGTGTGGTGGAACCAGAAGTACTTGCCGGCGCTGGTCCGCAACGCGGCCACCGGAACTCCCGCCTCCAACAAGGCCCCGTTGTCCGCATCCTGCCCGCCGAGCGTCGTCTTGCCGGCGCCCACGCGCCCGGCCAACAACGATCCGATGCCCCGCATCAGCGCCATCCCGCCGTCGCTGCCCGTGAACCCGAAACCCTCGGGATCGAAGGCGCCGCTGTCGCTTTCGATCGCGAGGACATGGCGATCCAACTCGGCCCCGTGGGCCTCGCGGTACCCCTTGGCGCCGCGCCCGCCGTTTTCCTCGTTGGTCCACAACACGACGCGGATCGTGCGCCGCGGCCGCAACCCCAACTGCTTCAGCAGTCGCAAGGCTTCCCACGCCGCGATGCATCCGCCGCCATCGTCCAGGGCGCCCCGGCCCACGTCCCAAGAATCCACGTGGCCACCCACCACGACGACCTCCTCCGGCCATTCGCTCCCGCGCAGTTCGGCCACCACGTTGCGCGACATCGCGTCGGGTTCCGTGCGGGAGGTCAGGTTGACCGAGAGAACCACGTTCGATCCCCGGTCCTGCCAGCGGTGCAGACGCTGGGCGTCCTCGTCCGAAATCGCGGCGAACGGGATCCTCGGCACGCCGTCGTCGTACTTCATCGCGCCCGTGTGGGGCGTGCGCAGTCCAAAGTCGCCGATCGAACGGACCAACCCCGCGACCGCCCCGACGCGCGCCGCCGCCGTGGCCCCGGCCCACCGGTAATTCACGCTGTCCCCGTATTTCGTGAACGGGACGTCGTACACCACGATCCGCCCGACCGCATCGGCCGCGTGGGCGGTGAGGTCGGCGTAGTTGGTCACGATCAGGGCCAGGGCGGTGATGCCCCCGGCCGGGGTCGCGACGCTGCCGCCCAACGCAAGCATCGGAAGATTGTCGACGGTGGGCCCGACCAATTGCACCGATCCCTCGCCCCGCACCCACCGCGGGACGGCGATCGGTTCCCCGCGGACGTTGTCGAAGCCGTCGGCCCGCATTTCGGCGAGGATCCAATCGATGGCGGACTCGAGGTTGGTGGTGCCGGAAAAGCGCGGTCCAAAGCGGTCGCAGAGTTCCGCGAGCCGGCGCCACGCGGCGTCGGAAGGCAACGCCGCGGCGACGATCCTGTCGGCCGCGACGGCGAACCGTTCGGGAAGAATCGCGGCACCGTTGGTCCCGATGGCGAGGGCGGGCACGGGAGCCGGGGCGAGCGAGCGCCACCGGATGCCACGGAGTTCCGCGGTCGTGGCCCAACTGGCGATCCCGAACGGCTTGCTCAACTCGATGTCGCCGGAGCGCAACGCGATCTTCTTGCCCCGCGGATCGACGTTCACCAGGCGATCGTCGTCGATCCATGCCGAGATGTTGGTGGAGGTGACGGCGAGCCGGATGCGGTACCAGCGTTCGTTCTGGAACCGGACGTACTTGGTGGTCTCGTTCTCCGAGGCATCCTGTCCGTCGAGCGAAGAGATGCCGACGACCGCCCCGCCCCAACCGCCGACGATCAGGGAGGCGAACGTGTCCCGGAACGGAAACGTGAGCCCGCAGAAGAAATCCCCGCCGAGGGCGCGCTTGGCCTCCAACTCGACCTCGTAGTCGATGTTGGCCGGCGCATTCTTGCGGTGGATGCCCGTGAGAATTCCCTGGTTGAGGACGATGGCCCCGTCGCGGACCTCGATGTCCCCGTGCCCCGCGAAGCCGGTCGCTTCCCAGCCGTCGATGGACTTCCCGTCGAACAACGATTTCCAGTCCGCGCCCCGGGAACACGGCACCACGCAAAGGATCGCGAACCAGAGGACCAGCGACATCGTCGGACGCATGGCGGTGAGAAAACGGTGGAAGGGCGGCCAGCGGAAGCCGAAAGAAGCGCGCCGGCAACGAACCCCGTGTTCCCGCCGGAGGGGATCGAGGCCCCACCCCACCCTGCACCCCACCCTGCCCGGACCCATCCCGGATGCCGATGGCAGCCCGCCCGGATTGGCTGCCACCGCGCAAATCCAGCCGTTGCGGGTCGGCCGGCACGGCGTCGCGTTCCGCGTCACTCGTGGGACCGATGGTTCACCCCTCCCCGGCCCGTCGCCGGCCGGCCAGCAGCGTCACCACGATCGCACAGGCGAGGAATACCAGCGCATTGGGGGTCCGGGCCGTCCATTCCGCCCACGGCCACGGGAACCGGAAGAATGCCAGGTTCAATCCGAAGTAGAGCCAGGCCATCGTCACCAAGGTCGGCCGCAACCAATCGACCGCGGGTCGACCGGGACCGTTCCGGGTCCAACGCAACGCCAGCCAGACGGTCACTCCCAACGGCACGACGACATAGATCGCCCAACCCAGCCAAACCGGGACGACCCTCTCTTCGTAGGCCAAGTTGACCAGTGTCTTGCCCGCGATCGGAAGCAGGGTGATGGGCAGGGCCATCCACCAGGCCGCGCCCCGGCCGACCACCACCAGGGCCACCGGGATCACCCCGAGTGCCGGTCCGAAATCATAGAGTCGTTCCACCCACCCTACCGATCCGAACTCGCAGACCGCCAGCAGCACCCCGTGCAACGCCAGCAAGCCCGCCTCGAACGCCGCGGGAATTGCCGGGGGCCCGGCCGGGACGGGCGACGGCATCCGGATGCGGCGTCGGTTCAGCCAAAAGCCCGCGCCGAGCGCCGCACCCATGACCAACCCGAAGGTCGTCTCCATGAAATTCCACCAATTGACATGGCGATCGATGCCGGCCAAGGGACCGTTGGCGAACCATGGGCGGTGCCACGCATGCCAAGCCTGCAGGCATTGTCCCAAGGGAAAGCCCACGGCCCCGCCCAGAATGCCCCACAGGCCAACCCGCCAAGCCAGCGCGTCGCGGCGCACGGCCCCGGCATAGGCAAGGACCCCGAGCAACGCCAGGGCGAGCCCGCCCCAGACTTCCCGCCGGGGTTTCAAGACGGCGCCGGGTTCCCACCGCCAATCGTCGGAGAAATAGATCCGGGGCAGGACGCGATGCGCGGGATCGTACGGTTGGTTGATCCACCAGATCCCCAGGGCACTGAGACCCAGAATCCCCAGGAGCAGCAGGAACATTTCGCGGCCAGGGTAGCGGACGCCGCCCAATCCCATGCCGAGGAAGACCCCGCAGAAACCGATCCAGATGCCGCCCTTGATCGCGAGTCCCAGCATTCCCCAGCGCAGGGCGGCGACGTTGCCCACCAATTCCGGATCGTGGGTCAGGCCGATGGTTTGCCCATAGGTCTCGGTGCCTCCGAAACCCATGGCGATGGTGCCCAACGCCACGGCACGGGCCGCCGCAAGTCCGTCGGCCATCGGGGCCAAAAGACGGACGAGCACGAGCGACACCAGAAGGCCGGCGATCATGGCGCCGGTCTCGTGTCCGTATTGGCCGCGGATGCCCCAAGCCATTCCCCCGGCGCAAGCCGTGGCGAGAACGACCTTCCACATCGGCGCAATCGGGACGGCGGTACGCACTGCGGTGGACGACATGCGGCGAGTTTTGGGGGAACGCCCGCGGAAGGACGAGCTTTGAGACGGAGCGATGCACAAGGGAATCCACGCGGAGACGCCATGATCCCCGGCACGGAGGGACATCGGTGGCGATTGGCCTCCCGTGTCCGATGGGCGTTGGGCACCGGGTATTCGGGACCACAAGGCCCGTGCATCCGCGTGGCCCACGGGAGCACCGGCGTGCGGCCGCCATTCCGAGGTGCCGGTCGAGAGGTCCGCGTCCGGCGTTGCGCGCGGGCATCCGCGCGCCATGCTTTGGACATGACACGCCAACAGGTGCTGGATCTGTACTTCATGGATGCCCGGTGCAAGCTGATCGAGGTGGCGGCTTTTCTGGACCGGGTGGACCGGGCGACCGGCGAGGCGGATTTCCGGACCGTGGCGTTTCGCGATGCCCTGCGGCACCTCGCTTCCGAAGGCACGGGTCGCACTGCCGCCGTGTTGCGGACGTTGAGCGACCCCACCGAGCAACCGGTGGAACGGGCCCCGGGCAAGGGCGCCGTCGGTGCGTGGCCGGGCTGAGGCGGAACACGACCAAATCCCCAAGATCCCGAACATGCGATACATCGAGCCCCACGGGCACATGGTCAGCCGGACGACGGACGACTATCTCGACATGGTGACGGCCGGCTGCGCGGCGGTGTGCGAGCCGGCGTTCTGGGCGGGATTCGACCGCGGTTCCGCGTCCGGATTCCGCGATTACTTCGGCCAGTTGACCGAGCACGAGCCACGGCGAGCGGCACGTTACGGCCTGCCGCATTTCTGCTGGCTCTGCATCAATCCCAAGGAGTCCGAGGATACCCGGCTCGCGGAAGACGTGATCGCGTTGATCCCGGAATTCCTCGGGCGCCCCACGGTGCTCGGGATCGGCGAGATCGGGTTGAACAAGAATTCCCGCAACGAGCTCCGGGTGCTCGAGATGCACGTGGACCTCGCCGCGCGCCACGACCAACTGATCCTCGTCCACACCCCGCACCTCGAGGACAAGCTCAAGGGCACCCGACTGATCCTCGACGTGCTGCGGGCCGACTCCCGGATCCGCCCGGAGCGCGTGCTCATCGACCACGTCGAGGAACACACCGTCCGCATGGTGCTCGACCACGGGCACTGGGGCGGCATGACGCTCTATCCGATCAGCAAATGCACGCCGGCCCGCGCCGTGGACATCCTCGACGTGTACGGCAGCGACCGGCTGTGGATGAATTCGGCCTGCGACTGGGGCGAGAGCGTCCCCCTGGCCGTCCCGCGGACGGCCCTCGAAATGCGGCGGCGCGGCTGGAGCGCGGCGGCCGTGGACCGCGTCGTCTACCAGAACCCCGTCCGGTTCCTCAGCCAGTGCCCGAAGTTCCGCCTTCCCGAGGAAGGTTGAACGCGCACGTCACCGCCGCTTGCCGCGGCCACGGGCCATCAGCGCCTCGATGTCGTCGGCCTCGATCGGGATGTCGGCCATCAGGTCCACCGGGCCGCCGGCGGTGATGAGCACGTCGTTCTCGAGCCGGATGCCCAGACCCTCTTCCGGGATGTAGATCGCCGGTTCGACGGTCATCACCCATCCCGCAGCGAACGGTTCGTCGGCAAAGCCGACGTCGTGCACGTCGAGGCCGATCGGATGGCCATTGCCGTGCATGAAGTACCGTTTCACGGCCTTGGCGGACGTTTCCCCGGCCTTCGCCTTGAGTTGCCGGGGCTTGAGCAGACCGAGGTGGACGCATTCGCGGGCCACCAACTCCTCGGCTTCCTCCTGCCATTCGCGCCATTTTCTTCCGGGAACCAGGCTTTGGATGGAGGCACGGAGCACGCGCAGGACGGCGTCGTAGACCTGCCGTTGGCGTCGGCTGAAGCGGCCGCCGACCGGGATCGTGCGGGTCAGGTCCGAATTGTAATTGGCATGGCTCGCGGCGACGTCGAGCAGGAGCAGGTCGCCGTCGTTGCAGGGTCGCGAATTGTCCGTGTAATGCAGGACGCAGGCATTGGCACCGGACGCGATGATGGGGTTGTACGCGAACGCACCGCGGCGGCGGATGAATTCATGGGCGAACTCGGCCTCCACCTCGCACTCGTTCACGCCCGGTTTGACGAACCGCGCCACCCGCTCGAATCCCGCCCGGGTGATGGCGCAGGCCTCGCGGATCAAGGCCACCTCGGGTTCCGATTTGACCATGCGCAGCCGGTGCATCAGGCGGGCAAGGCGATGGTACTGGTGGAGCGGATACCGCCGCCGGAGCTCGTGGGCCAGCCGGGCATCGCGGGACTCCACCACGATCTCCGCGCGCCGGTGCTCGTTCGAGTTGAGGTAAAGGTGGTCGGCCTCGCACACGAGGCGATGCAGGTATTTCGGGAAGTCCGAAAGCCACTGGATGTTCTCGATCCCACTGGCGGCGCGGGCCTCGGCCTTGGTCAGCTTGTGTCCTTCCCAAACCGCGATGACCTCGTTGGTTTCACGCAGGAACAGGATCTCGCGCTGGCGCTCGTCGGCGGCGTCCGGAAACAGCAGCAGGATCGACTCCTCCTGCTCGATCCCGGCGAGGTAGAAGAGATCGGAATTCGGGACGATCCGCAGCGTGCCGTCGGCGTTGGTCGGGAAAACGTCGTTCGCGTTGAGAAGCGCGAGCGCGCCCGGAAGCATGAGCTGGCGCAGGCGAGCGCGGTTCTCGACGAAAAGGCGCGCATCGATCGGGGCGTGTCGCATGGCAGACGAACCGTGCCGGAAACGGCCGATTCCCACAAGAAGGCGACCACGGGGCCGTCTGGAAAGTAGGCAGGGGTCCGGTTTCGGAGACCCGTCCACCCTCTCCGCCCCGCCTCCACGAACAATCCCTCGCCGCAGGACCCCCGTCCTCTTCTTGGATGGGCTCTAATCCCGCACCGCCTTGTGGCACGCGGCACAGGAATCGGACACGGCCCGGATGCAGGTCTCGACGGCCGATTCAGCCTCGGGAGTGCGGGCCGTTTCAAGGTCCCGTAGCGATTCGTGCAAACGCCGTGCGGCCGTCTCGGCCCGTGACAGCCCGTCCGCCCAACGCGGTCCACGCTCCGCACCCAGACCGGTGCGCCGCGCCTCCCGGAACCACTCGACCAATTGCAACGCCTCGTCCGACGGCACCCCATCGCCGCGGCCGATGGCCGCCCCGAACCCAGTTTTCCGGAGGGACTTCAACCCGTCGAACCGCGCGTCGATCGACACCATCGCGTCGACCAAACCGGGCGTCGGCGCGCGGGACGGGAAATCCGCGCCGACCGCAGCCAACTCGGCGGGCAACGGCGGACGGAACTCCGCGGCGGAACGGTACAGGCCGGCGTAATTGGTCGCCGTGCCCGCGGCGTGCATCCACGCGTGGGCCAACGCGGGCTTCCAGCCGTCGATGGCCTCGCACACCACGGCCACCGCCGCCGGGCCGCGGTGTTTGCCATGGTGACAATGGAAATACACGGGGCCCGCCACGGAACCGACGGCTTTCACGAGGCGCACGGCGTTGGACGCCGGAATGCCGTCGTATCCAAAGGGCAGATGGATGTACCGGATGCCGTGGCGTGCGGCGGACGCGGCGTCGGGGGCCGCGCCGTCCACGCTGACGATCGTGCGGACGCCGAGCCCGGCCAGCGCGGCGAACGCGGCGTCGCCAACGGGCGACGAACCGGAATACAGGCGCGAACCCACGGCGAACGTGTTTGCCATGCCCGCCAGCGGAATGGGCCGGAACGACGGATCCGCCGCCCGCAAAGCCGTCGCCACGGCCAGTGCCCCAACGCACCGGACGATCAGTTCCGCGATCCGCGTCATGGGAATTGGATCAAGCCGCATGGGGTGTCCTCACGGGAATCCCTCCCTCCCGGGACTTCCCTCATTCGGGCCGCACCTCGTCGCCGGGCTGGAGGTCGCCCTCCACGATGTCGGCGGCGATGGTGGCGTCGCGCGCGATCCGGCCGGCCTTCACCTGACCGACCATTTTGCCCTCGCGGTAGACCTTGAGGATCTGGCCCGGGGACGGCGGTGCGTTGAGGGTGAAATCGACGACCACGAAGCGGAGCGACGGCTGGACTTGGACGATGTTTCCCTGGGCACCGCCGAGCGCACGGATTCGCGGAGCGGCGGGAACGGCGGTCGAGGTGTCCACGCGGGATCCACCGGGCGCGCCGGATGGGGACTGGCAACCCGCCAGAACAAGGCACAGCCCAAGGATCCCGGCGTGCCGGAGGCCCGACGCCTCAGAACCCCCAGCGAAGACCGAGAGTCCCGCCGTACACGCCGCCGAGCTTGAGGGTGGCCTCGCGCCCGAAGCCTCCGAACGTCGAGTTTTGGTTGAACTCATATTGTCCGCCGACGTAAACGCCCAACCGCTTGGTGATGTCGTACTGGGCGCGCAACTCGAAGTACCCGCCCGGGCGCCAATCCGACCGGCGCACGAGGTGATGCCCGCCGGCGCTCGGGTCGTAGGAAAAAGATTCGTCGATGGTCAACTGCGCGTCGGGAAGCACGGAACAATACCCGAAACTCACGCCGGCGGTGAGGCGACGGGCCACCGGCACCTCGAAATAGACGCCTGCCTTCAGGATGTGCAGGTGGGCATTCAGCCGCATGTCCAGGGTGGACGTGCCGGTCACCGGCGTTGTCGTCGGACCCGAAATCGGGGCCAGCGGGATCAATGGCCCGGGTCCGGCAAACGTGCCGGAATAGGGATGCAACGGCGGGATGATCGTCTGTTCGTCGCCCGGTTGAAACGAGTAGGTCGCAGTGGTGTGGGTTCCCGTGCCCGCCGCGGATCCACCGGCCCGCGCGGAAATCGTGCTGTAGCCGTAGCCACCCTCGAGCCCAAACTTCACCTCGCGTTTGCCCACCATGAACCGCGTCACCTCGATGCCCGCCCGCAGGTCCCCCCCGAACGCGGTGCCGACCTTGCCGGAGAGATCGCCGACTCGCGGCACTTTGTCCCAACGCTCGAGATTCAGGGTGTCTTCGACGATCTGCGACGACTTCTGGTATCCCCAGTTCCACGTGTAGGGGGAATTGGTGCTGACCGAGGGCAACACGTACCCATTCTGGAAAATGCCGGCCCCGACCGGCGTGGGCACCGTGGAGTTGCGGAAATCGACGCCGATGCCGGAACGCAGCACGCCGCCGCCGCGGAGCCAGATCCCGGACTCGGGAGCCATCTCCTCGCCGTGGACCGCGGCAATGGACGCGACCGCCAGACCGACATAGGCCGCGCCGCGAAGGTGGAACAATGGGTTGCTCATGGATGGAATTGTCGTTGTTCCCCGTCAGAGGCTTGTGATCACCCGGTAAAACCGCGTTCCGTTGGCCGGCAAGGAATCCGTTTTGGGTGGTCCGGCATCGATCCATTGCACCCGCGAGCCCGTTCCCTGAATCGACGGAAGCGCCGTCTTCATGGTCGCCGCCGCGGAATTCAGGTCTTTCACCGTTGGCGCGTATTGGACGTAGTATTTCCGGCCGACTTCGGTCGGGAATTCGATGAGGAAGGCGCCGTCCGGATACGACGGGTTCGCGAAGTAGAGCGCGCGATCGACCGCCAGGAGCCCCGTGGAAAGCGTCGGCACGACCGCGGTGCCCACCGTGTCCACCCCGTAACTCGGCGTCGGAACCGTGACGAGGTCGGGCACGTAGAATTCCGCGAGAAGATCCCGGGTTTCACCCGGGGCGAGCTTGGAAATCACGAAGGCGGGAAGCGTGGTCACGCTGGAGGTGGCGTGGGCGTTCCAAAGCGTGGTCGCAAGACCCAGGGAATCGAGACCGAGCCCGGCCACCGAGATCTGTACCAAGGCCTGCGTGCTGACACTCGGGTTACCGACGGAGATCCGCTGCACGAAGAGTCCCGACTGGAAGTCGAGCGTCGGCAACGGCCCCGGCACGACCAGCGCCCCGACCGGTTGGAGCGTCACGATCGCATGGGTGCCGTCGATCAGGGGCCCCACCGGGGCCACCGGCGTGTTCGTCAGGGAAAGCCCCGCGGCCATCGGCTTCGCGCCGTCCACGAGGTCGAAGACCACCGTGCCAACCTGGGTGTTGCCGGGATCCAGACGAAAGGTGGGATCGAAAGCCATGCTCACGCCAAACAGGCCGTCCGCCGTCCGCGAGGTGTTCTCGGTCACGCGGGCTCCTGGCCCGGCGACCTCGAGCAAACGCGCCTTCCGATCCGGAATGACGATCGCCCCCCCGGGCGGCAACGACGAGACGAACCGGGGGTTCTTCAGGGTGAGGACGTTGAAGGCGATCGAGAAATCCACCTCCGTCTCGTTGCCCCGGGCTTCGTAGAAAACCGGTACCTGCGGATTCCCCGTGGGAATGTAGTGGCCGACCGCGAGGCTGCCGGTCGGCAATGCGAGGACGACCAATGAAACCGGGGCGCTGGTCACGGAACCAACGCGGTTCGAAACGATGACCTGGTACAGGCCCGCGTTGTTGGTGGTCACGTTCGGCAATACCAGCGAGGGCGCCGTCGCGCTCGGCAGGTTGGTCCCCGAGAACTGCCACTGGTACGCCGGCGCCGGCGTGCCCTTGGCCGCGACGGCGAACGTCGCGGCTTGCCCGGGATAGACCAGCGTGGTCGTGGGCGAAGCCGTCAACTCCGGCAAGGCATCGGGAATCGGCGTGGCCAACAGCGCGGGCAAACCCCACGCACAGAGAATCGTCAGGAAAAGCCGGCGAAAGGCCGGCCCGGCAGGCAACGGATGGCAGGAGTTCATCGGACGGAAGAAGTCAAACGGCAGCAATGTCGAAACAACAGGGTGATTTCTGCCCTTGGTCCCCGGCATCAAACCACCGTCCCGTTCGGGATCACCCCGTTCTTCGGAACGATGAGGATCCCGTCGCGGATGTAGTAGAGCGGGTGGTCGAAATTCTCCGGCTTGCCCGCGGGAGAAAGAACGCAGGCTTCGCCGATCCGGGCGTTCTTGTCGATGATCGCGTTCTCGATGCGGGTGCCGCGGCCCACGCCGAGCGGGAGCCCGAGGTTCTCGGGCCGATTGCGCCGGGATGCGGTGTCGAAGTAGTCCGAACCCAACATCACCACCCGGTTCAGGGACGCGCCGTCGTCGATGACCGCACGAAGACCGACGATCGAGCGTTGGACCCGCGCATTGTTGATGATGCAACCCTCCGCAATCACCGCATGGTCGACCGCCGCGCCGTTGATCTTGGAAGCCGGCAGGAAACGGGGGCGGGTAAAGACCGGGGGGCTGAAGAAATTGAAACGCGGCACATCGTTGGTCTGGTCGAGATTCGCCTCGAAAAAACTACGGATGGTGCCGATGTCCTCCCAATACCCTTGGAACACGTGGGAAAACACACGGTGGCTGCCGATGGCACCCGGGATGATGTGCTTGCCGAAATCGGTCAGGTTGTTGTTCAGCAACTCGAACAACACCTCGCGGTTGAACACATAGATCCCCATCGACGCGAGGTAGAGATCGTCGTCGCGGGTGATGCCAAGGGGGCCGTAACTCGCACGGTCGATGCGGAGGGACTCGAGGACCGCGGGTTCCTTGGGTTTCTCGACGAACCGCGTGATCCGGTGTTCGCCGTTGATGTGCATGATCCCCAGGGCACCGGCTTCCCGCGCGGGCACCGGGATGGTCGCGATCGTGAGATCCGCGGAGCGATCCACATGCGTCTGCAGGATCTCCCGGAAGTCCATCTGGTAGAGTTGGTCGCCGGAAAGGATCAACGCGTAGTCGAAATCGTTGTTCCGGAAGTGCATCAGGTTCTTCCGGACGGCGTCGGCAGTACCTTGGTACCAGCTGGTGTTCGAGAAGGTCTGCTCCGCCGCGAGGATTTCCACGAAGCCGCCGTTGAAATGGTCGAACTTGAAGCTCTGGGAGATATGCCGGTGCAGCGACGCGGAATTGAACTGGGTGAGCAGGTACATCCGGGTCAGCCCGGAGTTGACGCAGTTCGAGATCGGGATGTCGACCAGCCGGTACTTGCCGGCGAGCGGCGTCGCGGGCTTGGAACGCTCGCGCGTCAATGGAAAGAGGCGCGTGCCCTGGCCGCCTCCCATGATGATGCCGAGGGTCTGTTGGGAAAGATAGGTGGCACGTTTCGCGGGCATAACGTTTCTGGTGACGGATCGACTTCTACCGCGTCGCCGTCGCCCACTCAAGTGCCGCGAGTCGGAATGGGGCGCATCTTTTCGTCCCCGGTCCACCGTCCCACCGCGGCGGCTTCGGAAGTCGCTTCCACCCACGATGCCAAGATGCGCCCATGCGAATGGTAGGAATTGCATCGGACTTTGCCTCCCTCCAACCTCCCGCCCATGTGCGGCATTGACGGTTCCACCAGCCCTCGGCCCGCCCGAAAACCAGGGGATTCCCTCGCCGTCGGGCCCGGGCGGAGTGCCACCGACCGCCGCCCGGCACCATGACCCGGCACCGAGTGAACCCGCCCGTCCCCAAACCGACCGATCGCCGGATGAAGGTGGCCTTCGTCATCCATGACTTCGACCAAACCTTTGGCCAAGGGCGCTATGGCGTGGAGTTGGCCCGGTTCCTCGCCTCGCGGTGCGATTTCGTCGTCTATTCCAACACTTTTTCGGCCCCCGATGTTCCCGGAATCCGCTGGGTCCGCGTTCCGGCCTGGCGTTGGAACGTGGTGACCACCGTCCTGACCTTCCTCCCGTTGGCCGAGTGGATCGTGTCCCGGGACAAACCGGACGTCATCCACGCGCAGGGCCTGACCTGCTGGCGCGCGGACATCATCACCGCGCACATCTGCAATGCCGCCCGCGCCCGGTCGAGTGCCATGAACCAGCGGCGGACCCGTTGGTTCATCCGGCTCGTCACCCCGTTGGAGCGGCTCTTTTACGGGCAACGCCGCGCCCGCCACATGATCGCGATTTCCGAGACGACCGCCCGCGAGATCCAATCCGAATACCATTGGCGGCGCCCCTTCACCGTTCTGCACCACGGCACCAACACCCGGCAGTTCAAGCCGGCGGCCAACGCGGCCGAGATCGCCGGGCTGCGCCGCGACTTCGGTCTGCCCGATGGCCGTTGGATCTGGCTGCTCGTCGGCGAGGCGGTCAAAGGCCTCCGGCAGGTCATCGAACAGCTTGCCGCGTTTCCCACGGCCCACCTGCTGGCCATCACCCGGTCCGATTTGAGTCGCTACCAGAATTTGGCCCGTCAGTTGGGCGTGATCGATCGCATCACCTTCTGTGGTTACACGCCCCAACCCGAACTCGCGTATCGCGCGGCCGACGCGTTCGTCTATCCCAGCGACTACGACCCGTTCGGCATGGTCGGCTCGGAGGCCATGGCATCGGGCCTGCCCGTGGTGCTGGGACACAACATCGGCGTGGCCGAACTGGTCCGCCATGGCGAGAACGGACTGCTCTGCGATCCGGGCAATCCCCGGTCGATCCACGAACAACTTGCCCGCCTGCTCGCCGATCCTGCGAAAGCCCGGGATTTGGGAACAAAAGCCCGGGAAACCATTGTGGCCACGTCGTGGGAGCACAACGCGGACGTGGTTTGCCAGATCTACCAATCGGTGTTCGACGAACGCACCCGCGGCACGACGTGAAGCCTCCCACGGTCACCCTCTTGGTTCACGGCGGACCGCGCAGCATCGAGGCCATCCGTGCGGCCGGCTTGAGCCGTCGTCTTCCCGCCGCCAATGTCCGCACCCTTTTTCGCGAAGGCAGCCGCCTGGCAACGGCCCGGCGATGGCACGCGGATCTTCGCGCCCACCGACCCGACCTGCTGTACGTCCTGAACACGGCGTTGCCAGGCGCCCTGCTCGCCGCTTGGTGGAGTCGGATCCATCGGCTTCCCTACCTTCTGGACACAGGGGACGTCATCCTCGAGATGGCACGCCGTTCGGGCATCGGCGCGGGTTGGCGCCTGCCGATACTCGCGTTCACGGAGCGCACCGCGTGGCGCAACGCCGCGGGAATCGTCGTCCGCGGCACCCGGCACCGTGAATATCTCGGGCAGCGCGGCCTGAACGCCACGTTGATTCGGGATGGTTATGCGGAGCAGCAGGATGTCCCCCCGGATGCCGTGGCATCGCTCCGACGACGCCACGGGTTGGAGGGACGATTCGTGGTTGGGCTGATGGGTTCGCTCGTCTTCAGTCCGCGCCTTGGCATCTGTTACGGATGGGATCTGGTCCGGGCATTGCCCCGATTGGCGGACCTTCCGGTCACCGCGGTGGTGATCGGCGACGGCAACGGGCGGGAATGGCTGGAGACGGAAGCCCGCAGGCTCGGCGTGAGCGACCGACTGGTCTTCACCGGCCGGATACCGTACGCGGAGGTCCCGACCTATCTCCGGTTGTTCGACGTGGCGCTATCCACCCAAACCAACAACCTTCCCGGCCAAGTCCGGACCACCGGAAAGGTTCCCGAGTACATGGCGGCGGGGCGGTTCGTGCTCGCGAGCCGGGTCGGGGAGGCCGAGTTGCTGTTGCCGCCCGAGATGTTGGTCGACTATGCGGGCGAGGTGGATGCGGCATATCCCGACCGACTGGCGGCCCGCGTCCGGGAATTGGTGGCGGATCCAACGCGTCTCGCCCTTCGCGAACGATTGCCGGGCGTGGCAGCCGCACGGTGTTCCTATGACGTTCTCAGCCGGCAATGGCTCGAGTTGGTAACCGCCACGGCCGCCGCCCACCGCCACGACCGATCAGTGCCCGACCCAAGCCATGACCGCGAATTCCATGGCGATGATCACGCCGAGTGACAGCCACACAAAACGCTCGCGAAGCTCCAGCGGGCGTTGAACGGGTGGAACCAACCCAAACCGAATCCTGATGCCACCGCATCCGATGACGGTGCCATTGCGCAACAGGCACCGGTCCACGTACGCGTCGTCGATCGTGACCTTCGCTCCTTCGGCAACCCGGAGTTCAAAACGTCCGTCGTCGCCGGCGACGACATCGAAATGGTGGTCCCAAACACCCGCACCGGAAACCGACACCGTCATCCCGGAGGCACGGCCCAACCGGATGGTTCCCGGTGGTGGCCGGAACGTCTTGCCGGAATCCGGCCCACCCAAGACGGCGAACTCAACCATCAGAGAATCGACCGCGTCACCTGGACTTTGTCCCCGGGGAATATGGGCTTGTCGTATTTCTCGGGGTCATCGACCGCCTTGTTGCAATTGACGATGATGGACTTGCCGTCGCGGATGATTTTCACCTTCCGCCGGTTGGAAAATTCGGTGAAGCCCCCGGCCATGTCGATGGCCTTCAGCACCGTCAGTTGGCCACTGTGCGGGTAATTTCCCGGGGAACGGACCTCGCCGCCCACGGAAATCTGACGCGGCGGCACCTCGATGGTGACGTTGATGATCCGGTAAAGTCCCTTGTCGATGTAGAAATCGCGGATTTCCTGTTCGAGGACATCGCGGCGTTTGCCCTTGAACATGAACCTGTGGCCCAGATGCAGGGTCAACTCACCGCCGTCGGGAATCTGCATCTCCAGCGGCGGCACGACGGTGGGGATGTCCGAGAAGACCACCCTCACGCGGTCACCGACATTGAGGGTGTCGCTGCTGGGAATGGATTCTGCCGACGGCTTGACTGTCTTGCGGGCATCGGGAATCGGGCTCTGGGGCTTGACCGGTTCCACCGCGCAACCGGTGGGCCCGAAAGCCAGCAACAGACCGAACCAGACGGCGAGAAGATTGGGCAGACGGTTCATCATGGGAAAACAACGGTGCATCGGGACCCTTCGACTTGGACTCAGTATTTCGGCTTCACCTCGGCCGACTTGTCGTCGGCGACTGCCGCCCCCGCCTTGCCGGAACGCGACTTCTTCTTCTTCTCCCCGTCGGGTTTGCTGTCCTCGCTCTTGGAGTAGTAGTCGTAGTAGTAACCGCTGTAGTAGTAGTAGTAGCTGTCCTGGGAGATGTTGATGTTGTTCAACACCACGCCCAGAAGGCGCTCCGCGCCGCCAATCTTCTCGACCATCTGCTTCGCGCGAAGGGTCATTTGCTGCGGGTACTTGCGGTACTGGACCACCAGAATCGCCATCTCGACCTCGCTCACCAGAATCGAGGCGTCGGAGACACCCATGATCGGCGGCGAATCGAAGAACACGAAATCGTAGCGATTCTTCACTTCCTCGATGAATTCCTTCATCTGGACGGAATTCAGGATGCCGACGGAACTGCTCGGAAGCTTTCCGCTGGGCAGGAAGTCGAGGCCCGGTTGCGGCGTCGTCTGCACGACCTCCTCGAGCTTCGCCGTGCGGAGCAGGAAGTTGGTCAGACCCACCGTGTTCGACACGTTGAGGATCTTGTGGAGGCTGGGACGGCGGAGGTCGGAATCGACGATCAACACCCGGCTGCCCTGCTGGGCGAAAATCGTGGCAAGGTTGAAAATCGTGGTGGATTTGCCCTCGCCGGCGCCGCCGGACACGACCGTCATCGTGCGACAACCGGGATCTTTTCTGGAGAAAAGGATGTTGGTGCGCAACACGCGGTACGCTTCCGCATGGGGACTGTCGGCCCCCTCGTTGATCAGCGCCCCCACGTTCTGCGGAATGACACCCAGCACCGGCGCGCCGAGCGATTGCTCGACGTCGTCGATCGTCTTCACGCTGGTGTCGATGTACTCGATGAAGAAGGCGAGACCGATGCCCAGAAGCAATCCAAAGATGGCGCCGGCAGCCACGAACAACGGCTTGTTGGGGCGCACGGGCGTGAGCCCCTGCAGCGCGCGGTCGATCACCTGGACGCTGGATTTCTTCGAGATCTGGCCGTTGATCAATTCCTGGTTGAGTTGCAGGCGCATCGATTGGCGGACCTGCATGCTGAACTCAAGATCCCGCTTGGCCTTGGCATACGGGGCGAAGCTCTTGTTCTCCTGGGCCGTTTTCTCGATGGCGGAGTCGTAGAGTTTTTCCAACTCCCGGACGTTGCCGCGGGCAATCTCGAGTTGGGCGGAAAGCGCATCGACCATGCCCTGGACCTCTTTGTCCAACTGGTCGTTGATCTCGCTGATCAGACCGATGACCCGCTTCACCTCCGGATGCTCGGGACCAAGGTCGGGGCTCAGCTGGCGCTGCTTTTGTTTGGCGAGATTGAGGCTCGCGATCAGCGCGGTGAGTTCCTGCGTGGGACGCGCCGAAGACAGGAAGTGGCGGAGTTCGTCGCCCTTCTTGCTGTTCACCTTCTCCATCAATTGCTCGAGCGTCGCGGCTTGGGTCCGGTATTCCGTGCGGCTGAGCTCGAGCTTCGCCATCGTCTGGGTGTTCAGGCTCACCAAGCTCGGGGTCTCGGCAGCGTCGGGAACCTTGAGGAACATCCGCAGGTGGTCGACGTTGGTCTGCGCGACCCGCACCTGTTCCTCGAGGTTGGAAAGTGCATTCGACAAGGTGGTCAAGCCACGCAGCAGTCGGTCATTGCGATCAAGATCGCGGTCCTGTTCGTAAGCCTCCGCGATGCGGTTGGCGATGTCCGCCGCCAGTGCCGCATCCTGGTCGTAGGCGCTGATCTCGATGATCGACGTATTGCGGCGCTGCCGAACCTCGACGGCGCGGGAGAGAACCTCGTAGGTTTGCTGGATGTTGATTTCGGGGACCTTGGCCCGGCCCGCGTAGACCTTGGCGAGGTGCAATCGTTCGCTGACTTTGTCGAGGATGCGTCGGGACTTGAGCACCTCGAACTCCGTGTTGAAGAAGTACGGGTCGAAACCCGTTTGGGAAGGCCCCTGGAGGAACGGCCCCACGTCCGGGGTATCCTTCTCGACCTTCATTCCCACCGTGCTCAGGTAGAGCGGCGTGAGGAAATGCGTGACCACCGCCACCGTGCCCACCACCAGGAGGAACACGGTAAGGATGATCGCTTTCCGTAGGCGGAGGATCCGCCAGTAGTCGAGAAAGTGCAGCTTGCTATCCGAGATTCCGGATGCCGCCGATGCCTGCGTCTTGATCGCTTCCATTCGATACAAAAAAGGGAGGCTGAAACAGATTCCAGCCTCCCGTAATTACTGAAACCCCGCCCGGTCTGGCCTCGCTCAGTACGTGGCGCGGATACCCACAAACACCCGGTTCCGCGAATAGTCGCGGAAGTTCACGTCGGACGCCAGTTGATCGTAATAATAAGCAGCCTCGGCGGACAGGTAGTTGTTGATCCGGTAATTGAGGGTCAAACCCAGCGAGATGTAGTCCTCTTTCTGGCCGTTGAGCAGGACCGCCTTCGAGGCACCAATGAACTCCGAGTTCTGGTACTGGGCAACCACGCTGCCACGCAGCTTGCCGGTGATCTGGTGGTTGATCGATCCGTAGGCCAAGCTGGATTGTTGGTCGAGAACGGCACTGGCCGCCTCGAGATCGGTCGCGTTCCGCGCATGACGGAAGCCAATCTGGACATTGCTGCCGGTCGCGTACGAGTAGGTCACGTTCGCATCGATGAACGGATTCACCGCGTCGGCACGTGCACCAGCCGGCGCATGGTACCAATCAACGAACTGGGCGCCCGCACGCAGCGATCCGACCAACTGCGAGGTGAAGGAATGGTCGACGCCCGCAAAGACGTAGTGCGACCGGTTGTCGCGGAAGTCGGACTTGGTGTTGCGGTAGTTGACGTCGCCGTACTGGTAGTTGCCCGAGAGCACCGTCTTCGGCGCCAACTGGTAGCGCAGACCGAGCGACGGCAGGTTCTCCATGCGGTCCAGCGCTTCCGCAAAACCCTTGTTCTTGTAGTTGTAGTAGTTGTTGCGATACCCAACCACCGCACTCCAAAGGGGAACGATCTGGACGGTCAGGTCCGCCCCGGCCGAGTTGCGGATGTTGCTGCCTTCCGCGCGCACCACCTGGGGAAGGGTCCCCGAACCCGAGAACGCAACCATCTGGTCCGGCTCCTGCGCCGCCGCGAACTGATCGGAAACCGACAGTTTGTAGCGCGGGTTGAAGGCGTGGCTGAACGCCACGTCGGCAAGATGGAACTGATCGTCTTTGCTGCCCGGGCGGCTCTCGTAGTAACGCAAGCCGTAGGTGTAACCCGCCGTCAACGTCGAACCCTCGAGCGGGACATTGAAGCGGACGCTCGGGGTGATCTCGAAACCGAAGCTGTCGAACTTCCGGCGGTCGGGCTTCTTGTCGCCATCGACGTCGACCTTGTTGTTCGCCGTGAAAATATTGTCGTCGTAGAAACCACGCACGCCAGCGCTCAGCGTGTAAGGCTTCGAACCGTCGCCGGCAAACGCCGACAGGGTGGAGAGGATCGCGGCTCCCGCCGTCGCCATGCTGGCTGCTTTGAAGGGCTTCTTCATACGAAAAGCTTTTGTTCTCATCCTGCCAACCTAGGCAGTCCGAGAGGATTAGCTGTGGCGTTTTAGGGAGGGGCGCTGCGAGTGTCAAACACAAATACTTCCACCCCGTGGTCTTCCGCGGTTTTCGGCACCAACCCCACTCTCCGGAACGACTTCCAAGTCTTCCCCGGCTTCCTGTGCCCGGACCAATCGCCCGTACAGCCCGCCGGCCCCCACCAACTCGCCGTGCCGCCCGGACTCCTCGATCCGTCCCGCGCGCAGGACCAGGATCCGGTCCGCCCGACGCACCGTGCTCAAACGATGGGCGATGACGAAGCTCGTCCGACTGGAGAACAGCCGCTCCAATGCCTCCTGGATCAGTCGTTCCGTCGCCGTGTCGACGCTCGCCGTCGCCTCGTCGAGGATCAAAATGGGCGCATCCTTCAGCAAAGCCCGGGCGATGCTGATCCGCTGGCGTTCGCCGACACTCAGGCGGACACCCCTTTCGCCCACCCGGGTATCGTAGCCTTGGGCGAGTTTACGGATGAATTCGTCGCAGTTGGCGGCCTTTGCGGCGGCCTCCATTGCCGCCTCGTCGGCATCGATGCGTCCGTACATGAGGTTTTCCCGAACGGTTCCGTTGAACAGAAAGGGTTCCTGGCTTACCACCGCGATCTGGCGCCGCAACTCCCCCAGCGCCATCCGCGCCGTGTCCCGCCCGTCCACGAGAATGCGCCCGCCCGTCACTTCGTGGAACCGCGGCAACAGATTCACCAGCGTCGATTTTCCCGCACCCGTCGGTCCCACCAGAGCGATCATCTGGCCGGGCTCCGCCGCCAGGGAAATGTCGTGCAACACCTCTTTCCCCTCGTAACCGGCCGCCACCGACTCGAACCGCACTTCGCCACGCGCACGCCAGACCCAGGGGCCGCCGTCGACTTCCTCGGCCGACGCATCGAGAATGTCGAACACCCGCTCGCCGGCGGCCCGCGCCGACTGCGCGATCTGGTTCAGCCCGCGCAATTGCGAGACCGGTTGGTAGAACATCCCGAGAAACAGGAGGAATCCCACCAATTGCCCCTGCGTCATCCGGCCCGCCAGCACCTCGCGCGCGCCCAGCCACAAAACCGCCACGCTCCCCGCCGCCCCGACGAAGGTCATCGAGGGATTGTACCATGCCCAGGCGCGCATCACCCGGAGCGTGCCGTCGCGCAGCGCCTCCGCGCGTTGCCGGAACCGGGCGTCCTCGTGCGCCTCGCGGCCGAAGCTCTTCACCTGGCGGACGCCCTGCAGGTTGTCGGTCAGCAACGCGTTCATCGCGCTGTTGGCCACCGACCGTGCCCGATACCGCTCCGCCGCGGTCCGCGTGTACCACCATGCCCCGGCCACCAGCACCGGCAACGGGACCAACGCCACCCATGCCAGCATGGGGTTGGCGAGGAACATGAACACCATCACCCCGACGATGCCGACCAGCGACACCACGCCCTGTTCGGTGCCGTCGATCACCAACCGTTCCATCACGTTCACGTCCTCGATCACCCGCGTCATCAGGTCGCCCGTCGCGCGTTGGTCGAACCAACCGGCCGGCAAGCGTTGCATCCGCGCGTACACGTCGCGGCGCATGTCGAGGATCACGGCCTGCTCGAACGCGTTGTTCAGCAGGATGCGCAGGCTCGATAGGCCGTCCCGCACCAGATAGGCCCCCAGCAGGCCCGCCACCGCCCATGCCAACCGGTCCCCGCGCCCCCCCAGCAACACGTCGTCGATGACGTACTGGGTCAACTTCGGGTACGCCAACCCCGCCAACTGCGACACCAAAGCACACAGGATGGTACCCGCCGCCATCCACGGATACGGGCGCAGGTAGCGCGCCACGCGGCCAGCCACTTCCAGCGTCGTGCGGCGTCGGACCTTGAACGACGGATCCGTGAATGCGTGTGAATGATGGCCCATCGGGATCGGCGCGGGGAACCGCGCTTGCCTTCAACCTGCCCGTCCTCCGCCCACCTGCCAAACACCAACGCCGCGCCACGCCGTCGCGGCGAATCGTGCGTTGACCCCGACCATGCCCCGCGTACGGTTCCCCAATCCACCGACAATAACGTCAACACGGCATTCCTATGTCTTTGCACGATACTTCCCCGGGCAACGGTTGGCCCACCAGCCGCCGCCAGTTCCTCAAGCGCTCCACCGCCGCGGCTTCGGTCATCGCCGCCGCCAACAGCCTCATCGTTCCCGTCTACGGCCAGAACAAGGCCCCCTCGGTGAACGTGGTCGGCGCCAACGAACGGCTCGTCGTCGGCTTCGTGGGGGTCGGCAACCAAGGGGGGGGCGCCCATGTCGGCCAGAACCTCGAGCACTTCCAGGAAAACAACGTCTCCCTCGCCGCCGTCTGCGACGTCTCCAAGCACCGCGTGGCCGACCACGTGAAACGCATCACCGACAAGGGTGCCGGCAAGCCCCAGGGGTACGAGGACTACCAGAGGGTGATGGAACGAAAGGACATCGACGTCATCTTCTGCGCCACGGTCGATCACTGGCACACGGCCGTCTCCAAGGCCGCGCTCGAGTCGGGCAAGCACGTCTATGTCGAGAAGCCGATGACGCGCTATCTGGCGGAGGCGTTCGAGCTGTACGACACCGTCAAGCGCACCGGCAAGATCCTCAACGTCGGCTCCCAGGGTTGCTCGGACCTCAAGTGGCACAAGGCCGCCGAGTGGATCCGCGCCGGCAAGATCGGCCCGATCACCATGCTGCAGGGCAGCTACATGCGGAACAGCCCCTGGGGCGAATGGAACTACACCATCCAGCCTTGGGCGACGGCCGAGGACATCAACTGGGAACAGTGGCTCGGCCAACAGATCAAGGCGCGGCGGCCTTTCGATGCCGACCACTATTTCCGCTGGCGCAAGTATGCCCCGTATTGCTCGGGACTTCTCGGCGACCTGTTCCCGCACAAGCTGCACCCGTACATGCTCGCCACCGGCAATCCCGAATTCCCGGTCCGGGTCGCCGCCGTCGGCAGCAAGGCGTTCAAGACCGATCTCCGGAAAGAGGGCCGCAAACCCGAACAGGAAACCAAGTACGTCCGCGACGTCGCGGAGATCATCCAGCTCATCGCCGAGTTCCCCAGCGGCTACGTGATGCACATCACGTCGTCCACCGTGAACGAACAAGGCACGCAGGAACGCATCCGCGGCCACATGGGCACGCTCGACATGAGCGGCAACAAGGTGCAACTGAACCCCGAACGCCCCTTCGCCGAGGAAATCGACCCGCAAACGTCGGAGGGTTTCCCCGGGGAAAGCGTCGCCGCCCACCACAAGAACTTCTACGAGTCGATCCGCGCCAACAAGCAGCCCAACTGCGGCATCGATCTCGCCGTGAAGGTCCAGACGGTCATCTCGCTCGCCGAAACCTCCGACCGCCTCGGCGTCATGTGCTACTTCGACGAGAAGACCCGAAAGGTCCACGACGGACTCGGCCGCGATATCGAGCCGCTGCACTACGGCTGGGACAAGAACTCCTGACCGGAACCCGTTCCCTTCCACGGCCGGTTCCGCCCGTCGGGACCGGCTTTTTCTTTTCCCGCGGGCCGCCCGGCCAACCATCCCGCCGAAACCGGCATGGATTTCCCTTCCGCGCCCCCCTAAAGTCTTCCCCGGTTATGCAACGCATCAACGACCTCCGGGTCGTCTCGAACCGGCGACTCCCGTCGCCGCACGATCTCAAGGGAGCCCTTCCGGGCAGCCCCGTCGCGGCCGCCACCGTCGTCGACGCCCGCCGGACGGTCCAACGCATCCTGCGCCAGGAGGACCCGCGGCTCCTCGTCGTCGTCGGCCCCTGCTCCATCCATGATCCCATCGCCGCGATGGAGTATGCCCGGCGCCTCTCCCGACTGGCCACCGACCTCGCCGACCAATTCTTCGTGGTCATGCGGGTCTACTTCGAGAAGCCCCGCACCACCATCGGCTGGAAGGGGCTCGTCAACGACCCGCATCTGGACGGCAGCTACGACGTCGAGACCGGCCTCCGCACGGCGCGCCGACTTCTCCTCGCGATCAACGACCTCGGCCTGCCGGCCGCCACCGAGTTCCTCGATCCCGTCGTCCCGCAGTACATCGCCGACCTCGTTTCCTGGGCCGCGATCGGCGCCCGGACCACGGAAAGCCAGACCCACCGCGAGATGGCCAGCGGGCTCTCCATGCCGGTCGGGTTCAAGAACGGCACCGACGGGTCGCTCCAGATCGCGGTCGACGCGATGCTGTCGGCGCGGCACCCGCACCATTTCCTCGGCATCGACGAGCTCGGCGCGGTCTCGGTCGTGCAGACCACCGGCAACGACGATGGCCATACCGTGCTGCGCGGTGGACGCAGCCGGACCAACTACGACGCCGCCTCGATCGCCGAAGCCGCCGCCCAATTGAAAAAGCACGGCCTTCCGCCGGTGCTCATGGTGGATTGCAGCCACGCCAACTCGGGCAAACTCCATGCAAGGCAGGAGGAAGTCTGGCTCGACCTCGTGGCCCAGAAGGCGGAGGGCTGCGAACCCCTCATCGGGGCGATGATCGAAGGCCATCTCCACGAGGGAAACCAGCCCCTCAAGGATCCGAAATCGCTCGCCTACGGCGTCAGCATCACCGACGCGTGCCTCGGTTGGGACGCCACCGAACGCATCCTGCGGCATGGGGCGGAAATCCTGCGCAAGCACGGGAAACCTGGCCTCGCGGTGACCGCCTGAACGGGGGCGTCGCCATGGACCCCGCCGCCATCGACTGGCACCGGACCGCGATCCTGGCGGCGGGGATCGTGGTGGGGTTGCTGGTCCTGCTGGTGGCGTGGAAACTCACCAAGCTGCTCTTCAAGCTCGCCGCGTTGCTGCTCTTGCTGGCACTGGTGGCGGGAGGGGTGGCGTGGTGGCGGTCGAGCCACTGACCCGTCGCTTCACCCCTCCGACCGGAACACGAGGATGCTCAGGGGCGGCAGTCGGCACACCGCCGAATGCGACTGGTTGTGGATGCCGTAGGCTTCCGCGTCCACGCCGCCCTCGTTGCCGGTGTTGGTGCCCCCGTAGGACGCGGCATCGCTGTTCAACACCTCGCGCCAGTGGCCCGCGACCGGCAGGCCGATGCGATAATCCAGTCGCGGGGCCGGCGTCAGGTTCATCACCACCACGATGTGCGTGCCGGGGGCTTCCTCGGCCGCCGCCATTCCCTCGCGCCGGGCTGCCTCGATCTCGTCGGGACGCACGCGCCGCACGAAGGAGAGCACGCTGTTCTGGTGGTCGGAGCAATCGAGCCACTGGAAGGACTCGGGCTCGAAATCGCCGCGCCACAGCGCCACTTCCCGCACGTAGAGCGCGTTCAGGTCCGCGACCCATTGCTGGACGCCGCGGTGATAGGGACCCTCGTTCAACAGCCACCAGTCGAGCTCGCCGTTCGCGTCCCATTCCTTCGACTGCCCGATCTCGCCTCCCATGAAGAGCAGTTTCTTTCCCGGGAACATCCACTGGTAGCCCAACAAGACCCGCAGGTTCGCGAACCCCTGCCAGTCGTCGCCCGCCATGCGGCGTCGCAGCGATCCCTTCCCGTGCACCACCTCGTCGTGCGACAGGGGCAGGACGAAGTTTTCCTGGAAGTGGTACAGCATCGCGAACGTCAGGTCGTTCTGGTGGTACTTGCGGTAGACCGGGTCGCGCGCGAAGTAACCGAGCGTGTCGTGCATCCAGCCCATGTTCCATTTCAGGCTGAACCCGAGGCCGCCGAGCCACGGGGGACGCGAGACCATCGGCCACGCGGTGCTTTCCTCGGCGATGGTCACCACGCCCGGGTGTTCGGTGTGGACGAGGTGGTTGACGTGGCGCAGGAAATCGACGGCCTCGAGGTTCTCGCGACCGCCGAATTTGTTCGGCACCCATTCCCCGGCCTTGCGCGAGTAATCGAGGTACAGCATCGACGCCACCGCATCCACGCGCAGTCCGTCGATGTGGAAGCGTTCGCACCAATAAAGGGCGTTGGCCGCGAGGAAATTCCGGACCTCGTGCCGGCCGAAATTGAAGATCAGCGTGCCCCAGTCCTGGTGTGCCCCCTGCCGCGGGTCCTCGTGCTCGTACAACGCCGTCCCGTCGAACTTCGCCAGCGCCCACTCGTCCCTCGGGAAATGCGCCGGCACCCAGTCCACGATCACGCCGATCCCCGCCTCGTGCAGCGCATTCACCAGGAACTGGAAATCGTCCGGCGTCCCGTACCGACTGGTCGGCGCGAAAAACCCGGTCACTTGGTACCCCCAGCTCGGGTAGTACGCATGCTCCGCCACCGGCAGGAATTCCACGTGGGTGAATCCCATCCGCCGCAGGTAGTCCACCAACGGCCCGGCCAACTCGCGGTACCCCGGCGACTCGGTTTCCGATTTCTTGCGCCACGAGCCCAGGTGCACCTCGTAGATGCTCATCGGCCGGCGCAACGCGTTCGCCGTCCGGCGTCGCTCCATCCACGCCGCGTCCGTCCACGCGAACTTCGTCGTGTCCCAGACCACCGCCGCCTGCTTTGGCGCCACCTCGAAGTGAAATCCAAACGGGTCGGTTTTCAGCCCCATCGCGCCGGTACCGTCGACCACCTCGAACTTGTACAGGGCCCCGGTCCCGACGCCGGGCACGAAGATCTCCCAGACGCCGGAGGCGCCGAGTTGCCGCATGGGATGGCGCCGTCCGTCCCAGGCGTTGAAGTCGCCCACCACCGAGACCCGGCGCGCGTTCGGCGCCCACACCGCGAACGTCGCCCCCGGCACTCCGTCGAGCGTCTGGAGATGGGCCCCGAGCACGTCGTGCAAGCGACGGTGATTGCCCTCGTTGAACAGGTGCAGGTCGGTTTCCCCCACCGTCGGCCAAAACGAAAACGCATCCCGTCCCTGGGTCACCGATCCATCCGCCCATCGCACCACGAGGTCGTAGGCGTAGACCCGCGTCGCCGCCCGCGTGACTCCCTCGAACACGTCCGTGTCGCCCAACCGTTCCAACGGGAACGCCGGCAATGCCCGGTCGTGGACGGGCACCAACTCCACCGCCGTCGCGCCGGGCAAGTGCGCGCGCGCCACCAACCCGCTTCCGTCGCCCAACGGATGGAAGCCCAGCAGCGAGTGGGGTGAGCGGTGTTCGAGTCGCACCAGCGACTCGAGTTCGGCCGGACTCAGAAGCATGGAGGCACGCTAGCGCGGAAGCCCCGTCGCCGCCCACCCGCAAATTCAAGTCCCGCCACCGCGGCCATCGCGCCGCCGTCGTGATCGGCCCCTCCGGGCACGACAGACGGCGGAGACAACGCCGTTCGGGCCCCACCCCGGCCGCGTCCCGGCCAAGGTCCCGGCCAAGGCCCGACGGGTGCCACTGGCGTCGGAAACCCGTTCGAGACGCACCCCGCCGCCGGGCGCCGCGCTCCTTCCCTGTTGCCAGATTCCCCGCGCTCCTGCTAGCACCCGCCCCCATGCGCTTCGTCTTTCTCACGCTCGGCTACCATCCGGATCTCGACGGCGGCGGCTATCGCTACGCCACCGAGGTCGCGGAACGTCTTGCCGCGCGTGGACACGAGGTCCATGCGGTCTACCCCAACCCGCGGAACCGGTTCCCCGCGGTCGAAAGCCGGCACGGCGTCCACCTCCATCGGGTTCCGGACGGGACCGGGTCGTTCTTCGCCAACTGGCGGTCGGAAAACACCGCCGCGCGCGCCGTCCTCGCCACCCTCCTCGCCCCCGGCCAACCCCGGACCCTCGTCGCAACCCACCAGGCCTACTTCGAACCCGCGGCCCGCGGTTGGCCGACCGTCTTCATGTACCAAGGCGCGTGGGGCCTCGAATATCGATTCAGCCAGCAAGCCAAGCCCCGGGGACTCCCGCGCCGCCTTCTCGACCCGTGGATCGCGCGCATGCTCCACCGCACCGAGGCCCGCGCCCTGCGTGCCGCCCCCGCGATCTTCGTGGCCAGCGAGTACACCCGACGGCGTCTCCCCCTGTGGCATCCCGGCGTCCGATCCCCCGTCTCGGTCGTTTCCGGCGGCGCCAATTTCGCCCAGTTCCACCCCGCCGCCGACCGCGACGCACTCCGTCGGCAATGGAACCTCGCGCCCGGGGACTTCCTTTTTCTGACCGTGCGGCGACTCGATCCGCGCATGGGCCTTTCCGGACTTCTGGCGGGGTTCGCGCGCGTCGCCAAGGCCCATCCCCATGCGCGCCTCTGGCTCGCCGGGCGGGGCCCGCAGCAAGAGGCGTTGGAATCCGAGATCTCCCGTCTCGGGATCGGCCAAGCCGCACGCCTCCTCGGCTTCGTTCCCGAGGCCGACCTCCCCGGCCTGTACGGGGCCGCCGACTGCACCCTCATGCCTTCCCTGGACCTCGAGGGATTCGGCCTGGCCACCGTCGAATCCCTGGCCTGCGGGACGCCGGTGCTCGCGTCCGATGCCGGCGCCAACCCGGAATTGGTCGGTCCCTTGTCGCCGGCGTTGGTCTACCCGACCGGACAATCCGACGAACCCGAGCGGCGCCTTGCGGCGATTCTTTCGGGCAAACTCGCGCTGCCGGACCGGACCGAAGCCGCCCGCTACGCGGCCGATAACTTCCGTTGGGATCGACCCGTCGATGCGTTCGAGGGTGCCTGGGACCTGCATGCCGTGAATCCGGCCCGCCCCGAATGAGAATCCTCGAACTCGGTAAATTCTACCCACCCGAGCGGGGTGGGATGGAGACCCTGCTGCAGCTTTGGACCGAGGGGTTCGCCGCGCGGGGCCACGACGTGACCTGCGTGGTTGCCAACCGCGGGGCCAAGACCGTCCGGGAAACCCACGGCCGCCTCCGGATCGAACGTCTGGCGCGGTTTGGCGAAGCCTTCTCGGTCTCCTTCTGCCCCGCCTATCCCGGTGCCACCCGCCGCCATCCGGCCGAAATCATCCACGCCCATTTCCCGAATCCCCTCGCCGACCTCGCCATTCTCCGCGCGCCGCGGGAAACCCCGGTCGTGGTCCATTGGCACAGCGACATCGTGCGGCAGAAGGCCCTGATGCGGCTCTACCAACCGCTCCAATCGGCCATGCTCCGGCGCGCGACGCGCATCGTGGTCGCGACACCGATGCACCTCGAGTACTCGGCGTGGCTTGCCCCGCATGCCTCCAAGGTGGTGGTCATTCCTTTCGGACTGGATCTGGCCCGTTTTGCCGCGACCCCCGCGCTGGAAGCCCGTGCCGCGACCCTGCGCGCCCAGTCCCGCGGCAAGACGGTTTTTTTGAACGTGGGCCGACTCGTCGGTTACAAGGGTCAGCGCCACGCGATCGAGGCGTTGCCTCGGGTTCCGGAAGCCGAACTCTGGATCGCCGGGACCGGGCCCCTCGAGGACGAACTCCGTCGACTCGCCGCCGACCTCGGCGTCGGCGATCGGGTGCGTTTTCTCGGCAACGTGCCCGATTCGGATCTCCCGGCCCTGCTCCACGCCTGCGACGTCTTCCTCTTTCCATCCATCACCCCCAACGAGGCGTTCGGCCTGGTTTTCGTCGAGGCCATGGCCTGCTCCAAGCCACTGATTGCTTGTCGGTTGAAGTCGGGCGTGCCATACGTTTGCCGATCGGATGTGAACGGCCTGCTGGTTTCACCGGGTAGCTCCGACGAACTCGAGGTTGCGATGCGCACGCTAATTGCTTCACCGGATCTCCGTTCGAGTCTTGGACAGGCAGGCTTGAAGCGCTCCCGGGAGGAATTCTCCCTGGAACGAATGCTCGATCGGCATCTCGAGCTCTTCGGGTCGCTGGCAAATCCCGTGGCGAACGTCGGATGACGCAATACAAAACCTATCTGGCGATGCTTCTGGCGTCCTCCGCCGGCGCTTGGCTGTTCACGCCGTGGGCGATTCGTCTGGCCAAACGGTGGGGTGCGGTCGACGTGCCGAACGCCCGGAAGATCCACCTCGAACCCATGCCGCGCATGGGCGGTGTCGCCGTCTTCCTCGGTTTCTGCCTGCCTTGGGCCGGCCTCTATCTCCTGCACAATCCGGTGGCCGCCGCGTTTCAGGAATTCGAGAAACGCTTCGCCGCCTTGATACTCGGCGCCACATCGATGCTCGTCCTCGGCATCTACGACGACATCAAGGGCGCCGATGCCACCAAGAAATTCCTGTTCCAGACCCTCACGGCCATCGGTCTCTGGGCCGCCGACATCCGCATCGAACAGGTCGCCACCCCCTGGGGTGCTCCCATCGAACTCGGCTGGTTCAGCCTTCCCATCTCCGTCTTCTGGATCGTCGGCGTCACCAATGCCATCAACCTCCTCGACGGCATCGATGGCCTGGTCGCCGGTGTCACCACGGTGATGGCGCTGTGCCTGGCCATCCTGAATGTCCTCTCGGGAAACATCCTCATCGCGCTCCTGACGCTCTGTCTGGCCGGTGCCTGCCTCGGTTTCCTCCCGTACAACCATTCGCCGGCCCGCATCTTTCTGGGCGATTCCGGCTCGCTCACCATCGGCATGGTCCTCGCCTGCATCGGCATCCTGTCCCTCTTCAAGGAAGGCCACCAGACCGCCAGCCCGTTGCTTTCCGTCCCCCTCATCCTGTTCGGTCTCCCGCTCTTCGACACCCTCCGGGTCATGGTCCATCGCCTCTCGCGCGGCCAGTCGATGTTCAAGGCGGACCGCAACCACGTGCACCATCGGTTGCTCGACATGGGACTCAACCAGCGCCAGGTCGCGTGGGCCCTCTATGGCGTCGCCGCGGGTCTCGGTTCGACCGCGATCCTCCTGTCGCGCCTCGAGCATGGCCGCCAACTGATCTTCAGCGTCGTCTTCGCCGGCCTCGCCGCCGGATCCTACGTCGTCTGGAGATTCCTCCTCCGCGGCCGATCGCAGGAAGCCGGGGGCGGCAGCCTCAAGGATTGATCCAGGCCATGCTCGAGTACGAAGTCGCGCTGGATCGCCTTCTGGCGTCCCTCGCGCCGGCATCCCCGGTCTCGCTGCCCATCCACGCCCTGGCGAACGGTCCCGCCCCCCGCTTCCTCGCCGCCGATCTCACAAGTCCCGTTCCCCTTCCCCTCGCCGACAATTCCGCGATGGACGGCTACGCGGTGCGCGCCGCCGACACCCGTTCTCCCCACGCCACGCTCCAACTTGTCGGCAGCATCGCGGCGGGGAGCGTTCCTTCTTGTTTCGTTGGACCGGGCCAAGCCGCGCGCATCTTCACCGGCGCTCCCCTCCCCCCCGGGGCCGATGCCGTCGTCATGCAGGAAGACACGGAAACCGACCCCGCCAGACCCGGAACCGTGCGGATCCTCGACCCGGCAAAACCGTGGGAAAACGTGCGGTTCGCCGGCGAGGACGTGCGTCTGGGGGCGATCGTCGGGCGTGTGGGCGACCCGCTTTCGCCGACCCGTCTCGCCTTGCTCGGGGCCACCGGTCTCCGCGAGGTGCCGGTCTTCCCCCAACCGCGCGTCGCGCTGATCGCCACCGGTTCCGAATTGGCCGCCCCGGGTGCCGCCCCACGCCCCGGCAGCATCCATGAAAGCAACCTGCTACCCCTCGAACTCCTCGTCCGTTCCGCCGGCGGCCTTCCCGTCGCTTCCGCCATCGTTCCCGACGACCGAAACCTCCTTGCCGACGCCATCCGTCGCGCCGCCGACATCGCCGACATCGTCCTGACCATCGGCGGCGCCTCGGTCGGCGAACACGATTTGGTCAAACCCTGCGCGGTCGACGCCGGATTCGAAATCGACTTCTGGAAACTCGCGCTGAAACCCGGCAAGCCGTTCTTCGTCGGTCGCCGCGGCAACGTCCATCTCCTCGGCGTTCCCGGCAATCCGGTCTCCGCCTTCGTCACCACCGTCCTGATGGTCCAACCGGCCGTCCGTCGCCTCGCGGGCGCCCGCGATCCGCGCCCGCCGACATCGCCCGCCTTCCTCGGCGCCGCCCTGTCCAATCCCGATGGCCGCCGCCACTTCGTCCGCGTGGCGGTCGACCGCGACGGCACCGCGCGTTCCGCGGGCGTGCAGGCGTCGCACGCGCTTGCCTCGCTGGCCCAGGCCGACGGACTCGTCGACGTGCCGCCGCGAACCACGCTCGCCGCCGGCCAGCGCATCGACGCGATCCGTTGGTGACCGACGGCGCGCGCATCTTTTCGAAGATGCGAGACCGGCCGGCCACGGCGGTCGCCGTGGGATGGCGGACCCAGGATGTCCCGATGCCCCCGGGCTTGGCCCCTCGCGGGACCGCGGCTTCCCATGCCCGGCCCGTTCGGCCAGCATTCCCCCATGCAACCGGTGGAAATCCAGACCGCGGAAGCGCGCTTCGAAGTGCATCCCGAATTGGGCGGCTGGCTGACCTCGTATTCCCGCGAGGTCGCCGGAAAGGGACGCATCGACGTCCTTCACTCCGATCCGGACGCCGTCGCCCGCCATCCGAAGGACATGTGGGCCGGCATCCCGCTGCTGTTCCCGCTGGTCAGCTTCAACCACGTTCCCGGTGCCGAACATCACTACGAGTGGCAAGGCCAACGCCACGCCCTGCCCCAGCACGGCTTCGCGCGCCGTCTCCCGTGGACCGTCCTCGGCACCTCGCCCGACGCCGTCGCCATGGAACTGGTCGACACGCCATCGACACGCGCCGCCTGGCCTTTCTCTTTTTCGCACCGTCTCGAGTACCGGTTGGATGGCGGCCGTCTGGTCGCGCGCCATGCGGTGACGAACCGCTCCCCCGGACCGATGCCGTTCGCCTGCGGCATCCATCCCTACCTGCGCGTCCCGCTCGTCGCCGGCGGCGATCGCGACGCCTGCCGGGTGAAAATTCCCCGCGCCCAGCGCCTGAATCCGATCGGGCGTTGGGATGGCTTTTTCGGGGAACCCTTCCCGGCGCGGGACCTGTCGATCGCCGGTGATTACAGCGGGACGCTGTTCCTCGGGGAACTGGCGGAGCCGGAACTGCGTCTCGTCGACCCGGCGGCCGGCGTGGAAACGGTGCTGAACTGGTCGGGTGCGCCCGGCTTCCGCAACGTCGCGTTGTGGTCGCGGACACCGCGGGAACCCTACTTTTGTCTGGAGCCGTGGACGGCCTTGCCCAACGCGTTCACGCGGGCGGAGCCGGGGGAACTGATCGTGTTGGAACCGGGCGGCACCTGGACGGCCCATTGGTGGCTCGACGCCGTCGCCTCCCACGGGCCGTCGGTTCCTCGGCCGCCGGGTCGATGATCCGGCCCGCCACCCGTCGCTTTTCGCACCCACTGACGCACGACTCCGGAAAAAGAGATTGCCCGAAACCGGGCGCTGCCTAGTTTTCCACGCGCTGTTGGCCGATGGTGTAAAGGTAGCACAGGGGTCTTTGGAGCCCTTAGTCATGGTTCGAATCCATGTCGGCCAGCCAATCGTCAGCCACGCGCTCCCCGCTCCTTGCCGTCTGGCCCATGCGCTTCCCCTTCTTCCTGGCCCTCCCGTTCGCACTTGCCGCCGCGTCTCCCGGCGAGGTCCTGCGCGAGTTCGTCTACGACTCCGCACCGTTTCCCGAGTGCCACGCCTCCACCATCGCCGAAACCCCCGGGGGTCTCGTCGCGTCGTGGTTCGGCGGCACCAGGGAGAAACATCCCGACGTCGGCATCTGGGTTGCCCGACACGACGCCGGCCATTGGTCGGCTCCCGAAGAGGTCGCCAACGGCGTCCAGTCGGATGGACGCCGCCTGCCCTGCTGGAATCCCGTGCTCCACGCCGCGCGTTCGGGCGAACTCCTGCTCTTCTACAAAGTGGGGCCGTCGCCCGATACCTGGTGGGGATTGCTCCGGACCAGCCGTGACAACGGCCGCTCTTGGTCCGCCCCGATCCATTTCCCGCGCGACATCCTCGGGCCCGTCCGCAACCACCCCGTCGAACTCGGCGACGGCACGCTGCTGTGCGGGAGCAGCACCGAGGACGGCGGATGGAAGGTCCACTTCGAGCGCACGAAGGACAACGGCCGGAACTGGGAACGATCCCCGTCCGTGCCCGACCCGCTCCACGGCGAGTTGATCCAACCGGCCCTTGCAGTCCTCGGCCCCGACCGCGTCGCCGCCTTCTGCCGCAGCCGGCACGGGGCCATCTACCGCACCGACACCCATGACGGCGGCAAGTCGTGGTCGGAACCCCGCCCCACGTCGCTACCGAATCCCAACAGCGGCATCGACGCGGTGACGTTGCGCGACGGCAGGATCCTGCTCGTCTACAACCATACCGGCGGCCTCTGGGGCCGGCGTTCGCCGTTGAACGTGGCGCTTTCGAAGGACGGCGACACGTGGGAGGCCGCGGCCGTGCTCGAGGACGAACCCCAGCGGGAGTTTTCGTACCCGGCCGTGATCCAGACCACCGACGGCCTCGTGCACGTCGCCTACACCTGGAAACGGAAGCGCATCCGCCACGTCGTGCTCGATCCCTCCAAACTCGAACCCCATCCGATCCGCGATTGGGACCACTCCCTGCGGCCGGCCCGGCCCGCACAGCCCTAGCGGCCGTCCGAAAACGCGAAGGCGGCCCGCGGCGGGAGATTTTGGTCCAGGCCGGGGCGTCGAAGGGGGAGCAGACCCGCCGCCGGACCCTCCCCGAAACGACGGGATCCCCGCGGGTTTTCAGACGGGCCCCGGGCCGCGCCGCCCGAATCCAATCCCCTCCAGCACCGCCACGCTGCGCCCGAGGTCTTTCTCCATCACGAGCACGAGGTCGTTGGTGAAGGCCGACGTGATCACGATGTCGATCCCTTCCCGCGCCAGTGCATCGGCGATCGTCGCGACGAACCCCACGCAATAGAACGGTTTGCCGCAGCGGATGTTGATCAACCGCCACCGCTCGGGGTTGGCCTCGTGCTCGCCGAGCAGGGGAAGGTTCCCGATGGCGGTGACCACGGTCGTCTCGTCCGGATCCCGGATCACCATCAGGTGTTGTTCGGCGTGCCGCACCTCCCGGACCCGCGCGTACACGTACACGCCCGGGTCGACCGCGAACCCACTGGCCCGGATCACCTCCCGGATCGTCTCCCGGTAGTTCGCGTGGGATGCCATGGGCGCGGTTCGGTCGCGGGAACCGGCGACGCGCGCCGGGACCGCTGGGATTGGGTCAGGCATCGAGCGCGTACTTGCGCGCGCCCGTCCATTGGCCGAGCAGTTTCCACACGAAGAGCGGATTGTTCCGGAGATAGCGCTTCCAGAGGCGCCGCGGCTCCTGCACGAGCCGGTACAACCATTCGAACCCGCTGCGCTGGATCCAGCGCGGGGCCTGGCTCACACGCCCCGCGTGGAAATCGAAGGCCGCACCCACCCCGAGCATCACCTTGGCGTCGAGCCGTCCGGTCATCGACGCCATGAACCGCTCCTGTTTCGGGGTGCTGAGCCCGACCCAGAAGAAGTCGGGGCGCGCCGCCTTCACCCGTGCGGCGAGGTCGCGTTCCTCCGACTCGTTCAACGGCCGGAACGGCGGGGTGTAGGTCCCCACGATCCGGATCCCGGGAAAGCGCTTTTCGAGATTCGCCTTCAGCTCCTCGGCGACGCCCGTGTTGCCGCCGTAGAAGAAGTGCGTCGCGCCCGAGGTCCGGCTCCATTCGAAAACCCGTTCCATCAACTCGGGGCCGTAGACCCGCGACATCGAGGCGTGACCCGCCATCCATCCCAACCAAACCATCGGCATGCCGTCGGGCGTGGTGAGGAGCGAGCGGTTGTGGATCCGCCGCAGCGCGTCGTCCCCCTGCGACTCGATGACGCCGTGAACGCCGGTGACGCAAACGTAGCCACGACGGTCGTTGGCGATGGCATCGGCCAGCGTGGCGACGGCCGTGTCGAGGTTGAGCACGGACACGCCGACGCCGAGAACGTTGACCCGGGGCGGCAATAGCATGGGCGGAGCTTCCGTTCCCGGCGCCCGGACTTCAAACCGGAAACCGACGGGAACGGCGCGGCGCATGCCACCGCACCGGTTGCCATGGGAAATTTCGCGCTTCGCGCCATTCCCCGCACTCCGCTAACCTCCGCCGATCGCAGTACAACACTGTCGCCAGCCATCACGCCCGTCATGAACACCGTCACCGCCCTGAAAACCATCAAGGGCTCGACCAAGACCAAGGTCGAAGCCGAACTGTCCCGTACCGGCGGCCTGCTCCGCCTCGCCCCGGCCTGGGTTCCCCGCGCCTTCCTCCAGCCCGGCCTCCGCCTCAAGCTGCATCCCGACGACACCTATGCGTACGGCGCGGACCGCGGCGGCATCGACGAACGTTGGTTCGCGTCGACGACCGAGGCCGCGAACGAAGGCCGCGTGCCCGACGAGGGCCTGAGCTACGTGGTCGTGGGCAACGAGCGCTTCACCCTCCGCAAGGCGGTCGAGGACGGCGGGGCAACGCTCGTCGGCAAGGCGATCTGGAAGAAGTACGGCCGTTGGCCCGTGTACTCGAAGTTCTTCGACAACATGGGACCGATCCCCCACCACATGCACCAGAGCGCCAAGCAGGCGAAGCTGGTGGGCCAGGAAGGCAAACCCGAGTCGTATTACTTCCCGCCCCAGCACAACAACGTGGGGAACAATTTCCCCTACACGTTCATGGGCTTCGAACCCGGCACCACCAAGGCGCAGGTGCGGAAATGCCTCGAGGATTGGAACAAGGGCGACAACGGCATCCTCGACCTGTCCAAAGCCTACCGCCTCAAGCCCGGTACCGGGTGGCTCATCGATCCCTGCATCCTCCACGCGCCCGGCTCGCTCTGCACCTACGAGCCGCAGTGGGGCAGCGACGTCTTCGGCATGTACCAGAGCATGGTCGAGGGCCGCTACGTGCCCTGGCGCCTCCTCGTGAAGGACATGCCCAAGGCCAAGCACCAGGACCTCGACTTCATCGTCGACCAGCTCGACTGGGACAAGAACGTCGATCCGAAGTTCAAGGACAACCACTACCTCGAGCCCGTGCCCGTCGCCGACACCCGGAAGGAAGGGTTCGTCGACCGCTGGATCGTCTACGGCAAGGTGGACGGCGAACAGTTGTTCACCGCCAAGGAACTCACCGTGAACCCCGGCGTGAAGACCACGATCCGCGACAACGGCGCCTACGGCCTCATCTGCGTGCAAGGCTGCGGCAAGATCAACGGATTGCCGTTGAACAGCCCGAAGCTCATCCGATTCCACGAACTCACCGAAGACGAGTACTTCGCCACCGAGGACGGCGCCAAGGCCGGCGTCACCTTCGAGAACACCAGCGAGACCGAGCCCCTCGTGGTGCTCCGCTACTTCGGGCCCGAGGTGAATCCCGACGCCCCGGTCATGGGCGCCTACCGCAAGAACAAGTTCGCCTGAGCGGCGCGGCGCCGTCCCGCGACGGCCGCCCCTTCCAAGCCGGGCCTGGCGACGGGCCCGGCTTTCTTGCGCCCGGACCCGGACTACGCGCCGGCCTTCGGTGCCTTGTCGGCGCCCCAGCGACGCGAATCGGGCCGCAGGCGGTAGGACGCCACGAGCAAGGCGAGCGCGACGAGTGGCGAGATCGACTGCGGCTTCTCGCCCATGGCGAGGTGCGTCCAGAAGGCGCCGATGAAGGCGAACGTGAACCCGGCGTACGCCCACTCCTTGAGTCTCGCGAAGCCGGGCGCGAGCAGCGCGAGCGCGCCCAGCAGGTACGCCGTGCCGAGGATGTCCATGAAGTACGGCGGATAGCCGAGCTTCTTGGTGCCCTCGACGGCCTGCGGGTTGTGCGTGAGGCTCATCACCGCCGACATCGTCATGAACCCGGCGATGAGCACGGTGGAAAACCAGTAGAGGATGGGCCGGAGCTTCATGGCAATTGGAGGCCGGAGGGTCCCATGCCGCGTGGCGTTGGCGAGGAGGAAACCGGCCGCCAACGGCGGGCATCCGCTTGGCTTGATGCTTGCCCGCCAAGCGCGACCCATGCGAAAGCCTCGCCCATGCCCGCACGGAATGGCGCCGGTTCTCGCGAACGGGTCGACCCACCCGAACGCCAACCCCGCCCCCGACGGCATCGACCTCTCCATCGACCCGCGCCCATGAACTCCCCCGCACTGCTCCTCGCCGCCACCCTCTTCGCGCTCTCCCTCGGCGCCGCGTCGTTGTCCAACGTCGCCGGCACCGGCAACGCGGGCTCCGACGGCGACGGCGGTCCCGCGATCCGCGCGACCCTCGACAACCCCTTCGGCGTCGTGCGCGGCCCGGACCGCGCCCTGTGGTTCGCCGACTACGCCGCCCACGTCGTCCGCCGCATCGCGCCCGACGGCACCATCGCCACCGTCTTCGGACGCGAGGCCGGGCTCGAGCACCCGCACGAGATCCGCTTCGACCGCGACGGAAGCCTCTTCATCGCCGACACCGACCACCACGTTGTCCGGCGCGTGGATGCGCGGACGCGCGCGGTCACCACCTTCGCCGGCACCGGCAAGCCCGGATACTCGGGCGACGGCGGGCCCGCCGGGCAGGCGCAGTTCCGGATGCCCATCAGCATCCAGTTCGCACCCTCGGGCGACCTCTACATTGCGGACATCGGCAACCATGCCATCCGTCGGGTCGACGCCAAGTCACTCATCGTCGCGACCGTGGCGGGAATCGGGACCGCCGGCCCCACGCCGGACGGATCCCCGATCCGAGGCACGGCGTTGAACGGGCCGCGTTCGCTCGATTTCGACGCCGAGGGAAATCTTTGGTTGGTCACGCGCGAGGGGAACCAATTGCTCCGTCTCGATCTGGCAAAGGGGGTCGTCCACATCGCGGCCGGCACGGGCCGAAAGGGTCTGGCGGGCGACGGCGGCCCCGCGCGGGAAGCCTCCCTGAACGGTCCGAAAGGAATCGCCGTGGGACCCGACGGAGGAGTGTATTTGGCCGACACCGAGAACCACGTCGTCCGGCGATTCGATCCCCGGCGCGGCACGATCGAGCGGGTGGCCGGCACCGGCGAACGGGGCGATGGACCGGTGGGAAATCCGCTGTCGGCCAGACTGTCCCGGCCGCATGGCGTGTTCGTGGAAGCCGACGGCTCGGTGCTGATCGGCGACAGCGAGAGCCACCGGATCCGCGTGGTGACGGCCCCGAGGGCGAAGTAACCGGCGGCGGACCCTGCCCGGATTCGATTCCGACCCGCGCCCTTGCCTGCCGCCGCCCGGTCGGGCATGAACCCCTCGTGATCCCGCCGTCCCGTCGTTTCCGGCTCGCCGCTTTCTTTGCCTTGGTGGCATTCGCCGCCCCGGCCTTCCCCGCGCCGACACCTGCCGGGCCCCGGTTCCTCGATCTCGCCGGCCAAACTTCCCGTCAGGTCGTCGTCGACCGCGAGCCCGGCCAATACCTCGGCCATCCCACCACGGTTCTCCTCGAGGACGGCCACACCATCCTCGTGGTCTATCCCAAGGGGCATGGACGCGGTCCGATCCAGTACAAGCGGTCCGCCGACGGTGGCAAGACGTGGTCGGAACGGCTTCCCGTTCCCGCCACCTGGGCCACTTCCAAGGAAACCCCCACGATCCACCGCGTCGTCGATGCCCACGGCAAACGGCGGTTGGTCCTGTTTTCGGGACTTTATCCGGTCCGCACCGCGTTGTCGGAGGACGATGGCCTGCATTGGACGGAACTCCTGCCGGCCGGCGAGTGGGGCGGGATCGTGGCCATGGGATCGGTCGAGCCCACGGCCGCTCCGGGATCCTATCTGGCCCTGTTCCACGACGACGGCCGCTATTTCCTGTCGCGATCGCTCGCCGTCCAACCCACCGCCTTCACCCTCTACTCCACGCGCTCCACCGACGGCGGCATCACGTGGTCCTTCCCCGAAACCATCCTGTCGCGCTCCGACATCCACCTCTGCGAACCCGGCGCGCTCCGTTCCCCCGACGGGCGCGAAATCGCCGTGTTGCTCCGCGAGAATTCCCGGACCCGGAACAGTTTTCTCATCACCAGCCGCGACGACGGCCGCAGTTGGTCGGCGCCAAGGGAACTCCCCGCCGCGCTGACGGGCGACCGGCACACCGCGAAATACACCCGCGACGGCCGGCTCTTCGTCTCGTTCCGCGACATGGCGGCGAAGAGCGCGACCCACGGCGACTGGGTGGCTTGGGTGGGACGCTACGACGACATCGCCCGCGGCCGTCCCGGCCAATACCGGGTCCGCCTGATGGACAACACCGGGGGCTCCGATTGCGCCTACCCGGGGGTCGAGGTGCTGCCGGACGACACGGTCGTGACGACGACCTACGGGCACTGGGCGAAGGGAGAGATGCCGTACATCATGAGCGTGCGACTCAAACTCGCCGAGTTGGACGCCATGGCCGGCCGCTGACGGGCCGGTCGCACGTTGGCCGGGTCGGGTGCCCGACCTACGCGACCTCGCGCTGCAGGACCCGGCCATCGGCGGCCACGATCCAGAATCGTCCCGTCGTTTCCCCGCCCCAGTCCCCGCCGCGCACCAGCAGCGCCGTCGACAACGCGTCCCCTTCCAAAGCCGAGGCGGAGGTCGCCGCCGCCAGCCATGCGCCCACCACCGGTTCGCCGGTACGGGGGTCGATCACGTGCCCGTAGGTGCGCCCACCGGATGCGAACGAACGTCCCCACACCGCGCTGACCGACAACGTCGAGTCGCGCAGGGCGATCCGCGGCGCGGCACCGCCCGGCCAGCGCCACGGGAATCCCGGCGGCGGATCGGGCAAAGCCAACGTCCAGGGGTTTCCCGCCGGATCCTTGCCCATCGCGCAGACCGAACTCGTGCCGCCATGGATCAGCGCGTTCCCGACGCCCGCCTCATGCAGGACGCGGACGGCCATGTCGAGCGCATGCCCTTTGCCGGCAGCCCCGGGATCCAGGCGGAGGCCCGGCCGCAGGAACCGGACGGCGCACGCCCCGGGATCGAGCTCCACGTGCCGCCATCCCACGCGGGACTGCGCCAGGGCAACCGCGGCCGGGTCGGGAACCCGGCCGCGTTCGCGCGCCTCGTTCCACAACCGCACCAACGGACCGACCGTGGGGTCGAAGGCGCCGCCGGATCGGGCGGCCAGCGCGAGCACACGCTCCAGAAACGAGAAAAGCCGCGGGTCGACCCGGACCCATCCCTGCCCCGCCGTCTCGTTGACGCGCGCCAAGGCCGAATGCGGACGGAAGGCCGACAGCAAATCCTCAGCGAACGCGATTTCGTCGAGGGCTTCCTCCGCCGCGGCGCGCAATCGCGCGGGCTCGGCGCCGTGCAGCACCACCTCGAAGCGCGTCGCCATCGCGGCCCGGGCAACGCGCACCAGCGGATCGGGAATGGCGGAGCCCATGGCGTTTTCCCCGGGGAACCCCCGTCAGCCGAGCAGGTATTCGGCGACGTTCTCCGCGCTTCCGGGCTCGGGATCGACGCCGGCGACCAGGGATTCCTGCGGATTGCGGAACCGGACCCCGGCGAAACCGACGTAGCGCTCGAATACCTCGGTGTTCTCGATGAAGCCCGAGAAAGCGTCCGCACCCGGACCCAGCGCCAGGAGGGGCACGTGGTCGGAAGTGTGTTGGGTGCTGGTGAAACTGATCCCCGTGTGGTTTGCCAGCACCTGGCCCATCGCGCCGACATCCGAGTTGAGGCCGTCGAACAACGCGTAGCCCTTCTTCTTCAGGAACGGTTCCACCAACTCGCGGCGCCGCGGCGCGATCATGTAGCCCGTCGACTCGAACAGGCGCGCGGCGAATTGCCCCGCGTCCTCCGCCAACACCAACCGCTTCCCGAGCTCGGGTATCGACTGCCGGATCGACAGCAGGTTGCGGAAGGCCTGGTTGCTCTTCTCGTAGTTGTCGCCGATGCCGTTCAACCCCGGGTTGCCGGTCGCATGGTCGGTGGTGATCACCAGCAGGGTGTCCGGATGTTCCCTCTGGAACCCGAGGCAGACGTCGATCGCCTCGTCGAACGCGATCATCTCGCGGATCGCGGCGGCCGCGTCGTCGTTGTGGCATCCCATGTCCACGCGGCCACCCTCGACCTGCAGCACGAAACGCTCCGCTTGGCCCAACCGCCGCAGCGCTGCCCGCGTCATCGCGGCCAACTGGGGGACGGTCTCCACCTTCGAGATGCCGCCGAACTGGTCGATCACGTAGGGAAGGTGGCCGCCCGCGAAAATGCCCAGCCACGGCGCGTCGAAAGGTGCCGACGCCAGATCCCCGGGCGTGTCCATCACCGCGTACCCGCGGGACCGGAAATCACCGCGGAGATCGCGCTTGTCCCTGCGACTCTCCTTCGCGAAGTGCTTCCGGCCCCCGCCCAGCATCACGTCGACCCGGCGCTCGAGATACTGGAGCGCGATGTCCTCGCCGTCCGCGCGGCTCTTCACGCAGGCCGCGAACCCCGCCGGCGTGGCGTGGGTGACCTCGGTGGTCGTCACCAACCCCCGCTGCCAGCCCGCCGCCCCGAGCACCTCGTACAACGTCACCAACTTCCCGCCCGAACTCGTCTGGTTCACCTTCCCGTTCGGAATCCTCACCCCGCTGCCCCACGCGGACGACGACGCCGAGGAATCCGTCACCCACGAGCTTTGCGAACGGACGTCCATGAACGCCATGCGCAGTTCCGGACGACGGGTCAGCTCGAACCAAGTCAACGGCCGGTGCCGGGTGAGCCGGGAGTAATGGTTCGCGCAGGTCAGGATCCCGGAACTCATGCCGTCCGCCACCAGGTGGATGATGTGGCGCGGGGTCCCCGTCCCGATGGGCGCCGGACGCACCCCGACCGACGCGGACGGACGGGCGACGCAGGCGCCGCCCAACACCGGGGCGGCGGCCAGCGACTGCAGGAATGCGCGGCGGGTTTTCACGGATGAACGGACCCGAGAGTAATCATCGGCCCGGTCCGACAAAGGAAATCCCGGCAACGTTGCCGTGTCCGCGACGTCGCGGCCGTGTGCCGTGGGTTCGCCGCCCGGAAGTGCCCCGGCATTCGGTCACGGTTGCCCGAGGATTTCCCGGATCCGCTTCCACGCGGCGTCGCGGGCCTTCCGGTTGGCCTCGCTGGCGTCCGGTGCCTCGCCGGCACGCAGGAAACCGTGCCCCGCGCCTTCGTAGGTCACCGGTTCGTACCGCTTCCCCGCCGCCTTCATGAGTTCCGCGGATTTCGGGATCGTCGCGTTCACGCGGGCGTCGTTGCCCCCGTAAAAACCAAAGACCGGCGCCTTGATC
>WBXI01000004.1 GCA_008933025.1 Verrucomicrobiota bacterium
GAAACCCTGCATCTGAAAGTGCTGGCGAGGCGATGGGACGGCGACGGATGGCAATTCCCCACCAACCGGTCGGTCCAACTCCAACTCGTCGGACCCCGGGGCGACACGACGCTGCGCACCAACCTCGCGCTGGGCCCCGGGGGGGCGGCGGACTGGACTTGGATGGTCCCGGTGGGCACGCGCGGGACCTACCGCGCGCACCTCGAGTGTGGTCCCGCCCGACTCGACCGCGAGGTGGAGGTCCGCGATTTCCAACCGGCGGCATTCGATGTGGCGTTGAAGGCCAAGCCTTCGTACGGGCCCGGCGAGGCCATGGGGGTTCCGTTCACGGCGCGCTATCTCTTCGGCCAAGACCTCGCCAACGCACGCCTCCTTTGGTCGGCCAACGGGGAGGATTTCGCCTTCGCACCCACGGGATGGACCTCGTTTGCCTTCTGCCAGGGCACCGGCGATTGGCGTCTTCGCCCGCAGTCCGACAACCCGGGAGTCACCCATGCCGACGGCTCCGTCGAGATCGCCCCCGGCGTGCCCAGGATCATCGTGCCGGAACTCCCGCCCAACCCGATCGCGCCGCAACCGCAACGCGTCCAACTCACCGCCGAGGTCACCGATCTCGACCAACAAACCATCGCCGCCCAGACCGAATTCGTCCGGCACGCGTCCGCCTTCTACCTCGGCTTCCGATGGAGCCACGGCGAGGAATCCGTGCTGGCCACGAACGTCCCACTGGCGTTCCAACTCGTCGCCGTCCGCAACGACGGCCAACCCTGGCCCGTCGCCGTCGACGCCACGGTCCGCCTTCGGCGCGTCGAGTGGAAATCCGTCGCCGTCCAACGCGCCGGGCGGGTGGTCGGGCACCAAAGCGAACCGGAGTTCCATGACGTCGCCGAAAGCCGGGTCCGGACGCAGGGCATGGCCCGCGCCGGCGAACGCTGGGAAACCGCCGATGCCACCGATGCCGGCACCCTTCCCGCGCTCGGCCAACCCGGCCAATATCTCCTCGAGTTCTCCGCCCGCGACGACGCGGGCAACGGCGCGTCGACGACGGTCGGGTTCCACGTGACCGGCGACGGCCGGCTCGCCTGGCACGCGCGCAACGGCGCCGAGGTCGAGTTGGTCGCGGACACGGCGACGCACGCCGAGGGCGACACCGCCACGCTTCTGGTGAAGGCTCCGTTCGACGCGACCGCCCTCGTCACCGTCGAACGCGAGGACGTCCGCCGTGCCTTCTCGATCCCGCTTCGCGGCAACGCACCGGCCATCCGCGTCCCGATCGGAGCCCATGACGGCCCCAATGTGTTCGTCGGCGTCGCCTTGGTCCGCGGATCCGCGGGTAACCCGCATGCATTCCCGATGCCCGAATGGCGCGTCGGCTACCAAACCCTGTCGGTGCCGACCGACCGCGACCGACTTCGGGTGGTGGTGAAGTCCGGGCCGGCCGTCGCGCGGCCGGGCGATACCATCGCCGTCCACGCCAGCGTTCGCGACGCCGCGGGGAACGCCGTGCCCGGCGCCGAGACGACGCTCTACGCGGTCGACGAAGGCTATCTGGTGCTCAAGGGAACCGAAGCTCCCGCGCCGTTCGAAGCATTCGCCGAACCCCGCCGGCTCGGCGTGACGACCACGTTGTCGTTGCCCGGACTGCTGCCCGAGGACCCCCGGTTCCGTTCGTTCGCCAACAAGGGACACGTCGCCGGCGGCGGCGGGCAGGCGGCGACCGCTCGCCGGAATTTTGTCCCCTGCCCGTTCTGGAACGCATCCCTCGCCACGGACGACCACGGCGACATCGCCGTCTCCTTCGTCGCGCCGGACAGCCTGACCCGGTACCGCGTCGTGGCCGTCGCCACCCATGGGCCGCGGGCCATGGGCACCGGCATCGACGCCTTCGAGGTGCGCAAACCGCTGATGATCGAATCGGCCCTGCCACGGTTTGCGCACGTCGGCGACCGATTGGTGGCACGCGCGCTCGTCTTCAACCAATCCGGCCGCCCCCTCTCGGTCCGAGCCGACCTCGTTCCCGGAACCAACGCCGCGTTCGCCACCGCCCACGCCGGCCCCGTCCGGATCGAGGTCGCTTCGGAAGGAACCGCGGTCGTCGAGTTCCCGGTGCGGCTGGAATCGCCCGGCACCGCCGAATGGAAGTGGAGCGTGGTGTCGGACGCGATGTCCGACGCGGTGACGGTCTCGCTGCCCGTCACGCATGCGGAGGCGGATCTCCGCGAGGTGCGCCACCTCCTCGCCGCCGCGGGATCGACCAACCTGCTCGCCGCGATGGACACCGCGATGCTCGAGCAACCGGACGCGTTGACGCTCCGCATCGCCGCGTCCCCCATCGCGTTCCTCGGCGAGAGCGCGCACCAACTCGTCCATTACCCCTACGGGTGCGTCGAGCAAACCGGTTCGAGCCTGCTGCCGTGGATCGCGCTCCGCGATTTCCCCGGCCTCTTGCCTCCCGACCAACGGGCCGCCACGAACGTCGACGCCGCGCTCGCCGCCGGCGTGCGGCGGTTCTGGTCGATGCAGACCGCCGACGGGGGCCTCGCCTATTGGCCGGGCGGGACCACCCCGCAACGCTGGGGCAGCGCGTATGGAGCCTGGGTCCTCGCCCTCGCGCGCGGCGCCGGGGCGGACGTGCCCACCAACCGTCTCGCGCGCTTGCACAAGTGGCTCGACGGACAGTGCCGCGCCGACCCGCCGAACCCGGACCCGGAATCCCTCCATCTCCGCTGCCTCACCGCCCTCGCCCTCGCCGCCGGGGACGCCGCCGACGCGGGACTCCTCGAATCGCTCGGCGCGTCGCGCGACCGTCTCTCGCCCGAGGACCGCGCGATGCTCGCCCTGGCCCTCCTGCAGACCCGCGACGACCGCGAAGGGGCGTCCGCGCTGCTGCGAATGCCCCCCGGCCAACGACCGCGCCATGGCGCCTTCGGTTCCGACGCGCGGGTGGATGCACTCCGACTGTTGGCCCACGCGAGACTCGATCCGCAGTCCGCGGAAACCACGGGCCTTCTGGATTCGCTCGTCCTGCGTCGGCAGGGAGGGCACTGGGCGACCACCCAGGGCAATGCCTGGGCTTTGTGGGCGATCGCGGACCATGCACGCCGGTCGGGGCCCCCGCGGGCCATCGAAGGCGAGGTCCGGATCGGGACGACGACGCGGCGGTTCTCCGCGGGAACCAACGATCCGTTGGTGGCCCTCCGGTTGCCGCTGACGGCGGCCGACGCGGCGTCCGGGGTGACACTCTCCCACGCCCTGCCGTTCCCGCTCCATCTGGAGGCTGCCATTTCCGGCCGCCGGACGGCCGGCACGAATCCGGCCGCCGCCATCCACCGCGGCTTCTCGTTGCGGCGGACCTACGAAAAACTCGATGCGAAAAACCGCCCGGGACCCATCGAGGGACTCCGGGTGGGCGACCGGGTCCTGGTGACGCTCGACATCGACGCGGCCGACCCGGCCGAATGGGTGGCGATCGACGACCCGTTGCCCGCGGTGTTGGAACCCTCGCAGGGGACTTTCCGGACCGAGGGCAAGGATCCGGGTGGGTTGGCCGCCGAGGGCCCCTGCGATTTCGTCGAGGTGCGCTCCGACCGCAGGATGGCATTCATCGACGTGCTCCCGGAAGGACGCCACCGCGTCCGCTATCTCGCGCGCGTGCGGGCGGCGGGCGACGTGGTGGCAGCCCCGGCCAAGATCGAGGCGATGTACAAACCTCAACGCCACGGATTCTCCGAAGGCACCCGGTTGCATGCGGACGCCGCGGCCCCCACGCCACCGTGAACCCGTACCCGCGTGCCAGGAAGTGGCGCAACCGCTGTACCCTCGCGGTCGGTGCGACGGCGCTTGCCGGGATGCTTGGCTGGCTGGCGTTGCCATGGGTCCCGCTGCCGACCGGGCTCGGCGATCCGTCCGTGACCTCGCCCCCGACGGAATTGATGGACCGCCACGGGACGCTCCTGCGCGTCTTGCCCGGCAGCGACGGGAGGGTCGCGCGCGACCTCGCGGAGGCGGACGTGCCGCGGGGCATCGTGCTGGCCACCCTGGCGGCGGAAGACGCGCGGTTCCGGAGCCATCCGGGATTCGACCTCCGGGCGACGCTGCGCGCGGCGTTCCAGTGGGTCCGGCACGGGCGGGTGGTGAGCGGCGCGTCGACGATCACGCAGCAGTTGGTGAAGCTGGCCGAGCCCCGGCCGCGCACGCTGCGCACCAAACTCGTCGAGGCCCTGCTCGCGGCGCGTCTCGAGCGGGAATGGGACAAGGACCGGATCCTGCGCGCCTACCTCGCGCGGATCGACTACGGCAACCGCTGCGCCGGGCTGGCCGAGGCCGCGCGGCATTACTTCGGGAAGCCGCCGGCGGATCTGGATCTCGCGGAGTCCGCGTTCCTCGCCGCGATTCCCCAGGCCCCGTCGCGCCTCAACCCGCGCATCGCGCACGCACGCGCCAAGGCCCGCCAGGAATGGATCCTCCGCCGCTGCCTGCGACTCGGCTGGATCGATGCGGACGAACACGCCCGGGCCGCGGCCGAACCGATCCGGTTGCAGCCGCCGGGACGGGTCTTCCGCGCCCCGCACTTCGCCGGGATCGTGCTCGCGTCCGCGAACCCGGGCACCCAACCGGGTGCCGTCGCGACCACCCTCGACCTGCCCTTGCAGGACCGCTGCGAGGGAATCGTCCGGGGACACCTGGCCGGGCTGCGCGGTTCGCACGCACTCCAGGCGGCGGTGGTGGCCATCGACAACGCGACGGGCGACGTGCTCGCGCTGGTGGGCTCGCCGGATTGGTTCGACGTCCACGGCGGACAGGTCAACGGCGCGTTGGCCCGGCGCTCGCCGGGATCGGCGCTGAAGCCGTTCGTGTACCTGATCGCCCTGGGGGATGGCGCGACGGCGGCCGACATTGTCCCGGACGTGCCTTCCGAATTCCCGACGCCCACGGGGTTGTTCCGGCCTTCGAACTACGACCGGCACTGCCGGGGGCCGGTGTCGATGCGCGAGGCCCTCGCCTGTTCGCTGAACATTCCCGCGGTGCGCGTGCTTGCAGCGCACGGGGGTCCCGGTCGGTTGCGTTCGCTGCTGGAGGCGTGGGGAATCCCGACCCTCGACAAGCCCGCGTCGCATTACGGTCTCGGGTTGGCGCTCGGCGACGGCGAGGTGCGGTTGCTCGAACTCGCGGGCGCGTACGCCACCCTCGCGCGCCTCGGCGAACGCGTGCCGCTGCGGTGCGTCCCGGGTCCGGTGCCGAAGCCCGAACGCGTCGCGCCGCCCGAGATCTGCTGGATCATCGCCGACATCCTTCGCGATCCGGCGGCCCGGGCGGCGGGGTTCGGGTTGGAAACGCCGTTGCGGACCGATTTCCCCCTCGCCTGCAAGACCGGCACCAGCACCGGATTCCGGGACAACTGGGCCTTCGGCTTCACGCCCGAGTTCACGGTGGGCGTGTGGGTCGGCAATTTCGACGGCACCCCGATGGACCACGTCTCGGGCGTCGCGGGCGCGGCGCCGATCCTGCACGACGTGTTCGTCGAGCTCCACGCGCGGTTCGGCACCTCGTGGTACGCGCGGCCCGACGGGGTCGAGACCGCCCGGGTCGGATCCCTGACGGGCCGTCGCACCGCGGCCGGAAGGGAGGAATTCTTCGTCCGCGGCCGATTGCCCCCCGGCGAAGACCCGCTCGAGCACGATGCCCAGGGACGGGTCCGGCTCGGGACCGATTACGCGGAATGGTTCGCGGGTGCGGACAACCGGCTCGGCGGCCGCGCGGTCCTCGACGACGGCGCGGCCGGCTCGCTGAGGATCCTCAACCCGGTGCCGGGCACGGTGTATTTCGTCGACGCCGACCTGCCCGCGCGGGCGCAGTCACTGGTGCTGCGGGCTTCGGCCGCCTGCGATTGGCATTGCGCGACGATGCCGCTCGAAAGGCACGGCGGGCGCACGGAGGCACGGCTGGCCCCGGGTCTCCACCGACTCGAGGCGACCGGCGGGCCGGGCCGAAGCGCCACGACGTGGATCGAGGTCCGCCGCCTGTAGCAGCCCGTCCACAAGGCCCCGGCGGGCGCCCACCCAAGCGTCTCCTTCCCACCCGGGGGCCGACCGCGGGCCCGTGCCCACTACACGCCCTCCTCGGCCAACTTCCGGTACAACGTGGCCAGACTGATGTCCAACAAGCGGGCCGCCTCTTCCTTGTTTTGGTTGGCGATACGGAGCACGTGCTGGATGTAGGCCTGCTCTTGGTCGCGGGAGAACCTCCTGAGACTCAGGATGGTCTGCGGAAGCCCGGGGAGGGCCGTGGATGCCGCGGTGGACGCCGTCGAACCCGCCATGGGATCCGACGCCGGCGCCGCCCCGACGGGCTCGACATTGGCCGCGGCCTCGTCGTGCTCCGCCCCGTCGTCGTCGGCAGCCAGTCCTTGCACGACCGGCGGGAAGTCGTGGACCACGAGCAGCGGCAGGTCGGCGAGCACGAGGGCCCGTTCGATGGCGTTCTCAAGCTCGCGCACGTTGCCCGGCCACGAATGCGCGGCCAACGCGTCCAATGCGCGCCGACTGATCTGCAGCGGCCGCCCGCTCCGGGCATGGATGCGGTCCTTCAGGAAATGCGACACCAGCATCGGGATGTCCTCGCGCCGTTCGCGCAGCGGCGGAATGACGATCGGCACCACGTTGAGCCGGTAGTAGAGATCCTCGCGGAACCGCCCTTCTTTCACCAACCGCTCGAGATTCTCGTTCGTGGCGGCCAGCACGCGGACATCGACGGTCACCGCGACGTTGTCGCCGACGCGGCGCACTTCTTTCTCCTGCAGAACCCGCAGCAACCGACTCTGCAGTTGCGACGGCATCGTCCCGATCTCGTCGAGGAAGATGGTCCCGCCGTCGGCATCGTGGAACAGTCCGTTCTTGTCCGCGATGGCGCCCGTGAAGGCGCCCTTGCGATGGCCGAACAACTCGGATTCCAGCAGGTTTTCCGGAAGCGCCGAACAATTGATCGGCACGAAGGGGGCATGGGTGCGGCGCGAGTTGAAATGCAGGGCCCGCGCGACCAACTCCTTGCCCGTGCCACTCTCGCCGAGGATGAGCACCGTCGTGGAGGTGTCCGCCACCCGCTCGACCATGCGGAAAACTTCCTGCATCCCGGAACTGGCCCCGATGATCCGGCTGAACCCATACTTCTGCCGGATCTCGCGGCGCAGCAGCGTGTTTTCGTGGACGGTCTGCGTGTAGACCAGCGCCCGCTGGACGCACAGCTTCAACTCGTCGAGTTTGAAGGGCTTCTCGATGTAGTCGTACGCGCCCGCCTGCATGGCCTCCACCGCGCTCTCCACCGAACCAAACCCCGTCATCATGATGACGACCGCCGGCGGGTTCAACGACCGCGCCTTGCGGATGATCTCCATCCCGTGCGGCTTGGTCTTGTCGAGGTACAGATCGGTGATCACCAGATCCGGATGGCGCTCCTCCAACGCCTCCGCGACACTGTTCGCATTGGTGAAGGGCCACACTTCGTGACCGTCCGCACGCAGCACCTCGGCCACCATCTGCACCATGGTCAATTCGTCGTCAACGAGGAGGATCTTGGCCATCCGCGGAGTCTATCCGGATGGCGTCCGAATCCCAAGGAACAACCCGCCGGCCCCGGCCTGCCGGTTCCTCCGGAACCCTTCCCCGGATGCGGCTGCGAATCCCGACCGCGGAGCGTTTTCGGACTGCGGTGGAACGGCGCGACGACGACGCCACGACGCTCCACGACAAGCCCATTCCCGTCGCCCGGAAACCCCGGCATCCAACCGCTGCCGCGACGGTTTTCACAACGGTGGCGAGACCCTCCGAGGGCATGTCGCACGGGGCCGGTCGCCGAGGCACGCCCTCGCCATCCCCAGGGGCACGGGGAGCCCTATGGCTTGGGATTGGCGGCCGAAGCCACCGTGTCGCGGGCGGGACCGGGCGTTGCCTTTCCCAGCCCTGCGGGCACCGAATTCGATGGTGCGAGATGACCCGTGATCGTGGTGCCGGGACCGGGCTCGTCGTCGCCCCACCAGAAGCACGCCGCCGGAGGTTCCGCTTTCGGAGCCCCGCGGCGGATGGGTCCAGCCGTCTTCTCCCATGCTTCCAGCGCCGGTGCCCACCGGATCGGACAGCCCGATCTCAATCCGATCCCCAAGGCGAAACCAAGCCACAGCACGACCCGCGGCGGCTGTCCCGAAAACCATCCCGCGATCGACGCCTTCCAGACGCATCCCCGGGACTTCAGCCGATGGAATCGCCGCGGCAGGGTCCCGGTGACCTGGATACCCGTGGATTGGAATGTGTCGGGCGCGAGCGGAAGGATCGCGCCGTTCGTGGATTCGATGCTTTGCATGGGGCGGCGCCGGCCCCGGATCGGGGAACCACGCCGTCCGGGATCTACAGCGACCGACGCCGGAGGTTACGCGGACACCCGGCGGCGCCACCAAAACATCCCCTCGCGCCCCGCCCGCTTCTCCCAACTCCGCGGGACCCACTCCTCCAGCAATTCGAAATCCTGCCCGAACAACCCGAGCAACTCGGCCCGCTCGCACCGGTGCGGCGGCCCCTCGGGCGCGGCGGGATCCAGATAGTGCACCGCCAGCAACCAACCGCCCGGCGCCACCCATCGTCCCGCGGCCGTCGCATAGTCACGCCGCATGGCCGGGTCGATCGCGCAGAACAAGGTATGCTCGAACATCCAGCGGAACGGGCGAACCGGGATGTCCCGCAGAAAATCGCCGGTGCGGAACTCGACCTTCGATCCGCCGGGGGTAAGCGCCGTCGCGGCCGCCGTCGCCGACGGCGCCAGATCGATGCCGACGGCCTCGAAGCCCGCGAGTGCCCAGGCCCGCGCGTCGTGCCCGAACCCGCAACCGGGCACCACCACCTGCCCGCGCTCGAGATCCGGGTGGGCCGCAAGGAAATCGACGAGGCCGGGAGTCGGCTCGCCATGGTCCCACGGCGTGTCGTTCGCGCGGTATTGCGCCTCCCAGTCGGTGGATCGCGGGGTGCCCATGTCGGCGGCGCTCACCACTCGATGATCGCCGCGCCCCACGTCAGGCCGGCGCCGAACACCACCATCAACACCAGGTCGCCGCGCTGGATCCGGCCGAAGCGCACCGCCTCGTCCAGGGCGATGGCCACGCTCGCCGCACTGGTGTTGCCGTAACGATCGACGTTGACGAACATCTGCTCCTCCCGCGCCTGGAGACGTTCGGCAACCGCCGAGAGAATCCGCTGGTTGGCCTGGTGGGGAATGATGCACCGGATGCGGTCGATGGTGAGACCGCATTTCGCCAACGCGTCCTGGGCCGCCGTCACCATGGCGTTCACCGCGTTCTTGAAGGTCTCTTTCCCGTCCATCCGCAGGTAATGCAAGCCACGCGCCACCGTGTCGGCAGAGGCCGGACACGCGCTCCCTCCCGCGGGCAACTCGAGCAGCGAGGCCTTGCCACCGTCGGATCCAAGGCTCGTGGTCAGCAGCCCGTGCGCGTTCGGCCGGTTCTGCAAGACCGCCGCGCCCGCCCCGTCGCCGAACAACACGCAGGTGTTCCGGTCGGTCCAGTCGACCACCGACGACATCTTTTCCGCGCCGATCACCAGCACGGTGTCGTAGGTGTGGGACGCGACGAAATGGGACGCGATGTCGAGGGCGTACACGAAGCCGCTGCACGCGGCCTCGATGTCGAACGCCGCGGCCCGCGTCGCCCCGAGCTTCTGCTGCACCAGGCACGCGGTCGACGGGAACAGCATGTCCGGCGTGATCGTCGCGCAGATGATCAACCCGACCTGCACGGCCTCGACCCCGGCATCGGCTAGGGCCTTGCGCGCGGCCGCCGCGGCCAGATCGGACGTCGCCTCGTCGGGCGCGGCGATGCGCCGCTCCCGGATGCCGGTACGCGACGTGATCCATTCGTCGGACGTCTCCACCATGCGCTCGAGGTCGGCATTGGTGAGGATTCGTTCCGGGACGTAGGCCCCGACGCCGGTGATGGAAACCGTCCGCAGGTGCGGCCGGGTCGTTCGGGGATGCGGGGTGCTGGGCATGGATCAGGCGGGGCCCGGCACGGACGCCGGGGTTTTCGACATGGCGCCGGCGACGCGCAGAAGTTCGGCCTCGATGGTCCGGTTGATGCCGAGTTCGACGAAACGCTGGGCCTGGCGCATCGCGTGCATCACCGAATTGCGGCGGGCGCCGCCGTGGACCTTGACGACGCAACCGTCGAGCCCGAGCAGCGGTGCGCCGCCGTACGTCTCCGGGTTCATGCGTTCGGCGATGCGCCGGAGCCCGCCCTTGGAAAGCAGTGCCCCGAGTTTCCGGACGGGCGACGAGGTCAATTCCTCCTTGAGCATCCCGCGGACGGCCTTGCCGAGGCTTTCGGCGGATTTCAAAACGATGTTGCCGACGAACCCATCGCAGACACAGACGTCGACGCCGTCCATGAAGAGGTCGTACCCCTCGCAATACCCGCGGCAATTGAGGTCGGTGGCGCGGATCAGGGCAACCGCCTCGCGGGTCAACTCGGTGCCCTTGGCATCCTCTGATCCATTGCTCAGGACGCCGACCCGTGGCTTGTCGATGCCGATCAAGGCCCGGGCATAGACGGAACCCATGACGGCGAACTGCAGGAGGTGTTCGGGTTCGCACTCCGGATTGGCGCCGCCGTCGACCAGCACCCACGCGCCGTGGAACGACGGCAGGATGCAGGCGATGGTGGCGCGCTTGACCGGGCCCAACCGTCCGAGCCGGATGCTGGCGCCCGCGTAGAGACCACCGGTGTTGCCGGAGGAAATCGCCGCGTCGGCGGCCCCGTCCCGGACCAACTCGAGGGTCCGGAGTACCGAGGAATCTTTTTTCCGCCGGAGCGCGACCGCAGGATCGTCGTCCATGGAGACGACCTCGGAGGCATGGCGGACCTCGACGCGGGGATCGGAAAGACCGACGCGGGCGAGGGCTTCGCGGATCTCGGGCTCGCGGCCGACGACGAACACCTGCCGGAGACCGGGTTCGGCGGCGAGCCCAAGCTTCACGCCCTGGAGAAGTTCCTCCGGACCGTGGTCGCCGCCCATGACGTCCACTGCCAGGCGCATAAAGGAAAGCGCGCCGCCTCCACGGGGGGAAGGCGGCGCGCGGTAAAGCGGATCAGGCGAGGGCGTTGACGGAAATGACCTGACGTCCGTTGTAGAAGCCGCACGACGGGCAAACCCGGTGCGGGACATAGGCCGCGGCGCACTGGGGGCACGTGGACAATTGCGGGAGCTTGAGGACGGAGTTGTACGCCCGGCGCATGCGCTGCCGGCTCCGCGACGGTTTGCGTTTAGGAACACCCATAAATTCTCAGGTCTAAAGTTTCAGCTTTTTCAACGCGTCCCATGGCGAAACCCCGTCGGTCGGACCGACCGGGCTTCCCTCCCCGAGACGCAAATCGCGGTCTGGAGCCTTCGGCACCAGGCCGCGACAATCCGGAGTGCACAACGGATTCGTTGGCAGGGCGAGGAAAGTGTCCTCCCGCAAATAGGGCGTCAAGTCGGCAAAATCATCCTTTACCGCCACCGCCTCCTCTCCCTCCAGCGGCACCAGCGACGCGAAATCCTCCACCACCAGCGGTTGCCGGAAGGTTTTCAGGCATCGCCCACAGTCGCATTCGATCTCCGTCTCCAGTCTCCCCACCACCGTCAATTCCGAGCCCTGCCGGTCGACTTCCAGATCGTACGACAACGGTTCCACGAACCGCACCAACTCGTCCTTGAAGTCGGCCGCGAATTCCCCGACCGGAATTTCCCCCTCCAGATGCGCGGACTCTTTCTGCAGGTCCCGGATGTTCACCAGCAACGGCATGTCCGCACCCTAGCGCGCCGCGACCCGCCACCCAAACGCAATTTCCACCCGTCGCCTTCCCGCGGCCATCGAAGGGACAACGACACTGGACCCCGCGACCCAAAACGTTTTCGATCGCGATCGCGCGCCGGTCGCCGCGTGCATGCGCGCCATCCGGATCCCGGCGGCGACGCGCCTCCCCGATGAACATGAACACGAAGCGCCGGGTCTTGACCGCGGCCCTGCTGGCCGCGCCGCTGGCGGCGCTCCACCCCGCCTCACCCGGTCCAAGCACCCCGTTCGGGGAGGCCACGCCGGCCGCCGCGATCCAGGTGCTCCGGGATTTCCGGATCGAGCGTTTGTACTCCATGCCGCATTCGGAGGGATCGCTGATCGCATTGTGCTTCGACGATCGCGGGAACATCTATGCCGCCGAGCATGGACCCAAGCTGTTCCGCATCACCCCGCCGCCGCTCGGGGCGTCCCCGGATTCCGCGGCCAAGGTGGAAGTGGTCTTCGGCGATCTTCTGAAGCCCGATCCGAGACCGCCGATTTTCGGCATGGTCCAGGGCATGGCCTTCGTCGACGGCTCGCTCTATCTGGTCAGGCATGGGGACCTGACGAAGGAACATTTCCTTCCCGATGCCATCGTCCGCCTGAAAGACACGGATGGAGACGGCCGAATGGACGCCGTGGCACGCATCTTCGAGTTCCCCGCGGTACCCGACGAAAACCCCGGCTGGCACGAGCACGGGGTTCACGGCATCGCCCGCGGACCCGATGGCAAGTCGATCTACGTCATCGGCGGCGACCGCAATCGTCTGCCGTCGGAGAAGAGCCGCACGCCGCCCCACCGGAACCGGGACGCCTGGGGCCAGCGATTCGAGAAAGAGCCTTTTGCAGGAGGCTGGGTCATGCGCGCCGATCTCGACGGCCGGAATGCCGAGGTCGTGTGCACGGGCCTGCGCAACGGCTACCGGATCGCCTTCAACCACCAGGGCGATCTCTTCACTTTCGACAGCGATCTGGAGTTCACCGTCGGCATGCCGGAATACCGACCGACCGCCATCCGCCACATCCTGAGCGGCACCGACAGCGGTTGGGGAGGCCGCGCCGGCGCGATGGAATGGAGCTGGACGCCGACGTGGGAAGACATCCAGCCGCCGGTGAAAAACATCGGCCCCGGGTCACCCACCGGCGTCTGCTTCGGTTACGGCGCCCGGTTCCCCGCCAAATACCAGGAGGCACTCTTTGCCTGTGATTGGAGCTATGGCCGACTTTTCGCCGTCCATCTGAAAGCCAACGGCGCCGGTTATACCGCGGAAGCGGAAACCTTCCTGAGCGCGGCGGGATTGCCGATCAGCGATCTCGCCGTGTCGCCGGCGGACGGGGCGATGTACTTCGTCACCGGCGGCCGTGGCACCCAGAGCGGGCTCTACCGGATCACCTACCGGGGCGCCGAAAGCACGGCTCCCGCGGCGTCGAGACCCGTGGCTGCGACCACCGCCGCCTTGCACGCGGAACGCCGGAAGCTGGAGTCCTTCCATGGCGCCCCGAACCCGGCGGCGCTGGACTTCCTGTGGCCGCGTCTGGCGCACGAGGACCGGGCGATTCGCGGGGCCGCCCGCATCGCGCTGGAATGGCAACCGGTGGCCGAATGGAAGGCGCGCGCCCTGTCGGAAAGGAATCCGCGCATCGCGCTGCAATCCCTGCTGGCCCTCGCGCGCTCCACGGACGCGCAGACCGGGGTGCAGCGGGAACTGTTGGACGCGCTGGACCGGTTGGGGTTCGCCAAACTCGGCCCCGACGAACAATGCTGGCACCTCCGCATCCTCGCCGTCTCCGCCATCCGGCACGGCAGCTATCCCCCCGATGTCGCGGCGAAACTCGTCGCGCGTCTGGAACCGCATCTCCCCTCGCCCGACCGACGGGTCAACGAGGAGATCGTTGCCGCGTGCTCCGCGCTGGGCAGCACCACGTTCCACGCGAAGACGCTCGACCTGCTGGAGCGCAGCCGCACCCAGGAGGAACAGATCCTATATACCCGGGCGCTCCTCCACCCCCTGGGCAAACCGGCGTGGACCCACGATCAGCGCGAACGCTTCCTGAAACTCTCGGTCCAACGCGTGCCGTATTGGAAAGGCGGCTCGTCGGTCAAACCCCTGCGGGAAAGCGTCCTCGCATCCGTGGTGGCGATGCTCGCCGGGGACGAGCGCCGGCAATTCGCGGAACTGATCGCCGCCGCCGGGAAGCCGGCCGGCATCGTGCCGACGATCCCGCGCGGTTTCGTGAAGCACTGGACGGTGGAGGATATCGCCCCGGCGCTGGAGGCCGGATCGAAGGCGAAACGCGATCTGCGGAACGGACGGAACCTCTTCACCGCGACGGGCTGCATTCTCTGCCACAACTTCCGCGGCGAGGGCGGCCTCGCCGGTCCGGACCTGACGGGCGCCGGCGGGAGGTACACCCCGATCGATCTGGCCGACAACATCCTGAATCCCAGCAAGGTCATCAACGAACAGTATTCCCTCAGCATCTATACCAGGAAGGACGGGAGCCAAGTGGTGGGGCGGCTCGTGAACATGTCGCAGGACACCCTGATGGTCGCCACGAATCCCATGGACCCCGGGGGTTCGGAACTGCGCTTCAGCAGCAAGGAGGTGGCCAGTGTCGCCGCCTCGTCCGTTTCCCTCATGCCGGAGGGCCTGCTCGACACGCTGACCGAGGCCGACGTGCTGGATCTGTTGGCCTATCTAACCCGGCCCCCGGCCCCATAGCTCCGTTCGGCCCCGGCGCCAATCCGCCGGGTCACGGAACCCAGCCGTCGGCGTGCCCCCGGCCGGGTCCCTCAACCGCGGGGCCCCGTGCCGCCGGATGCCGCCTCGCCGCCCTTCTCGGACGGGCCGGTCCCGACGGTCCAGTCCCAGAGCACCACGTCCCATTCCAGACCGCCGTACTCGACCGAATGAATCACTTGGAAGCCGGTCTTCAGATGGGCCTGCAACGAACGTTTGTTCGCCCGCGCCACGTCCGTGATGCCATAGAGGTATTCGCCTTGAAGGGATTCCCTGAAGAGTCGGTATAACCGCGGGACCAGTCCCTTCCCCCGGTATTCCTTGTCGACGCACAGTTGCCCGACGACGACATAATCCACCGTCCGCAGGGGCACCCGGTTGAAATCGAGTTGGTCGATCTGGTGGAACAAGGCGGCCAAGAACGTGTGCCCGGCACCGGCACGCCTCGTGACCGCCAACGCGTATCCCACCACGCGATCACCGTCCACGGCGACGACGGACGGTCGGTCGTCGTTCATCCGCGCCAGGTACCCGAGGTCGAATTCGGCAATCAAGAATCCCTGTTCGGCGGCCTCGTCGTCGCCGAGATGTCTTCTCAGGTTCCTGCTTTGCAACGACAGGATGCCTTCCAGATCCGAAGGGCGGCCTGCCAACCGCGTGACAATCTTGCTTTCCATTTCGCTGAACCGCGCCCCGGCCCCATCGCCGGTCGACGGAGGCTATGGGCGGCCTGCCCTTGATTCAAGGCGCCGGGCATCCGGGGCGGCTGGCGCGCGGACCCGCAGCCCGTTGGACAACCGCCGGGTCGCCATTTCGGGGGAAAGGCACGGGACCCACGCCCTCCGCACGGCACCCCGAGACCATTCGAGACGGCTGCCGACCCTTGCACGGCGCGGGACATCCCTCGTACGGTTCATGGGGTGAACTTGCGCGCGCTGAATCTGCCCTTGGCCACCACCCTGCTGTGCGCCGCCTGCAATTCCATGCCCCGGGCCACGCTCCCGCCCGCGGCGAATGCGCCGGCCCGACTCTTGTTCGTCGGCAACAGCTTCACGTATTACAACGGCGGGCTGGAGAACCACGTCCGGCAGTTGGCCGCGTCCACCCGCCCGCCCCGGGCACTGGAGACGGACCGGGGCACCAAGGGCGGCGCGACCCTGAAAATCCTCCAGGGGCAGGAATGGCTGCATGAAAAGATCCGGAACGGACGTTACGATCTGGTGATCCTCCAGGAGGACATCCCGGAGTTGACCGAACACGATGTGGCTCCGTTTTTCGAACAGGTCCGCCTCTTCGACGGCGAGATCCGGAAGTCGGGCGGCAAGACCGCGCTGTTCATGGCGTGGCCTTACGAGCGGTTGAACTGGGTTACCCTGGAGCGGATCGACCAAGCCCACCGGGCCATCGGCAAGGAACTGGCCCTGCCCGTGGCACCGGTGGGAATTGCATTTAGGCACGCGCTGCGGGCCCGGCCCGGGTTGGCCATGTTGGGGCCCGACAGGGAACACGAGACGATCCATGGCAGCTACCTCGCGGCCAACGTCATCTATGCCGTTGTTTTCGGGACGACCCCCGAAGGGGCGACGTATCGCCCGCCCGGCGTGTCGGCGGAAGAGGCCGCGTTCCTCCAGGGAGTCGCATGGGCCACGGTCATCGAGTGGCAAAAGCCCCGTTGAGCGCGGAATCGCGGCGAACGTTCCCGTTTCGCCCCGGCACCGTCCCCGGGCCCGCAACCCAAGATCCGCGCGATCCGGGCCCCGAATTCCGCGGCCGGGCTTTCAAAGCCCACGCTTTTCCCGTCTACTGTCGTACGTGCGGCCTCCTGATGTGCAGATACCCCCGGTCTCCCGCGATCCAGCGGGCGGCGGAAGCCCGCCGGTCGAAGTGCCGTTCGTTCGGCGTTTCGGCAGCAACGATCTGCGACCCGGGGAACGCCCGGAGTCGCCGGGCGAGCGGTGGGCGAACGTCGTCAGCCATGGCTTCGGTTTCGTGGCGTCGCTGGCGGCAGCCCCGGTCCTTTTGATCCCGGCCGTGAAGGCTCGCGGGGCGATGGCCAGCGCCGGCGTGGCGATTTTCGTTCTGACCGCGGCGCTGTTGTACTTCTCGTCGTCGATTTTCCACGCCCTGCCGCCCGGGCGGGCCAAGAAGTTCTTCGAGCAGATGGATCACGTGGCCATCTACCTGTTCATCGCCGGGACCTACACCCCGTTCACCCTGGGTGTGCTCCGGGGTGCCTGGGGTTGGACGCTGTTCGGCGCGATCTGGTTCCTCGCACTGGCGGGCGTCGCTCACAAATTGCTCCATGGACTGCGGTTTCCGCGGTTGTCCCTGGGTCTCTACCTGGGGATGGGCTGGATGATCGTCGTGGCGGCGTGGCCGATGTACCAGCGGATGGCCTTGCCGGGGTTGCTCTGGCTGGTCGCCGGAGGATGCGCCTACACGGCGGGGGTGTTCTTCTATGTCGCCAAGCGCCTGCCGTACCGGCATGTCGCCTGGCACTCGTTCGTCCTGCTCGGCACCTGCTGCCACTTCGTCGCGATCCGCGACTATGCCGCCTGAACGGACGGCGCGGGGGCTTGGCCCGTCCCGTTCCACGACCGGCGGCACGCAAGGCCTCGCGTTTGCCGCGCTCCCCGTCCCGGAACCATCCCTCCTCGTCGTCACGCTCGGAACGCGGATCCTCGGGCGTCCCTGCGTTTTCCGGCGCCGCGCCTCGGCCCTCGGCAGGGCGGACCGCCCGCCTTGGACCCGTGGTGGGATGCCCCGCCCCCTTGCCAGCAAGGGGCGCTTGCCCGCACCGCCCGGCCCCGGCTAAATCCCGCTTTCGGAATCGCTATCGAACCATGAATGCTCCCATCCGTGTCGCCGTCACCGGTGCCGCCGGCCAGATCGGCTACTCCCTCCTGTTCCGCATCGCCTCCGGCGCGATGTTCGGCCCCACCCAACCCGTCATCCTCCACCTCATCGAGATCGAGCCCGCCCTCAAGGCGCTCAACGGCGTCGTGATGGAACTCGAGGACTGCGCCTTCCCGCTCCTCCAGGGCGTCGTCCCCACCGCCAGCCTCGACGAGGGATTCCGCGGCGTGAACTGGGCCCTGCTCGTCGGCTCCGTCCCCCGCAAGGCCGGCATGGAACGCAAGGACCTCCTCGGCATCAACGGACGCATCTTCACCGGCCAGGGTTCCGCCATCCAACGCAATGCCGCCTCCGACGTCCGCACCCTCGTCGTCGGCAACCCCTGCAACACCAACTGCCTCATCGCCAAGAGCAGCGCACCCGACGTCCCGTCCGACCGCTGGTTCGCGATGACCATGCTCGACCAAAACCGCGCCAAGACGCAGCTCGCCAAAAAGGCCGGCGTCGCCGTCGATCAGGTCAGCAACATCGCCATCTGGGGCAACCACAGTTCCACGATGTATCCGGATTTCCCCAACGCCCGCATCGGCGGCCGACCCGCCCCGGCGGTCATCGGCGACGACGCGTGGTTCAAGGACACCTTCATCCCCATCGTCCAGAAGCGCGGTGCCTCCATCATCGAGGCCCGCGGCCTCAGTTCCGCCGCGTCCGCCGCCAATGCCGTCGTCGACACCGTCCGCGCCCTCGCCACGCCGACGCATCCCGACGATTGCTTCTCGGTGGCCGTGCATTCCGACGGCAGCTACGGCATCGAGAAAGGCCTGATGTTCAGCTTCCCGATCCGCAGCAACGGGTCGAAATGGGAAATCATCCCGAACGTGGCGGTCGGCGAATTCAGCCGTTCGAAGATCACCGCGACCGAGAACGAACTGAAGGAAGAGAAGGCCCTCGTCTCGGACCTGCTCCCGAAATAACGGCCGCGTTCCGCGAAAACCATCGTGCGACGGCCGGGCCCACGCCCGGCCGTTTCGTTTTCACGCCTTGCCCCGCGACCGTCGGCCAGGAGCGGTTTTCCGCCCGCGAGTTTTCGGGTTCCTGGTCTATAATCCCTCCACGGCGTTCGTCCCCTGCCCCGAATGCGGCCACGCGTTCTCTTCCGCGGCGCCCGCCTGCCCGGGTTGCGGATACCAGTGGCCCAGCGGTAGGCCGAGAAATCTCCGGTCCGGGCTGCACCGTCCCCGGCGATGGACACGCTGGAAATCCTGCGCGAGGTCCGGCCCTCGTGGTGGAACTTTGGTCGGCATCTGCTGTTCTCCTGGCTGCTCGCGCCCCTTTTCGTGGCCCTCTGCCGACGCAATGGGTACCTGATGCGGATCTACGCGGACCGCGTCTCCATCGTGCAAGAATTCCAGGCGAAGGAGACGACCGAGTTTTTCATCAAGGACATACGGGCCATCGACCTGCGGCAGGGGTTCTGGGGCCGGATGGCGGGCATCGGCGACGTGACCATCGCCACGGCCGTCACCCCGTGAAATCGACCTCGAAGACCTCGTAGCCCGGGGCGCGCATCCCGATTTTGACGTAGGCCGCGCGCGCCCGGTTGTTCTCGTGTTCCATGTAGAGCCGCAACCCGCACACGCCCGGGTTCGCGCGCGCTTCCGCCTCCACGTGCCGGTACAATGCCGCGAACACGCCGCGGCCACGGTGATCCGCGCGCACGTAAACGCTCTGGATCCACCAGAACATCCCATTCCGCCAATCGCTCCACTCGAACGTCAGCATCAGTTGCCCCACCACCACCCCGCCGGATTCCACGACGTAGTAACGGCCCTTCGTGGCGTCGCCCAACACCACCCGGACTCCCGGCCCGATCTTCGCCGGATCGAGTTCGCGTCCCTCGGTCTCGCGCGCCAACGCGCGGTTGAAATCGGCGATCGCGTCGGCGTCGGGGAGGCGCGCCGACCTTGGGATCCATTCGGTGTGCATCGTGGGCAAGTTTCTAGATCTGCCAGTCCGGCGCCTCGATGCGGTCGCGCTTGGACATGATCTTCACCTTGAACTCCTCCATCAGCACCAGCGAGTCGGGCGGAACGCTCTGCAGCAGGAAGACGTTCCCGCCGATGGTGCTCCGGCTCCCGATCACCGTCTCGCCGCCGAGGATCACCGCGCCGGAATAGATCGTGACGTGATCCTCGATGGTCGGGTGCCGTTTGACGCCGCGCAGGGACTGGCCGCCGCTGGTGCTCTTGGCCCCCAAGGTCACGCCATGGAACACCTTCACGTGGTTCCCGATCACGCAGGTTTCCCCGATCACCGTCGCCGTGCCGTGGTCGATGAAGAAATGGGTCCCGATCCTCGCGCCCGGATGGATGTCGATGCCGGTACGACCGTGCGCCCATTCGGTCATCATGCGCGGCAGCAGCAGCACGCCGCGCTCGTGCAACTCGTGCGCCAACCGTTGCACCGCGATGGCCTCGATGAACGGGTAGGCGGTGATGATTTCCTCGCGACTGCGCGCCGCGGGATCGCCCTGGAACGCGGCTTCCACGTCCGTCTGCAACAATTCCCGCACCGCCGGCAACCGCCGCAGAAACGCCTCCGCCAACCCGTGGGCCGAACGCCGGGGATCGATTCCCTTCGCGTCGGTCGCCACGAAACACCCGATGCTCTTGCAGATCTCGTCCTCCAGGCGCCCCGCGATCCCGTCGATCAACAGCGCCGTCTCCGCTTTCAACTCCGACGAATGCACCACCTTGTCGTCGAAGAAACCCGGGAACAGCAGTTTGAGGAGATCGGCCGCGATCTCGATGACCGCACCGCGCGACGGCAGGTTCGCGCCGTCGATATGGTTGATGCCGCCATGCCGGCGGTAGCTGACCAGCAACGCGTCGGTGAGTTCCGTGATCGGAAAATTCACGGGCGGACTATCGCCGTGTCCGGGGCGGGGGTCGAGGCCGCATGCGGCCGCGCGGGATGGAACCCGAAAAGGCAAAACGGCGGGCCGGGGCACGCGGTGCCGCCGAACCCGCCGCTGCGCGGCGGAAACGGAAAACGGTCTTCCGATTACTTCTTGAGCGCGCCGCCGACGTCCTGCAGGGCCTTGCCCGTGGCGTCCTGCGCCTTCTTCGCTGCATCGGCCGCCTGCTCGCCGGCCTTGGCGAGGACTTCCTTGGCCTTGGCCTGGACCTGGGCGAGCAAGTCGCTCAGCGACTGCTTCTGTTCGGGCGTGAGCTTGGCGTTGGACGCGAGCTTCTGCAGCGAGGCCGTCGCGCCGGCGTAGTCGCCCGCCTTGACGGAATCGACCACCTTGGCGACTTCGGACTTCGCGGGCGCGTCGGCGGCAGCGAACGAGCTCTCGACTTTGGAGGTGTCGACGGCGCCTTCCTTGCTGCAGGCGGCGAGACCGAGGGAGAGGGCCGCGAGAAGGGCGGCGAGGAGCGTGGTGCGTTTCATAAATTGACTGGTTGGAATTGCCGGAACGGCCCGGCGCCCCATGGCACAATTCCCCGGCAGCCGCGTCAACTGCACATTCACGCGGTCACCCACGGGCCATCTCGACACGCCCCCCGGGATGCAATGCCGCACCTGCCGCGCGCGAGGCACCTTGGCGGTGTGGCCCGATGGCGGCGAACCGGAACTTTTCGGCCGATGGCTTCAGCCGCGACCGACGACCGGAATCCCCGGGCGGGCTTGGGAGGGGACCGCGGCCGGCCAGCGTGGCGGGCACGTGGACAATATCCGGGCGGAACATTTTCCTGTAAGATCCGGACCGGCCGATGGGTTTAAGTCGTCGCGGCACGCCGCGCAACGAGCGGGAATCCCTCGGCGGCGTGGGCTCGCGACACCGGCCAATGAGTCAAGACCAACCAAACGACGATTGCCCGCCGGACCTGATTCCGACGCGGGTCAGCCTGTTGGGACGGCTCAAGGACTGGGACGACGACGACAGTTGGCGTGATTTCTTCAACACGTACTGGAAACTCATCTACGGCTTCGCGCTCCAACGCGGCCTCACGCATTCCGAGGCGGAGGAGGTGGTCCAGGACACCGTGCTGGCCGTGGCCAAAAGCATCCGGGGTTTCGCCTATGATCCCGCCCGTTGCGCCTTCAAGACGTGGCTGCTCACCGTCACCCGCTCGAAGATCGTCAACCACTTCAACAAGCGGGCCCGCCACCCGACGGGTCCGGTGGGCTCCGCCGGGTCGGCGTCCGGGGACACAGCGTTGCTGGAGCGCGTGCCCGACGACCAGCAACAGGCCCTATGGGACCAGGCTTGGGAGGAGGACTGGCAGAAGAATCTCATGGAGGTCGCCATCCAGCGGGTGAAGCGGACGGTTTCCATCGAGCAGTACCAGATGTTCGACCTGTTCGTGCTCAAGGGTTGGCCAGCGAAGGACGTCGCCAGAACCCTCGGTGTGACCATGGCCCATGTCTACGTGGCCAAACACCGCCTCTCCAAGTTGATCCGGAAGGAAGTTGCCGTGCTCGAGGCGAAAGGGGTGTGAACGATGAGACTCGAATTCCAAAACGGATGGCTGCGGCTGCTGATCGAGTTCTTTCCCGGGCTGCCGGTGATCCGACGCCATCGACTTTCGCCGGCGCATCTTGAAAGTCAGACCGAAAGATTGCTGCGACGGCGGATCGCCAGAAAGCTGGGGCGTTGCGATCCGCCGGGCCCAAGACCGCTCACCCCGCAATGAGTTCCATCCCGCCCAACCCTCCGGTCGGCACACCCACGGTGTCCGCACCCCTTCCGCCTCCGCGCGTGCCGGACCACGAGTTGCTCCAACGCATCGGGCGTGGTGCATATGGCGAGGTCTGGCTCGCGCGAAGCGTCACCGGGGCGTTTCGCGCGGTGAAGATCGTCCATCGACAGACCTTCGATCACGATCGTCCGTTCGAGCGCGAGTTCGAGGGCATCCTCAAGTTCGAGCCCGTTTCCCGCCGGCACGAAAGCCAGGTGGACATCCTCCACGTGGGACGCGGCGACGATTGTTTCTACTACGTGATGGAGTTGGCGGACGATCAGGTCACCGGCGGGCAGATCAACCCGGATCATTACGCGCCGCGCACCCTCAAGAGCGAGGTGCTTTTCCGGGGCCGGGTGCCCTTCGAGGAATGCGTCCGCATCGGCCTCGCGCTGGCCACGGCCCTCGAGAATCTGCACGCCAACGGCCTCGTGCACCGCGACGTGAAGCCGTCGAACATCATTTTCGTGAACGGGGTGCCGAAACTCGCCGACATCGGACTCGTGACGGGCGTGGAAGCGACGCGTTCCTACGTGGGCACGGAAGGTTTCGCGGCCCCGGAGGGTTCCGGCTCGCCACGGGCCGACCTCTACAGCCTGGGCAAGGTGCTCTACGAGCTGTCCACGGGCAAAGACCGCCAGGAATTTCCCGAGCTGCCCACGCAATTGCGCGAGTTGCCGGATCGGGAAGGCCTGATGGAACTCAATGCCGTCATCGCCAAGGCCTGCCGGCACGATCCGAAAGAGCGCTATGCCTCGGCGGCGGCGCTGCGAACTGATTTGGAACTGCTCCAGGGCGGCAAATCGCTGGCGCGATTGCATCGGTTGCAAAAGCGCCTGCGGGTGGCACGCCGACTCGGCCTTGGGGGAGCGGCGACCGCCGTGGTGGCCTTGGGACTCTTTTTCTGGCAGCATCGGCAGACTCGCATCGTGTCGAATCTCGCGAACGAGAAGGCAGCCCTGTCGGATTCGAATCAGCGCCTGGCCGCGGCACAGGAGGAGCAATTGATCCGGGTGAATGCCGCGAATGGCGCCCAGCGCCTCGAGGCGGACGATCCGGCGAGTGCGCTGCCGTGGTTCATCGAGGCGCTGCGCCGGGTGGAGGCGCGGGATTCCCAACGTGCGGAGATTCACCGGCTGCGCCTGGGCACCCTGCTGCGTTATCATCCGCGCCTGCTCAGCGTGGTACCCCAGGCGGGTGCCGTGCATTCCTTGGCTTTCAGTTCCGACGGGCGCCGGCTTGCCGCCGGCAGTGATAACGGACAGGTGCAGATCCTGGATGGGGAAAGCTGTGCACCGTTCCGCTCGCTCATCCACACAGGGGCCGTCCGTTCGGTCGAGTTCAGCCGGGACGGCACCCGATTGTTGACTGCGTGCGAAGATGGTTTCGCCCGGGTTTGGTCGATCGATGGCACCAATCAGCCGCTGCTGTTTCCCCATCGGCAGGCGGTGAATCATGCCGCTTTCAGTCCGGACGGGGAACGGGTGCTCACGGCATCCGCCGACAAGACGGCGCAGGTTTGGCGGGCGGCCGACGCGACAAAAGTCGGCACCCCCCAAGGGCACAGCCTTCCGGTTTTGCACGCGACGTTCAGCCCGGATGGTCGCCAGATCGCGACCGGGTCGGGAACCCGCTACGGCGGCGGTGAACTGAACCTGTGGAACGAAATCGGGGGGCGATGGATTGCCACGCCCTTTGCCTTGAAGGCACCGGCCACTTGGACCGCATTCAGTCCGGATGGCGGACGCCTCGCATCATCCTGCGGAGAGGCACGCTTTGATTACATGGCTTCCCGGCCGGGGCTGTTGGTGGATGCCGCGACGGGCCAGGTGAAGCGTTCCTTGGATCACCTCGATCGAATCACGCATGTTGCCTTCAGTCCGGACGGGAAGCGGCTTGCCACCGCCACGATGGCCTATGAGGTGGTTGTCCGGGACGCGAGGACCGGCGAACCGATCATTCCCCCCCTGAAACATTCGCGCTGGGTGCAGCAAGCCGTATTCAGCCCGGACGGGCGCTGGATTGCCTCGGCCAGCAGCGACGGCACGGCCCGCGTCTGGGACGCGGCCACCGGTGTTCCCGTCACTCCCCCCCTGAAACATGGCGGCGAGGTGTTTTGCGTGGCCTTCGATCCGGGCGGCCGGCGCCTGGCCACGGCGGGAGACAGCGGTCTGATCTGCGTTTGGGACATTGGCCACTGCCAGCCGGCGCTTCCCGCCTTCTGGTATTCGGCGGGCGTGGTGGGAGCCTTCTTCTCGCCCGACAACCGGCTGGCCGTGACCTACGGCCCAAAACGAACCGACCCACAGGCGGGCGAGTTTCCGGTTCGCGACAAGGATCCGATTTCCGTTTGGGATGCCAGGTCGGGACGACTGGTCTGGAATTTCATGGTGGCAGGCGGAATGACTTTTTCCCCTCCGGTGATCAACGCGGCGAGCGACCAACTGGCCGTCGGCAGCTATGATGGCCCGGTTCAGCTTCGGGATTTGCGGACCGGGGAATTGCGATGGGCTCCGTTGCCCATCAAGGGACAGGTGGCAGCCCGGGCCTTCAGTCATGACGGCCAACGACTCGTCACGGGGGTTGAACACGGCCGGGGGGTGCCTGCGGAGGTGCGCATTTGGTCCACCGCCACCGGTGAGCCTCTGACCGCCAACCTGATCCATCCCGATGTCGTCCGGGGCATTGTGTTCAATCAGGACGACACACGGATCGCCACCGCCTGCCTCGATGGCAAGGTGCGTCTCTGGGACGTGGCCACCGGCAAGCTGATCCGTGACTTCCCTGCCAGTCCGAGTGAAGTGGATGTGGTTCGGTTTTCCCGGGATGGACGGCGGCTTTTGACCGCCGACAAATACGAAAAGACCGCCCGGCTCTGGGATGCCGGGACGGGTGAGTTGGTGTTTCCGCCGTTGCGGCATACCGGCATTGTCTGGGACGCCAGCTTCGATCCGGCCGAGAACCGGATTTTGACGGTCAGCTTCGACATGAGCGCCGCCCAATGGGATGCCCGGACCGGCCGGCGCATCGACCCTCCGCTCCAACATCGCCGGGGACTCAACGGGGGCTGCTACGACGGAACCGGACGCCTCATCGCCACTTCCAGCAATGATCGCACCGTCCGGCTTTGGAGCGCGGAAACGGGCGAACTGCTGGCCAGCCCCTTCCTTTTCGCGGACATGACGCACCAACTGGAGCTGTCGAAGGACGGACGAAAACTGATCACCAGCTCGGCCGAGGGCCGGGCGCAAATCTGGGATTTGGCGGTCACCGACTGGCCGGTCACCGATCTGAAACGCTACGCCGAAGCCCTGTCGGGACAAAGCCTGACCCCGGACGGCCAGCTCAAAACGCTCGCCGCCGAGGAGATTGCGATCCGCATCACCGAACTGCACACCTCTCGATCCCGCGATTTTGAAATCACGACCGACCAGCTCCAGCAGTGGCATCGGCGCGAAAGGATCGACAGCCGGCGGGCGCACAATGACTTTGCCGCCCGCTTCCATGCCGCCCGCACCTCCCTGCCGGATTTCGAGTAGGGGGTTTGAAGGTCGCGCGGTGGGTCGTGTCGTTTGCGATGCTTGCATCCTCCCGCCGGTTTATCCCCCCGGGCCGATGCCAATGGCCGCCTCCCCAACAACGGTCCTCTTCCCAACGAGATGGCGGCCATCCCCGGCTGACAAATAGTTTCATTCGGTTGTAAGATTTGATTCCCAACGCGGGTTCAACCCTCCGTGACGAATGCCCGTCGACCGGCTTGAAGTCAGGAACAGGACGGGAAAGCGACTCCACGGAAGAACTGCAGAACCCATGAAAAGACAACTTGTCCTCGGCTTTTTGGCCTACCTCAGCGTCCACCCCGGCAACGCCGCCCACGCTCAATCCCCCGTCTGGCAGACCGTCGACAGCTACCGGGCCGGGCTGAATCTGGGCGCCAGTGCCGGCGCGATCAGCACCGATGCCGGCGGCGGCATTCTCTACGGTGTCGGCTCGGCGATTGCCGCCGATGGCACGCATCTGGCCACGGTGCGCGCGAGCAGCGACGCCGGATCCACCTGGAACACCCTCAGCCAGTATCTGGAACCAGGCTGGTCCTGGGCCCATTACCGCGGTTTTTCCGCCGCGGACGGAGCCTTGTTCGTTTCCGGCGAATTGTACGACCCGGCACTCGGCAAACGCTGGCTGGTCCGGCGCAGCCTCGATCAGGGCTTCAACTGGACGACCGTCGACTCGCCCGCCTTGGGGTCTCTGGGAGCATCCCCATCCGCCGGCGATGTCCTGGCGGACGCCACCGGTGAAGTCTACGCGGCCGGCACACAAGGCGGAGGGGCTTCCCCGTATCGATGGGTGGTGCGAAAAAGTTCCCAGGCCGGTGACGAGGGCACGTGGAGTTCGGTGGATGCCCTCGGCACGGTCGGTGCCAGCGAGGCGCGGAGCATCGCCTTCAATGCCGCGGGCGCGGTGTTTGTCGCCGGCCGCGTGGCGAACGCGCAGAACGGATCGGCGACCTGGACCGTGCGGCGCAGTCAGAACCACGGTGGGATCTGGGCGACCGTGGACGCCTATCAGGAAACCGCGGGTTTGAATTCGTCGGCCGAGGGGATCGCGATCACGCCGGGCGGCACGATCTACGTGGCGGGCTCCGCCCGCGGTTTGGCGAAAGGCAAATACAGTGACTACTGGGTGGTGCGCCGCAGTACCGACGGCGGCACGACTTGGAGCAATGTCGACAAGACCACCGCCGCCAACGGCGGCTTTCTCAGCCCGACCGGTTTGACATTGGACGGAGCGGGCGGCGTATGGGTCTGTGGCTATAACGGGCCGGGCTCGGCTCCCAACCAACTGGTCGTCCGCAAGGGAACCACCAACTCGCGGGGAACGGTGGCGTGGACCGCCAGCGACACGTTTCAAACCGGGATGGGCGCCCGGGCCAACGGGATCACCATCGACGGTGCCGGCAACGTGTTCGTCACCGGCCGATGGGTTGACTCGGTGGAAAACTGGTGGCTCACCCGCAAACTGGGGCAGTAGCGCGCGGACGCCATCAACCGACAACCCACATGAACCCAGACATGAGAAAACGAACGCTGCCGGTCCGCAACCCGCCATGTCTCCGGCGCCCTCGGTTCGGGAGAGCTTCCATCGCGGACCGCCTTCGGTTGTTTGCGATGGCCTGCCTGTTGGCCGGGTTGGGGAAATTGACGGCTGGCGATGCCACCATCGATTTGTCTACGTACACCCTGAATCAGGCCGATTCCCTCGATCAGTCCCGTTCGATCAATGGGGTCGCCTCGGTGGGTGGTGCCGCCAGTCTGACGAGCGATTCGGGTGCCCGGTGGGGCGGTTGGACCAAGGGATCCGGGATTGGTTCCTCCAACCGGTTGGCTCTTCAGGTCGAATGCCTGTTTGAATGGAGTCGAAAGTCCCTCAACCAACAGTATGCCGGATCGCCCTATTTCATCATTAGCGGCAATGGTTCCTTCGCGAACACGGGGAATGAGACATTTCTTTGTGAAGTCACCGCGTTCGCCACGTCCTGGGCCAACTCCCGGGTTTACGTGGGGGCAAACGAGATCGGCACCGGTGCGAATGGTCCGACGATCAAGAAGATCTTCAAATTGCCGCCCGGCGGGTACGCCGCCATCAGCGTGGATGCTTCTCGCCCGGGTTTGGACCTCAATGCGATCGTCAGCGGTTCCCACCATGCCATCGCCTACGCGACCGTGACGTGGTCGCCGGAACGCCTGGGGCCTCCCGGCACGTCCCAAGCCAACCCGAGCCTACCCACCATGCCGCTGGCGGGCCCGCCCATCGTCGGCGGACCCCGTCCGGATGAACTGGAGTTCCAGCGTCTGGTGTTGGCGAATCCGGCGTTCCGGTTTGTCCGGGCGGCCTCCACCAACTGGTTCGATCCGCCTTTGGCCAGGGGATTCGAATTCATCATGCAGGGCAACGCGTTGTTTGCCGCGATTCTCAACTTTCCCACCAATATCAATGGAGCCAATGGCTTTGACGTGAGCGTGGGTGCCAAGGCCCTGGGCAAATTCCACGCCGGCCAATCCGTGGACTTTGTGAAACTCCTCGGCGCGGGTGTACCCTCGTTCCGCGTCACCGGGTTGGGGGGCGGGGTGGACGCGACCAGCGGTGCGGGCTTTCCGATTCAGCTCCGGTTCGACCAGCCCGAGGCCGACTTCGTGATGGTGCCGATGCTCGATCCCAGGGACCTGTCGCCGCGCCCCGTGTCGGTGGTGGCTCGAGCCGAGGATCCCGTCGTGGAGCTCCACTTCGACCGGGTTCTCGATCACCCTTCGGCGCGCACGGTCGGGAATTATACCATCGCGAACGTGGTGGTGACCAATATCGTGGTGCGACCGGACGGCACCAGCGTCGCGCTTCAAATAGCCTCCGTACCCCCCGCCAACTTCGTGGTCGGCATCACCAACATCCACGATGTGTGGGGCAATTATGGAGGCGAAGCGTTCAGCATCGCCGGTCAGGCACGGACCAATGTCCTGATCCACCGCTATGGTTTCGGCGACTCCAAGGGGAGCACGGTGGTCCTCGATTCGGTGGGAACCGCCCACGGCAAGGTCGTGAATTCCAAAGGAAACAACTTCAACGGCAGCGGCCAGTTCGTCATGGCGGGCGGCCAAGCGGGCGACACCACCGCCACCTATATCGATCTGCCAGACGGACTGGTTTCCTCCCTGCCCAGCGTGACGATCGAAGGTTGGGTCACTTGGAATGGGCCGACCGACTCGGTGTGGCAGCGGGTGTTTGACTTCGGCCGCAGCACGGCGGGGGCCGGGGTCGGCTATATGTTCCTCACCCCTTCGTCCGGGGCCGCGGGCAACCCGGCCCGCTTCGCCTTCCGACCGGGCACCGGGGCTGAGTCGCCGGTCTTGGTAAACGGCACCGCCTTCCCCTCGGGCGTGCCGACGCACTTTGCGGTGGTCTATTGCCCGCCCAAGGGTTTCGCCCGATTCTACCTGAACGGCCAGCGGGTGGCCTCCGGCACGGCCCCCTCGTCCTTGAGTCTGGTGGAGGATGTGAATGTCTGGCTGGGGCGTTCGCAGTGGGGCGATCCGTTCTTCAACGGTTCGTATGACGAGTTCCGGATTTACGACGGACCGCTTTCCGACGCCGAGGTTGCCGCCAGTTTCGCGGCCGGCCCGGAACCCGTGCCGGACCCGGGGCCGTCGCTCGGCGCAAGAAGCACGGAGGCAGGCATCGAATTGACTTGGCCGGTGCTCAATGCCTCGGGCTACACGCTCCAGTCCGCGAACCGCATCGGTGGGCCCTGGAGCGGTGTTCACATGCCATTGGCCACCAACCTGGGGGTGATCAAGACGATCATCCCGTCGACGGCCAACGACACGTACACCTTCTACCAACTCAGGAAATAGGCGGGGAGTCCGTGGCACGGTTCGAATTGGTTTCCACCGTGAGCCGCCAGTCGGCTGCGATCACCCGTTCGGGCGTCGGCACGAACGGACCCATGCCCGCGTTGTTGGGCGGCACATCGAGGCGGCCGCAGCGCTGACGCACCGATTCGAATATCGGTGCCACGGCCCCCTCGCCGCCCACAACGCACGGGATCATCCGGGCGAGCGCGTCGTCGGCACCCGCCGCCGCAATCGGATCGGCCGACGCCTGCCGGGACCACACGGGATCCACCGACCACCACCCTTCCCCTCGCCCTGCCGATGCCGCATCCTTCGGGGCGTGGCAAAGACCGATCATGTGGAACTTCCCGGAGGCATCCAGGTACCGATCCTCTACGAGGACCGCGGGGTGATCGCCCTCGACAAGCCTGCCGGCTGGATGCTGGGGCCGGAAGACGAGGAACACGCGCGGCGCAACCTGCACCTCGCCCTCATGGCGGGCATCGAAGAAGGCGCTTGGTGGGCGCGTTGCCGCAATCTCCGCTTCATCCGCTTCGTCCACCGACTCGACGCGCCGACCACCGGCATCCTGCTCATGGTGAAGAGCCAGGGCGCGATCCGTCCGTACACCGAACTCTTCGCCTCGCGCGAGGTCGAGAAAACCTACCTCGCCGTCACCGAAGGCGTCCCCACCGAGGAACGCTGGCGCTGCCAATTGCCGCTGGGGCCGGTTCCCGAGGAACCCGGGAAACACCGCGTCGACAAGATCGAGGGCAAGGAAGCGGACACGGGGTTCGTGCGTCTGGAAACCCGCGGCACCCGGGCCTTGGTGGAGGCGCATCCCCACACGGGTCGAACGCACCAGATCCGGCTCCATCTGCGCGCCGCGGCGTGTCCGGTGGTGGGCGACTATCTCTACGGCGACCCCGATCCCGCCGGGATGGCCCTGCGGGCCGTCGCGCTCCGGTATCGCGATCCGTTTTCCGGAAAACCGGTCCGGATCCGCGCCAACGACCTTGAGTTCCGTCGTCGGTTTGGCTTTGGGCCGGCGGCTCCCGGCGCCAGCGCCGTCCCCGGTGCCGGCGGCGCCCAGATCCCCAAGACAGCGGCGCCCATCGACGCGAAAAACAAACCGGCGAGCCCGGCCCCAACGGGTCCCAGGCCCGCCATCAAACCGGACGCAAGACCGCGCCGGCCGTGAACCGCGTCCGCCGGTCGCTCAGGGCTCGCCGAGGAGTTTTTCGACCTTCCCGGCGAGATCCTCGCGCGCGGTCTGGTCGACCAGATTCCCCTTCTTGTCGATGAGCCACATGGTGGGGATGGAGCTGATACCGAATTCGCGGCCGAATTTGTTCCCCCAGCCCTCGCCGTCGAAGTACTGCGCCCAGGGCATCTGTTTCTTCGCGACGAACTTGACGAGGGTGTCCTTCTCCTGGTCGAAGCTGATGCCGACGATCTCGAATCCCTTGGGGTGGAATTTCTCGTAGGCCGCCTTGACGTTGGGAAGCTCGGCGATGCACGGGCCGCACCACGTGGCCCAGAAATCCACCAGCACGACTTTGCCCTTCATCTCGAGCAGGTCGATTTTCCGTCCGTCGACGGCGGTGAACGCGATGGCGACGGGTTTGCCGACGCGATCGAGCTTCTTGAGCAGGCCCGCGGCCTGTTCCTTCAGGCTCGGTTCGGTCTTGGCCTCGGCGATTTCCTTGGCGATGGCGCGGGCCTTCTCGGGCCCGAGTCCCTCGCACACTTCCAACAGCGCGGCGTAGATCTCGGGGCGATCGGGGAAATCCTTCTGCAACGCCCGGACCGCTTTCTCGAACTCCGCGAACACCACGGGCAATCCCTCCGCGCGCTTGGCCTGGGCGGATTGGGCGGCCTCGCGCAGTTTGGCCTGCAGCGGGTCCTGGGCTTCCTGCGGTTGCTGTGGCGCGGGCGGTCCGCCGGCGGCCTTCAGGGCCTCCGTGCGCGACTCGTCGCCCAAACCCACCGCCGCCGCCAGCATGCGGCGCTCGTCGTCCTTCGCCTTCGCCGCGCGCGGATCGTCCGCGAAACGCACCTGGAATTCCTTCGCCTTGTCCGCCGCCACGCCCGCCAGGATCGACATCTGCTTCCGGAACGCCTTCTGCTCGTCTTCGGACGGCGCCTTCTCGTTCCACTCCTTGGGAGGCGACGGCGGATTCATCGCCTTTTTCACCTCGTCCCAAGCCTCGTCCGCCTTTTCCGGCAGCAGGTTCTTCTTCGCCGCGGCGGATGCCTTGGCGGGTTTTTCCGCCGCGCGCACGGCGGATTGCCACGGCGCGAGAAACAACGCGGCGGCCAGAAACGGAATCAATCGGCGGGTCATGCAATGTGGGGATGGAAAGCTCGGGCCGGGTTCGGATTCGGGCGGGACTTCGGGTCCTACCGCGCGTCCGGCGAGGCCACCGGTGCAAGCTGCCGGCGAAGTTTCCCCAGAAGCAACTGGAAACGCCTCGGGTTCGCCGGGTCCGACAGATCGCCTTCCCGCACCGCCGCGGGCGCGGGCATCGATGCCGCGATTTCCAACGCCGTCATCACGCTGCCCATCTCGCCGTCGGCCAAAGCGATCTGCCGTTGGGGTTCCACGGCCAACCGGGACGCCCGCCGGGCGAACTCCAGCAACACCGCGCAGGGTTCGAGACAGGGCAAGGCACCCTTGTCCACCCCGTCCTCCGCGAGTCCCGCCGCCGCCCAGAGCCTTCGCTTGAGGCAATACCGCCCGTCGCACCCAGCCCGGACCACGTCACCCACCGTCGCGTCGTCCAACTTTCCGACCGCCGCATAGATCCCGGTCTGCCGAGCCGCGAAGTCCCGGAAGGCCGTCGGTCGCGCCATTCCCTGTTCCACCGCGAACCAATCCGCCAGTCCGCCCGGATAGAGGTGCCCCAGCGCGAGCTCGAGGTCGTCGGCCGTCGCCGCCCGGAAACGCCAGCCGCCCGCCAGGTTCGGCGCGCCTTTCAACGGCCGGAACGCGCCGTTTGCCGCATGACGCGCGACTCCGCGGAGCCCCTCGAGACCGACCTCGCGGAGTTCCGCGGGCGCCAGACCCGCGTCCGCGACATGACGCAACTCATGGCCGCCGCCGGAAGCGGCGACGCGGATTTGGGCGAAGTCGCGTCCCCCGTCGACCCACCGGACGAACGCTTCGATCGCGGGCGACACGGATTGGCTCAGGGCAACAGTTGGCCGACCACGGCACTGATCGCCCGTCCGTCCGCGCGACCTGCCGCGGCCGCCGTCGCCGCCTTCATGACGGCGCCCATGTCCTTCTTCGATGTGGCGCCCGTGGACGCGATGGCTTCCTTGACGAGGGCCTCGACCTCCGCGGGCGTCAGGCCGACCGGCAGGAACTCCTCGATGACGCGCAACTCCGTCTTTTCCTGGGCGGCCAGCTCGGCGCGGCCGCCCTTTTCGTATTCGACGATGGAATCCCGGCGCTTCTTGGCCTCTTTCTGCAACAGCGAGAGGACATCGGCATCCGTGAGCGACTCGGTCTTCTTCTCGATCTGGGCGTAGCCCATCGCCGCCTTCACGAGGCGCAGGGTGCCGGTGCGGTCGGCGTCCCGCGCGAGCATGGATTGCTTGAGGGCGTCGACGATTTTTTGCTGGAGGCTCATGATCCGGAAGTCTGGTGTTTTTTGATTTGGTCGCGGACACGGGCGGCCCGCTCGTAGTCTTCCGATCGGATCGCCTCCGCGAGGTCGCGCTCGAGGCGCTCGACCTCCGAGATTGGCCGCCGCACGGAAATCTGCGAGAGCCATTCGCGGAGCGACGCGAGTTCGGGACTGCCTTCCGTCATCTGGGGACGCTCGTTCTCGGTGTAGAAACGCTCGAGTTCGGCAATGCCGTCGCCGATCAGCAACAACGCGTCGTCGAACCGGTCCTGCTTCAGCGCGGCGGTGCCCCGCGCCCGCGTCCGCATCATCAGCAACTGCGGGATGAACTGGAGCAACGACCACGCGGCCTCCTCGGTCGGCGCGTGGCGCGCCACGAATTCGAAAACCTTCAGGTTCCGCTCGCAGTCGGTCTCGACCCCCGCGAAATCCTCCAGTTGGAAAAGGCAGATGTAACGGTGGTGATACTGGATGCACTCCTGCTGGAGTTTCCCGCATTCCTCGGGGCCGACCTCGAAATCATCCTCCGACCCCGCGTGCGTCGCGCGGTGCTCCTCGAGACGGGCCACGACCACGTGGTACCACGACTCCATCCCCAGCGGCCGCTTGCCGTCGGGACGCCCCTCCGCGTTCATCTGGAGCACGCCGAGATCGACGCGCAGCTGGATCTTCTGCCGTCCATCGCGCCCCTTGAACCTTTTTGCGGCCACTTGCCCCGGTTGGTAGGGCCACGACTGGAGCAGTCGCGTCAGGTCGTAGTTCATCTCGGCGCGAAAGTGGCAACCGACCCGGGCCAAGTCAACGCACCGGGATTGCCTTCCTGCCGGCCCCCTGAACGCTGGATTCCCGCCGTCGGTTGCCCCAACGTGCCCTCCACGCGGCGCCACGCGCCGCCATCCCACCGTGGCCGCCCCATCCGTTCCCGATTCCATGCGCGCCGTCGTCTATCGCGGCGTCCGCGACCTCCGCGTCGAAACCCTCCCCGTCCCGCGCATCGCTTCCAACGAGATTCTCGTCCGCGTCGCCGCCTGCGGCGTGTGCCCAACCGACATCAAGAAGATCGTCCAGGGCACCGTGGCGCCGCCCCGCGTGTTCGGGCACGAGACCGCGGGCACCATCGTCCGCGTCGGCGCCCGCGTGCGGGGCTTCCGCGTCGGCGCCCGCGTCGGACTCCACCACCACGTGCCCTGCATGGAGTGCCATTTCTGCCGCCACCGGGCCTTCGCTCAGTGCCCCACCTACAAACGCACCGGCATCACCGCCGGCTTCGAACCCGCCGGCGGCGGCTACGCCGAGTTCGTCCGCGTCCTGCCGTTCTGCCTCCCCGGCATCGTGCGCATCCCAGGCGCCAACACCTTCTCCGAAGGCGCGATGCTCGAACCCGTCAACACCGTCCTCAAGGCCGTCCGCCAACTCCCGTTGCTCCCGGGCGACACCGTCCTCGTCGCCGGCCAAGGGCCCATCGGCCTCATGTTCACCCGCCTGCTCGCGCTCGCCGGCATGCGCGTCGTCGCCACCGATCTCCTCCCCAACCGACGGGTCCTCGCCCGCCGGTTTGGCGCGTGGAAGTCGCTTGATGCCGCCCGGAAGGATCTTCCGGACGAAGTCCATCGACTCACCCGTGGCCGCGGGGCCGACGCCGCCGTCCTCGCGGTTGCCGTCGATTCGTTGGTCGGGCAAGCCCAGGCCGCGGTCCGGGGCGGCGGCACCGTCCTGTTGTTTGCGCATACCGTCCGCGGCCACGAGGCACCCGTGGATCTCGGCGCGGTGTGCGTCGACGAAAAGGGGTTGGCCGGCAGCTACTCCTCCGACTTCACGCTCCAACGCGCGGTGGCCCGGATCGTGTTCGGGCGCCAACTCGACACCCGCGCCCTCGTGACCCACGAATTCCCGCTGGAACAAACCGCCGAGGCCATCGCACTGGCCGAGAAACCCACGCCGGCGTCGCTCAAGATCGTCGTCCGGCACGAGATGGACCGGCGTTAGCCGCCCGTTCGGGACCACCGGGCCGGAATTGCAAGCGCATGCCCCGCCCGGCATCCCGCGGGGCCCTCGGCAACACCGTCAGGCCGCGTCCACGGCGGGTTCGGTGAAGTGACCGAAGTTCCGGAACTTCTGGTAGCGGGTCTTCAACCGCTCCTCGACCGACATCGCGCTCAATTCCGCGATGTGCCGGAGCAAGGTGTCGCGCAGGGTGACGGCCGTCGCGATCGGATCCTGGTGCGCGCCACCGAGAGGTTCGGGCACCACCTCGTCCACCAACCCGAGGTTTTTCAGGTCGGTCGCCGTGATCTTCAACGCCGCCGCCGCCTGGGGCGACGCCTTGCGGTCCTTCCAAAGGATCGCCGCGCACCCTTCCGGACTGATCACCGAATAGTACGAATTCTCGAGGATCAGCACCCGGTCCGCCACGCCGATGCCCAGGGCGCCGCCGGACCCGCCCTCGCCGATCACGCACGCCACGACCGGGACCCGCAGCAGCATCATCTCGCGCAGGTTCACCGCGATCGCCTCGGCGATGTGCCGTTCCTCGGCACCGATGCCGGGATACGCGCCCGCCGTGTCGATCAGCGTCACGATCGGCAGGCCGAACTTGTCGGCGAGCCGCATCAGGCGCAGGGCCTTCCGATACCCCTCGGGATGGGCCGAGCCGAAATTGCGCAGGATGTTCTCCTTGGTGTCGCGCCCCTTCTGGGTCCCGATCAGGACCACCCGTTGCCCACCCAGATAGGCAAAGCCACCGACCACGGCGCGGTCGTCCCCGAAGAGTCGGTCGCCATGGAGTTCCTCGAAATCCCGGAAGGCATGGTGGATGTAGTCCAGCGTGTACGGCCGGCGCGGATGGCGGGCCATCTGGACGCGCTGCCACGGCGTCAGGTCGGAGTAAACCTGCCGTTTCAACACGCCGAGCTTGATCTCCAGCGTCCGCATTTCCTCCTCGAAGCTGATCCCGAGCGAATGCGTCTCGGGATGCTGCTTGAGTTCCTCGAGCTTGCGCTCGAGTTCCGCGATCGGTTTTTCGAAGTCGAGATGGTGCTTCATCGACGAATGCCGGGCTCGCAAGCCCGACCGGGTGCAACGCTAGCGTCGGCGTCGGCCGTCCCGCAACGCCGGATTTGGAAGGTTGGCGAAAGGGCGCCCCGCCACATTGGGGATCCAACCACCACCTTCGGGCGCCTCGCCGTCGTTACTGCCGGACGGTGGAGACCGCCTCATCCGTTCGCCATCCCGTCGCCATGCCGTCCCAACCCAATCGCCGGATCTCGTCTCGATGCCCGAGGTCTCCGGCGAATCGCCCTCGGAGGCGCGGAGACCCGATGGGGCTCACGGTCCCGGCGGCCGCCACAATGCCTTTCCGAACCGCGTGAACCCGTGCCTTTGTGGCGCATCGATTCCTTTCTCCGGGGCCCATCGACGCCAAGCCACCCGCAAGATGAGCCCCGGGGGAAGCGCTCTCCGTGGCAGCCGCGAAAACCGGTCTTCCATCCGCGCGCGAAAAGGACGGCCCGCGCGAATCCGCCGGCGCTACGGCTTGAAATTCCACTTCCAGACCGTCGCCTCCAACCGTCCCTTCACCGCCGCTCCCTCGGCAACGCCCGCCTCGTCGAGATGGAGGGTGCCGTCCAGAAAGCCGAACCCGCCGTCGGCCGGCCCGGTCGGGATGCCCTCGAACAGGAACGCCGAGCCATCGAAGAAACCGACCCTCGCGTCGCCACCCGCCACGAACCGTGACCGCGGCACGGATACCGCCGGAACCTGCACGCCCCCGATCCCGCGCATCGCGACCAGGGTCACCCACACGTCGTTGGTTTGCCGCGCGTCGAAACCGGGACCCGACGCGACCCCGGCCTGCACGAAGGGCCGGACCGCGCCATCGAGTTCGATGCGGAGATCCACCGTCCCGTTGGTGAACCAATTCACCGGGAACGAGCGCCGGTAGGTCGTCGAAAACGACGCCGTCAGCCTGCCCCACTCCGTCAGGACCGCGAGGGCGCGCGGCGGTGCCGTCCATTCCATGGCCGGCGCGTCGAGTTCGCGCAGCAGCACCTTCCTGCGGCCCCGGACGAAATCGCGGGTGCGCCGCACCGCCGCCTTGCGGCCCGCGGATCCCGCCCAGACGTTCGTCCCCACCAACGCGTCGAGCCGCGAGATCTCGCCGGCGATCGCGTCTTCCTTCCACGCCATGTCGAGCAAGGCGCGCAACCGCGCCCGATAGCGCTCGCGCCACGCGGCATCCGCGTAGAGTCGCCGCGGCAGGAACCCGGTCGCGCGCACGCTGGCGGGCGCACCCGGCGGCACGAAGGCGCCCCGGGCGCCGAGGCACGAATCCGCGCCCCAAGGCACGAACACCAACCGCCCGTCCGATCCCCGCCGGTGAACGAAATAGTTGTTGAGGTTGTTCGCGTACCCGTCCCAGTGGTCGACCAACACCTCGGCCGCCCAGAAGGAGACGAAGCGATCCAGATCCACGAGGCGCCCGAGTTCCTCGAGATCCGGCGGCCCATTGGTCCGCGCCAAAACGGCGGCAACCTCGCCGAGCACGCTGCCCGCCGGTTTCCTCGTCCCGGATTTCGCCTCGAACATCCGCAGCCATTCCGGCCGGAAATCCGTCAGGGTGCCTTCCCACAACCCGCCGCCGTCCGGACCGAATTCCCGCGCCACGAATCGGCGGTCGACGGGCTCGACCAGGGTGTAGATCCCCAGATCCGCGCCGTTCACCACCACGCGGGCCAACGAGGCCCGCGGCGCGGCGATGCCGGCCGCGCGGAACAGGTCGTAGGCGAGGCATTGGCGGATCGCCGAGGGATCCTGCTGGTTGTTGTTCGCGGTGAGCTTCGCGAGGCCGGCGATCGTCCGCCCTTCCGCGTACACGCCGGCCTCGAAATTGAGCGACGGCCGCGTGCGGCTCACCGACCCGATGAAACCCTTCTTCCGGACGGCGACGTCCGCGACCGCGGTGCCGTCGATCTCCACCGTCCCACGGTGGTTTTGGTAGGCGCGCGCCGGCCGGCCGTTCGTCCTGGACGGCCCGAGCTGTGCCACGAAATCCGGGTGTTCGCCGCGCAACGCGTCCCAGTCGGCCGCGGGCAGCGTCACGCGCACCTCATGGAGGCGGTCGCGGGAAAAAACGTCCGGCTCGGCGCCTCCCGCGATGCCGGCGAGGGCGAACCCCAAGACGAGGGCAAACCAACGGGAGGCACCGACGCCCGCGCCGATCCATCCACGGAAGACGGCGTCCGCTGGCCCGCGGGCCGGACGGCCCGGGCGTGCAACCCAAGCCCCACGAAGCATGACGACGACGCGCCTCACGCCACCAGGATGCCGGCCTGACCGCCGTTTTTCAGTCTCCAATTCCCCGGAACGCCCGGTATCGTTCCCCCATGTACCGCCGATTCCTCCTCGTGTCGCTGCTCGTTGCCGCGCCCTTGGCCGCGGCCGCCCCGAAGGAATGGCCCCAGTTCCGGGGCCCCCAAGGCGACGGACTCGCGCTCGACGCCCACCCCCCGACCGCGTTCTCCGACACCCACCGCGTCACCTGGCACACGCCCGTGCACGGGAAGGCTTGGGCATCGCCCGTGGTCGGCGGCGGCCGTGTCTGGCTCGCCACCGCGACCGAGGACGCCACCGAATTGTCGGTCGTCGCGCTCGACGCCGCGTCCGGCAAGGTGTTGCTCGACCGCACGCTGTTCCGCGTGGCCAAACCGCAGTTCGTCCACAAGTTCAACTCCGCGGCCTCGCCCACGCCCCTGCTCGCGGGCAACCGCGTGTACGTGACCTTCGGCTCGCCCGGCACCGCGTGTCTCGACGCGAAGTCCGGGAACACGCTGTGGGAACGCCGCGACATCGAGTGCAACCACTACCGCGGCGCCGGCTCGTCGCCGATCCTCCACCAAGGGAAACTCATCCTGAACTTCGACGGTAGCGACCACCAGTTCCTGGTCGCACTGGACGCGAAGGACGGCCACACGGTCTGGAAGACCCAACGCGGGATCGATTACAAGGACCTCGGGCCGGACGGGAAACCGGACAGCGAGGGCGATTGGCGGAAAGCCTTCGCGACCTGCCAGATCGCCACGATCGACGGCGTCACCCAATTGTTCAGCCAGGGCGCCAAAGCCTTCTACAGCTACGACCCCGCCGACGGCCGCGAACGGTGGCGCGTCGAGGAACGAACCAGTCATTCCGCCGGCACCCGTCCCGTCGTCGGCCACGGACTCGTTTTCTTCCCGACCGGTTGGTCGCAAGGCCAGGTCCTCGCCGTCCATCCCGGCAACAACGGCGAGGTGATCGACGCCAATGCCTCCACGCCCGCCGCCACCAAGCTCTCCATCGCCTGGCGCACCAAACGCAACGTCCCCAAGAAGCCCTCGCTCCTCCTCCTCGACGACCTGCTCTACGGCATCGACGAAACCGGCATCGCGACCTGCTGGGAAGCCAAGACCGGCACCGTGGTCTGGAACGAACGCATCGGCGGCAATTACTCCGCCGCGCCCGTCGCCACCCGCGAACACCTCTACTTCTGCAGCGAGGAAGGCCGCGTCACCGTCGTCGCCACCGGACGCCGGTTCGCGAAAGTCGCCGCCAACCAACTCGGCGACGGCTTCATGGCTTCCCCCGCCATCGTCGGCAACGCCCTCTTCCTCCGCAGCCGCAGCGAGGTCTACCGCATCGACTGATCCCGCCCGCGTGCCCCGATTCCGCATCGATCGTCTCTCCCGCTCGCACGGCATCGTCCGCGCCCTCGACGGCGTGTCGATCGACGTCGCCGAAGGCGAGCACCTGGCCGTCGTCGGGCCAAGCGGAAGCGGCAAGACCACCCTGCTCCGGTTGTTGGCCGGACTGGATGCGCCCGACTCGGGCGCGGTCTGGATCGACGGCCGCGACGCCACCCTCGACCCGCCCGAGGCCCGCGGCCTGGGCATGGTCTTCCAAAGCCCGGCCCTGCTGCCGCACCGGACGGTCGCCGGCAATCTCGCCATCGCCCTCGAATTGCGGCGTGTCCCAACGGCGGAACACGCGCCGCGGATCCGCGCGATGGCCACCCAACTCGGCCTTCTGGAAAAACTCGGCCGTCGCCCTGCGGAATTGTCCGGCGGCGAAGCCCAACGGGTATCGATAGGGCGGGCGCTCGTCGCCGGCGCCCGCCTGCTGTTGCTCGACGAACCGTTCTCCGGCCTCGACGCGCCGCTCCGCCGGGAGTTCCGGTCCCTGCTCCGCGAACTCCGCGTCCGGCACGGACTGACCTTGGTGCACGTCACCCACGACCAACACGAGGCCCTGGTCTTGGGTGACCGCGTCGCCTTGCTCGACGGCGGTCGGTTGGTCCAGTGCGGATCGCCCCGCGAACTCGTCGAATGCCCCGCCACCGTGTTCGCGGCGGGATTCTTCGGGGACCCGGCCGTCAATTGGATCGACGGCACCGTGCGGGCGGACGCTGGGCGACGGTTTTTCGTGCCCGACAACGGGGCGACGGCATGGGCTCTCGACCGGCCCTGGACCATCGGCCGGCGCGTCCGGCTCGGGATACGCCCGGAACACGCGCGGTGGCGGCCGTCGCGCTCGGGATCGCGCCCGGGTTGGACCGGGATCGCGCGGCGTCTGGAGTTCGACGTGCCGCGCGGATGGATCGTCGCGGACGTCGAGGGAACCGAGTGGCGCGTGGCTTGGGACGGGCCCGGGACGCCGGAACCCGGAACCCGCGGCGAGATCGGCTTCGAGCCGGCCTCCGCCCTCGGTTTCGATCCGGAATCCGGCCGCCGAATCGAACCGGACTAAATTCGTCCGAAAACATCGTTGACTCGGCAAAGGCCCGCCGTAGTTTGCGGACACATACCGGATGATATCCGTCCGGTTTGATCCACGATGCAAATCACACGCGCCGCCGAATACGGGGTCCTGGGGCTGACCGCCCTGGCCCGTCGACCCTTGGGCGACGTCGTGATGGTGGACGTGCTGTGCGCGGAAGAGGACATCCCAAGGAGTTTCCTGGGGAAGATCTTCCAGAATCTGGCGAAGGCGGGGATTGTGAAATCGGCGCGGGGTTCGGGCGGCGGATTCAGTCTGTCGCGCCTTCCCGCGGAGATCACGGCGCTGGAAATCATCGAGGCCATCGAGGGTCCGATCGCATTGCAACGCTGCCTCGACGAGGAACTCGGGTGCGAGCACAGCGGCGGTTGCGCGCTGTGTTCCCTGTTGGCGGTGGCCCAGGACCGCGTGAAGGACGTTTTCCGCGCCACGACGCTCTCCGACCTCGCCGGTCGCCACATCCCGAACGCCCTGGTGAACCGGGCCCGCGGCAGGAACCACCCGAAGATCACCCTCGCCCCCGCATGACCTTTTTCCGCACGAACCCTTCCCGGAGCACAACCCCGATTCTTTCCAAGCCATGAGCGATACCTACACGCTGTATAACCCGACGGTGATGGACCACTTCATGAACCCGCGCAACATGGGCGACCTCAAGGACGCCGATGGCATCGGCGAGGTCGGCGCGGCGGCCTGCGGCGACATCATGAAGATCAGCCTGCGCATCAAGGACGGGAAGATCGAGGATGCGCGCTTCAAGACCTTTGGCTGCGGCTCGGCGATCGCCAGCTCCAGCATGGCCACCGAACTGATCAAGGGCCGGACCATCGAGGAGGCCATGCACTTCACCAACCAGGAGGTCGTCAGCGCCCTCGGCGGATTGCCCCCGGTGAAGATCCATTGCTCGGTCCTCGCGGAAGAGGCCCTGAAGGCCGCCCTCGAGGACTACCTGCACCGGCATCCGGAACTCGCCGCCAAGGCGCCGGCGGCCGAGGTCGTCGCGGCCTGAGCCGATCGGCGCGCCCCGCGCGCCATCACCCCGCGCCGCGACGGCCAAGGACCGTCCGGACGCGGGGTTTTCCGTCCCCATTTCTTCCCCCGGTTTTCCCATCGACGCCATGCGACAAGTCTATCTCGACCACCAGGCCGCCACGCCGCTCCTGCCCGAGGCCTTCGAGGCCATGCGCCCGTATTTCACGGAGCATTTCGGCAACGCTTCGTCCCTCCACCAGGCGGGTCTCCGCGTCCGCGACGCACTGAAGAAGGCCCGCCAGCAGATGGCCGCCCTCGTCAACGCCGAGAGCGAGGAGGACATCTTCTTCACTTCCGACGGCACCGAGTCGTCCAACCTCGCCATCAAGGGCGTCGCCTACGCCAACGAGCGCAAAGGGAAGCATCTCGTCGTCTCCGCCACCGAGCACCCCTCGGTCATGAACAGCGTGGAGTTCCTCGAAAAGCAGGGCTGGACCTGCACCCGCGTCCCCGTCGATGCCGCGGGTCTCGTCGACCCCGCCGCCGTCGGTGCCGCCATCACGCCGCAGACGGTCCTCGTCGCCGTCCACCACGTGAACCACGACATCGGCGCCATCCAGAAGGTCGCCGAGATCGGCCGGATCTGCGCCGAGAAGGGCGTGCCTTTCTACGTCGACTGCGAGGCCAGCGCCGGGTGGCTGCCGGTCGATGTCCGCGAGTTCGGCGCGTCGCTCGCCAGTTTCTCCCCCCACCGTTTCTACGGACCCAAGGGCGTCGGCGTCCTGTACCGCAGCAAGAAGGCGCGGTTGGTCTCGATCATCCACGGCGGGGTGCAGGAGGGCGGCCGCCGCGCCGGCACCGAGAACATCCCGGCCATCGTCGGCGCCGGCGTGGCCGCCGAGGTCGCCGTCGAAAAACTTCCCGGCCGCATGGCCCACGCCGCCGCGCTCCAGAAGCGCTTGTGGGACGGCCTCGCGTCCCGCATCCCGTACATCAAGCTCAACGGCCCCCTCCCCGGCCCCGACCGCATCCCCACGAACCTCAACATCTCGACCGAATTCATCGAGGGCGAGGGACAACTCCTGCTCTGCGACTTGAATGGGATCGCCGTGGCCAGCGGCTCGAGCTGCGTCAGCAAGTCGCTCAAGATCTCCCATGTGCTCGCCGCCATCGGTCTCGACCACGCCTTGGCACAGGGCAACCTCATCCTCACGCTCGGCGATGCCAACACGCTCGAGGACATGGACTACGTGGTCGAGACGTTCGCGCGGATCGTCGAGAAGCTCCGCAACATGTCCCCGATGTGGGACGAATTCCAACGGGGCGTCATCGATTCGGTCATCGCCCCCACGGGCCGTGGAAAATCGTTCAGCCAGCACGCCGCCGACGTCTCGGGAAAAGCCATTCACTGAACCGCCGCGCCACGACCGCGCCGCGGACCCTGCTCAGTAATAATACGCCGTGTTGCCGCCCGGCCCGCCGATCGCGCGCTTCTTGATCTGCATCTTGGGCCGCACCACCGTGCTGCCGTCCGCCTGTCCCACCGGTTGGTCCGGGGCCAGGGAAAACTCCAGGAAAAGGTGGTTCACGTTCGGCGCGTTGAACTTTCCCAGATGGCCGACGTCCCAGGTCACCGAACCCGGGCTGTCGCTGACCCGGTGCGTGATGAACGCCCGGCTCGAATCGCATTCCTCCGCCGTCTTCGGCCATGCCGGCTCCTTGTCGCCCGCGTTCGGATCCGTGCTCCCGCTGATCGACGGAAACGTCATCCCGGGAAAATTGGCGAGCCACATGTACGGCGTATAGACGTTCCCGGCCGTCGTGTCCCAACCGCCGTAGTCCCGCGTGTTCTTGTCGGCAAAATTGGTCATGCTCGCATAGTTCAGCCACAGCTTGCCGAACGACTTCGCCGTGATCGGACAGATGAGGATCACGGTGGCATTGAGGTATTTTCCCCGCATCGCGTCCACGATGCTGTCCTTGCGCCCACCCGTCCGGTGGTAATCCGGACTGCCGTCGTCGTGCTGCTGGAATTTCCCCCGGAAGTCGTCCGCGTACATGATCTGCGCGAGGTACTGGTTCCGGATGTTGTTGATGCAGGCCGTGCGGCTCCCCTTGTACTTGGCCTTGGCCAGGGCCGGCAGCAGCATCCCGGCGAGGATGGCGATGATCGCGATCACCACCAGCAGTTCGATCAGGGTGAACGCCGACCGCAGGGGGGACCGGTCCCCATGCAGGGCATCGGATGAATGGTTCATGGCACGGGGAATCGGAGTGTTTGCGAACCGTGCGCCCGCCCCGCGCCAGCGTCAAGCCGGGGACCGCCGGTCTCACAGCGGCGTCGCGGGAGACAGGCGTGGAGTCCCCCGCGCGAAGCGCCGTGGAGTGCGGAGGGTAGGAGCGTCAGCGACGCCCACTCCGCTTTGCGACTGGGCCGGTCGTCCGGTACCCGATCTTCGCCCGGCAGCCCCGTCTTCCACCGCAGCCCCGCCCGGTTTCACAGCGCCGTGCGCGGAGGCCGTGTCCAAAGGCACCCTTCCGCGCCGGGACCGATCGCTCACTTCGCCAACCGGAAGAAACCGGGCAAGCCCGCCGGATTGGCCGCGAAAGGCGGGTTCACCGGCACGTCCACCCAACCCGCGGCCGACGCCACGGCGTTGGATTGCAGGCGATATCCCGCGGGCCAATCCAAGGTCAGCACGCCCCCGGCGAACGCGAAGCCCAGTTTCGGCGAGGACGGCGTCGCCGTGCCCACCCTCAGCAGGTAGGCATAGCTCCCGTTCGCGAACCCGTTGTTGTACACCCCCAGTTGCCCCGCGCGATTCCCGCTGCTCGCCAACCCATCCTGCCCGGTGCCGTGCTGGAGGATGAAATCGCCCCCCATCGGCTTCACCCCGATGTCGGTGGCGATCTGGTCCCCGATCCGCGCCACCAATTGCAGATTCCCGAAATCGTCGGTTGCCCACAGCCCCCGGTCGTTCACCCCGGGCGAGACCCCTGTCCCGGCAATGAACGCGCGGATCGCTACGCGGTTGACCCCGAAGATCACCACGGCATCGCCCGGGAACGAAGCGAACGTCACGCCGGCCGGTTGCCCGGGTGCCGGCCCGCCGAGCCGTGCCAACAAGCGGACGTCGTTCGTGGAAGTGCCGACGAAGACGCCGACATTGTTCGCGGCCGTCACGCCGGAGCCCGCAAGCACGCTGGTGAAACACACGGTCCGACCGGTCCCGAGCTTGATGCCGGCGTTGTTGAAGGCGACGTCGAAGGTCACCCCGGGGAGCCCGGGGACGGGAGCCCCGAAGAGGTGGACGGGACGGAGATCGTGGACTGGCCCGGACCAGATGCCGCTCCGGTAGGGCGGCGACGCGGAAAAATTGAAGGTGTTCGCGGCGAACGCTATGGCTCCGTCGTCGTTGATCGACGGCCCAAGCGTGATGTCCGTGAACCGCGCGCCGTCGGTGCCCGGCGCGACGTCGCCCAGGGGGTTGGAGCCCAGGGATACCGCGGTGACGGCGAGCACCAACCCGGCGGCGGGATCGTGCGTCCAGATCCCCTCCGCATTCTGCAGGGGGAAGGGAGACGGCGGGTTCCACTGCACGGCCCGGGCACGGATCGCGGCGACGCCCTGCCGGTTGACGACGGCATCGAAACGCCGGGTCGCCTGGCCGGCGAAGACGTAGCCGGCAGGCAGGCCAGGAACGGCGCTCCCCGCGCGGACGATCGGTTTGAAATCATCCGCGGGACCCCGCAGCACCGCTTGGTCGTTGATGGTGTTGCCACCGCTGACCACGATCCCGGTTCCCTTGAGCACCGTCGGCAGCACATAGATGCCCGAAGGTGTCATCGCGAAGTAACGGTACGCGCCGGTGGAATCGAGAAACGTCGCCGGACTGAATTTCACGCCGTCCGGCAATCCCGGCACCTGCCCGTTCTCGGCCGCCAGCACCTTGGTAGCGCCCGGAGCGTCGTCGACCAACCCATGCGCAACGAGGTAGCCGACCCGTTGGTTGTCGCCGGTCACGCAGTAGACGACGTCCAATCCCAATCCCGCGGACGCGAGGAACGGTTGCAGGTTGCGTTGCGCCGGCGCGCCGACGGCACCGAGGCTGAAGCCATTCGTCGAGTTGCCGTAGGCCATTTGGCCGGCCTCGTTCACGAAGGGCTTGTTGGCTGCCGATGTGAATCCCGGTCCGACCGCCTGCCAGGTCGCCAACGGCGGTTGGGCGGAGAGTCCGGGGATGCAAAGCCAGGCCGACAACAGGCAGGGCGACACGAGGCGGCGGGACAACGGATTCATGGCAGTCGGGACACCGGCTTCGCCGGCAAGGGATTGCAGTGGCAACCGATCGCTTTTTCGACCGCCTTCGCCATTTGGACGATTTCGTTACCGATCCCCGGGCGTCGCCGCAAGGAGTTTGTGCCGATCCGAAATGGGCGTGACGCAAGGCCGCGGACCGTGATGTGCTTTCAGGCACCGTCCCGTGCCCCTGCATTCCCTCCATGGATCGCGCCCCGAAGTCCACCCCGGGCTCCGCGTGACCCGTCGCCGAGCGCTCCAGGCCGGCGCGATCGGACTGCTCGGGCTTGGCTCCCATCATCTCGCCGCGCTGCGGGCTCTCGCCGAGGGCGCGCCCAATGCCCCGGTCCGGCGCGCCAAGTCCGTCATCTATATCTTCCTCTCCGGCGGCCTCGCCCAGCAGGAGAGCTTCGACATGAAGCCCGCGGCGCCCGAGGGGATCCGCGGCGAATTCCGCCCGATCCCGACCCGCACGCCCGGCATCCAGATCTGCGAACACCTGCCTGGGTTGGCCAAGCGTTCCGACAAATGGGCGCTCGTCCGGTCGCTCACCCACCCGTCCAACGACCATTCGGCCGCGCACCACATCATGCTCACCGGGCGCAGCGATCTGCCGGTGGGTTTCGACGGCAACCGGCCGAAACCCACCGACTGGCCCAGCATCGCCGCCCTCGCAGGCACGCTGGTCCCCCCGCGGAACAACCTCCCGCCCGCGATCGTCCTTCCCGACAAAATCGTCCACAACACCGGCCGGACGCTCCCGGGACAGTTCGGCGGCCTGCTCGGGCGCCACCGGGATCCGTGGTTCCTCGAGATGTCGCCGTATCATCCCCAGCATTACGGCGCGTTCCCCGAATACCTTTTCCACCATGCCAAGGGCCGGCAGACCGACGGCGCCCTTCGGTTCCTTGCGCCGGAACTCTCGCTGCCGTCCGGCCTCACCCTCGGCCGCGTCCTCGACCGCGTCGGCCTCCGCGACGGCATCGAAAGCCAGGCCCGGGCCCTGTCCGGCGCCATCGAGGACATGCCGTTCGACCGCTACCGGGAAGCCGCGGTGTCGCTGCTGTCGCATCCCGCGATCCACGACGCGTTCGATCCCGAGGCCGCCGGCGCCAAACAACTCGACCGGTACGGTCGCAACAGTTTCGGATGGTCGCTCCTCATGGCGCGCCAATTGGTCGGCGTGGGCATCGGCCTCGTGCAGGTCAATCTGGGCAACGACGAGACTTGGGACACGCACGAGGCGGCATTTCCCAACCTCAAGAACCACCTGCTGCCCCCGCTCGACCGGGCCCTCAGCGCGTTGCTCGACGATCTCGACGCCAGCGGGCAACTCTCCGAGACGCTGATCGTGATGGGCGGCGAGTTCGGGCGGACCCCGAAAATCTCGACCATTCCGGGCGCAGCGCTGCCGGGTCGCGACCATTGGGGTGCCTGCCAGACCGTCTTTCTCGCCGGCGGCGGCGTCCGGGGCGGCACGGTGGTGGGTTCGAGCGACGAGATCGGCGCCTACCCGGCGAGCGCGCCGCAAAGGCCGGAAAACCTGGCCGCCACCATCTACGAGGCGCTGGGCCTGTCCCGCTCCGTGTCGTGGGACGACGTCACCGGCCGGCCCCACATGCTCTACGACGCGGAACCGATCCCGGGTTTGACCTGACGGGGCGTCCGCGACCCGCCGCCGCTTCGGGTTGCGCCCGCCCGCGCGTCGCGGATGCCCGGAGCGTTGCTATGCCGGGTCGTTCCGCGGGGCGCGCCGCCAGAACACCCCGCGTCCCCAGTCGTCGAACACCGAGTAACTGACCGGCGTGACCAACAGCGTCAGCAACAGGCACAGCATCTGGCCGCCGATGATCACCTTGGCCATCGACGCCCGGCCGCCACTGCCCGGCCCCGTGCCCAGCGCGATCGGGATCATCGACACCACCAGCAGCATCGTGGTCATCAGGATGGGGCGCAGCCGCGCGCGGTTCGCCTCGAGGATCGCCGCGTCGCGCTCCATGCCCCGCGCGCGGAGCGTGTTGGTGTAGTCCACCTGCAGGATCCCGTTCTTCTTCACGATCCCGACCAACATGAAGAGGCCGAAGATCGCGTAGATGTTGAGCGGTTCGCCGAGGAAGATCATCCAACCCAGCGCGAACGGGAGCGCCAGGGGCACCGCCAGCAGGATCGAGACCGGATGGACGAAGTGCTCGAACTGCGCCGCCAGCACCATGTACATGAAGACCATCGAGATCGCGAACGCCAACAGGAAGTTCGCGATGGTCTCCTGCAGCTGCTTCGCCCGGCCGATGAACACCACCCGGTAGTCCGGGGGCAATTCCAGCCGCGCCACTTCCAGCGACACCGCCTCCACCGCCTCGCCCAGCGAGTACGCCGCGAGGTTGGCCCCGACCGTCACCCGCCGTTGGCGTTGGAACCGGTCGATCTGGTTCGGCCCCCGGGCCTCGTCGAACCGCACGAAATTCGAAAGCTGCACCAAGGGCGCCGGGTCCGTCGCGTTCGCGGGCACGGAGCGCACCATCACCTCGCGCAGGGCCTCCGGCGTCGACCGACCGGACCGGCGGGACCGCAACCACACGTCGTATTGGTCGTCGTTTTCCTTGTAGGACCCGACGATCTCCCCCCCGACGAGGGTGCGGAGCGTCGACGCGATTTCCGCGACGTGGAGCCCGAACTGGCTGGCCTTCTCCCGGTCGATGCGCACCTGCAATTCGGGCTTCCGGTTCGAGAGGGTGGTGTCGACGTCCGCCAACCCGGGATCGCCGCGCAGCGTCTCCACCAACCGGTCCGAGTACTCGGTCAGGCGGGCGAGATCGGGACCCAGGAGATGGAAGGTGAGTTCCGAATTCCGTCCGCTGCCGCCGCCCAGCACCGAGATGGCCTGAACGCTGGAACGGACGTCCGGATAACGCGCCAGCACCTGCCGCGCCCGCCCCATCGCGTCCAGTTGTCCCCAGGCCCGCGACTGTCCCCGCCACTGCGCATACCGCCCGCCCAGGGGCGGCAACCGGCAATAGATGGACGCCTGCGTCACGTCGCCCTCGCCCTTCCCCACGCGACCACTGGTGGGCCCGATGGTCACGAGGGTGTCGGTGACCACGCGGTCCTTCCCGATGCGGAGGCCGGCGAGATCGCGTTCGATCTCGGCCGTGACGGCGGCGGCGGCCAACAGACTGGTGCCTTCGGGAAGACTGAGGCCGATCTCGAACTCGCTCGTGTCGTCGAGCGGCATGAAGGTCAGCTTGGTGTGCGGGACGAGCCATGCCAGCGAGAGCACGCAGGCCACGCACGCCAGCAACACCGGGATCCGGTGGCACAGGCTCCACGCGAGGATCCGGTCGTACCCGGACGCCAACGCCTTCATCAGCCATCCCCCGCGCGCCTTCTTTTCCCGCAATGCCGGGTCGTCCGTGTGCCGGAGGAACCGCGCCGCCAGCATCGGGGTCAGCGTGAAACTGATGAACAGCGACACCAGGATCGAGAACGCCACCGTCAGCCCGTAGCTCGCGAAGAACTGTCCCGTCCGCCCCTTCATGAACGCCAGCGGCAGGAAGATCACCACCAGCGACAGCGTCGTCGCCAGCACCGCCAGCGCGATCTCCTTCGTCCCCAGCATCGCCGCCTCCACCGGCCCGCACCCGCGTTCCTCCATGGTCCGGTGGATGTTCTCCAGCACCACGATCGCGTCGTCGATCACCACGCCCACCGAGAAGGTCAGGCCCAGCATGGTCGAGTTGTTGAGCGTGTAGCCCATCGCCCGCATCAGTGTGAAGGTGCTCACCACCGACGCCGGGATCGCGATGCCGGCGATGAGCGTTCCCCGCCAATCGTGAAGGAACGCGAACACCGTGATCGCCACCAGCACCATGCCCAGCACGAGATGGAACGACACCTCGTGCAGGTTGCGCTCGATGAACACCGACTGGTCCCGGATGACCGTGAGCTGGAAATCCGCCGGCAGGACCGGGCGCAGTTCCGCGAGGCGCCGCTTCACCGCCTCGATGAGCCGCACCGTGTTGCACCCGCTCTGTTTGCGGACCACCAGCGACACCGCGTTGGTCCCGTTGATGCGCGACAACGTCCGCGGTTCCTCGATGCCGTCGACCACGCGCGCGACGTCCGCCAGATGGACCGGTTGCCCCCCGGGGCTGGCGACGATGATCCGCCGGAACTCGTCCACCGAACCCATCCGGCCGAGCGTGCGCAACGTGAGTTCGCGTCCCCCTTGGTCGACGCGTCCGCCGGGGATCTCGAGGTTCTGGGACTGCAGGGCCGCCCGCACGTCCGCGACGGTCAACTGGCGCGCGCGCAGCAACGCGTCGTCGACGATCACCTCGACCGCGCGGGTGCGGGTGCCGACCAGGTTGACCGCGCCGACGTCCGGCACCGTCTCGAGGTTCTGCTTGAGCAGTTTGTCGGCAAGGAAGGTGATCTCCTTGAGGTCGCGCGGGGCGGAAACGGCGATGGTCAGGACCGGCGAGGCATCGACGTCGAATTTGTCGATGATCGGCGGTTCGGCACCCGGCGGGAGCCGGGAAAGCACCGTGTTGACCTTGTCGCGCACGTCCTGGGCGGCGACGTCGCGGTTCTTCTCGAGGACGAACTGGATGTTGATCGACGACACGCCCTCCCGGCTGGACGAGCCGAGTTCCTCGACGCCGGGAACGGTGTTGATGATTTCCTCGAGGGGCTTGGTGACGCCGGTCTCCACCTCCTCGGGCGAGGCGCCGCGGAGCGTGGTGGTGACGGTGACGATGGGCAACTCGACGTTGGGCAACTGGTCGACGCCGAGTTCGCGGAACGCGAACCAACCCATCACCACGAGCAGCAGGTTGATCATCGTGGCGAACACCGGCTTGCGGATGCAAAGGTCCGCGATGCCGAGTCCGCCTCCCGCGGGGCCGCCCGGGCCGGTCTTGGCGGGCTTCATGGCGAGGGAACGCGAAGGACGACGGGTTGGCCGTCGCGCAGCTTGCTCAATCCGGACGTGGCCACCACCTCGCCGGCGGCGACGCCCCCGAGGATTTCCTGGCGGCCGTCCCGCACGCGCCCCGGCACGATCCCGCGGAGACGGGCGACGTCGTTGGTCACCACGAACACGCGCGAAATCCCCGAGGAAGAGAACACGGACTCCAGGGGAACGAAGACGGTGGGAACGGCAGGCTCGAGGATGAGCTCGCCACGCGCGAAGGTTCCCGCCTTCAACGCGTGGTCCGCGTTCGGCACCAACGCGCCGAACGCGAACATCCGCGTCGCCGCGTTGACCTGCGGGCTGACCAGAAAGACGCGTCCCTCGAACGACCGCGCCGGGTAGGCATCCACCGTGAACACCACCGGCAGGTCCTTGCGGACGTTCGGCGCGTGGGATTCCGGCGCCTGCACGATGAACTTGAGGACGTCGTCGTTCACGATGCGGAACAACGGGGTGCCCGGTTTCACGTAGTCGCCCGCGCCGGCGATGCGTTCGGCCACGGCGGCGTCGAACGGCGCCCGCACCCGGGAACGTTCCACGTTCAGGCGCGCCACCGTCTCCGCGGCCTCGGCCGCCTTGAGCGCGGCGCGGGATTGGTCGGCGTTGGCGACCGCGGCGTCGTGGTCGGCGGGCGACGCGATGCCGGTGCGGCGCAACTCCACCTGGCGGCCGAGATCGCGGCCGGCGCTGACGGCGGCGGCACGGGCCTGGGCGACCCGGGCCGAGGCCTGCGCGGCGAGCGCCGTGTAGGAATCGGTGTCGACGAGCGCGACCGGTTGGTCCTGCCGGAGGCGGTCGCCGAATTCGGCCATCGTCTTCTCGAGCTTGCCCTCGACCTCGGCCGCGACGGTGGCCTCGTCCTTGGCGAACAGGGTGCCGACCACGGGCAACGTGCGGTCGACGGGGGCCGACACCGCGGTGGCCACGGTGATGGGAACGGGCGTGGAGGCCGAGGATTCGCGGGGCGGCGCCGGCGGCGCCTCCCCGGGCTTGCACCCGCCCCCGAGGGCAAGGACCAGCGCGGGAACCCCCGCGAAGACGGCGCGCCGCGCCCATGGGCATTTGATCCGCATGCGTATCATCGGAGCAGAACGGGTTTGGAGATTCGATGGAAGCGCTCGTTTCGCGGGAACCGCCCGGCACGGGCCACGGGGCGCCAGCATTTCTCGGTTGGTCGACAGCCAAGGCGCCGGTACGGTCGCCCCGCGTCGGCCGGAATGGTTTTCGGCCGCATAGAGCACCGCGTCCCGATCCATGAGCCCAACCAGCACCGAGCCCAAGCCAACGGCCGCCAATCCCGCGAGCAACGCGGAGTGCCCGCCATGCCTCGCGGTCGTCATGCCGGCATACAACGAGGAGAACAGCATCGACCGCATCGTGGCCCTCGTGCTGGAACAAAGACCGGTGCAGGAACTGATCATCGTCGACGACTGTTCCCGCGACGGAACCTGGAAACGTCTCGAGGCATGGACCACCCGCGACAGCCGGGTGCGCGCCTTCCGGCACGAGGTCAACCAGGGAAAAGGCGCGGCACTGCGGACCGGCCTGTCGAAAGCCACCGCGCCCTACGCCATCATCCAGGACGCGGATCTCGAGTACGACCCGCGCGAATACCACGTCATCCTGGGCCCGCTCATCACCGACCGGGCCGACGTGGTGTTCGGCTCCCGGTTCGCCGGCGGACCCCGCCGCGTCCTCTATTACTGGCACTCGGTGGGCAACAAGGTGCTCACCACCCTTTCCAACATTTTCACCAACCTTTGGCTGACCGACATGGAAACCTGCTACAAGGCTTTCCGGCGGGAGGTCATCCCAAAGCTCCACCTGAAGGAGAACCGTTTCGGATTCGAGCCGGAAATCACCGCCAAGGTCGCCCGCCTCGGCGTCCGTGTCTTCGAGGTCCCCATCAGCTACTACGGCCGCACCTATGCCGAGGGGAAGAAGATCGGTTGGAAGGATGGCTTCAGCGCCATCCGGTGCATCGTGAAGTACAACGTTTTCGACTGATGCAACCTCCCGAGGTCAATGCCGCCGGCACCACCGCCGACTTCGAATTCGCCGCGCTCAACGAGGCGAAAAACTACCGGGCGGCCCTCGCCCGCGAGTTCGCCCCCTTCCTTCGGGGCCAAGTCCTCGAAATCGGGGCGGGCGTGGGCCAGATGACCCGCGAGTTCCGCGCCATTCCCGGCGTCGGCGAGGTCGTCGCCGTCGAACCCGACCCGCGCTTCCACGCGGGCTTCGCCGCCAACAATCCCGGCACCCGCCTCGTCAAGGGCATCGTCGCCGACGTTCCCGAGCGCACCGGTTGGGAAGCCCTGGTCAGCGTCAACGTCCTCGAGCACATCGAGGCGGACGCCGCCGAACTCAAGGCGTGGCACGGCCTCCTGCGCGAACGCCACGGCCGCGCCTGCATCTTCGTTCCCGCCCGCCCCGAGATCTACGCCCCCATCGACGCCGATTTCGGCCACTTCCGCCGCTACACCAAGCCCGGCCTGAACCGCATCCTCGTCGAGGCCGGGTTCACGGTGGAGCGCCTCTGCTACTTCAACTGGGTCGGCTACTTCGCCTGGTGGCTCAACTTCCGCGTCCGCCAACAGCGCGGCTTCGACATCGGGGCCGTCCGCTTCTTCGACCGCGTCGTGTTCCCGCCCGTCCACTGGTCCGAGCGCACCCTGTTCCGCCCGCCGTTCGGGCAAAGCCTGCTCGCCGTCGCCCGCGCCTGACGCCGCCCGCGCCCCGTCGGAACGCGGCCCGCCATGCCCGTGCATCCGCGGAGGGAAGACCGATCCGCGCCCGGGATGCCCGCGTGTTGCCGGGAAGATTCCCGGCCCCTGAAATCCGCGGGACGAAAGGCGCCGCGTCCATGATGGCGCCCGCGATATCCGCGTCGTCCGCGGATCACCGCGGCGCGTCCCGCTCCCCGTCCCCAAACCCTTTGGCCGGCGCCCGCTACGCCCCGCACTGGGCCGCATGACGCATCGCGTGGTCCGCCAACACCAGCGCCGTCATCGCCTCCACCATCGGCACCGCCCGCGGCAGCACGCACGGATCATGGCGCCCGCGCCCTTTCAACGTCGTGTCCCGGTACTCCACGTCCACCGTGTCCTGTTCGTGCATCACCGTCGCCACCGGCTTGAACGCCACCCGGAAATAAATCGTCTCGCCGTTCGCGATGCCGCCCTGGATTCCTCCGCTCCGGTTCGTGGTGGTCCGCA
>WBXI01000005.1 GCA_008933025.1 Verrucomicrobiota bacterium
CGACCTTTGAATCCGGAGATCCCGCGTCCAGTCCATCCGCGGTCGCGCGCCGTCCGCCGGGATGTTTTCGGCGTCCATCCATGGATTGCCACTGGCGGGCCGGCGCGGCTTCGGTAGAGGATACACGGACATGCAAGCACAACGGTTGGACTGGAAACGCGGGATGGCCTTGTTGGCCGTCGCCGGCACGGTTTGGGCGGCCCCGCTTCGGGCCGAGGACAAGATCCGCGAGGATCTCCTGCAAAAGGATTTTCCGTTCCAAGGCGCCTGCATAAACGCGAAGTTCCCCGCGAACAACGTGGCGATGAAGGGTCTTGCGATCCGGTTGGGACCGGACGCGGCGGTGTTGTTCGACACCGATTTGCTGCGGTTCGCGGCCGGTTGGACGGGCGGCTACATCACCACCCACGGCGTCGCATTCGACGGCGCGCACGGGCATCACCCGGCGATCGCGGGCGACCAGAAGTTCGGCACCGCCGTGGTGCCGGGCGTCGCGGGCGCCGACGGCAAGTTCGTCGACACGCGCAAGGAACCGTTCGGACCGATCGCCAAGGAAGTCGGCCGTTGGGACGGCCTGTACGTGAACGGCATGGATGTCACGCTGGCCTACACGGTCCGCGGCACGAAGGTCTACGAGCAACCGGGCACGGTGCCGGTGGCGGGAGAGACCGGATTCGTCCGGGCCATCCGCCTGGATCCGCCACGGTCGGGCGTGGTGTTCAAGAGCCAGAAGACCCCGGAAGCTTTCTCGATCCTGATCGCGGACGTCGCGGGCGCGGAGCCGTCCGTCGAGGGCACGACGGTCAAACTGGTCTCCGACGGCAAGACCACGCGGATCGCCGCCAGCGGTTTGCCCAAGGGCGCCGCGCTCAAGGTCGAGGACGGTCGCGTGAGCCTGCAGTTTGCCAAGGGCACCCATGCCGGCACCTTCAAGGTCACCATCGTGCGCGGCGACGACAACGGGGGCACCGCCTTCGCCGCGGCCGCCGCCGAGCCGGTCCGCTTCAAGGAATTCGCCAAGGGCTCCGCGCCCCACTGGCCGCAGCCCGTCATCCTCAAGGGACAGCTCAACACTTCTTCCACCCCGGACGGGGCCTACGTCACCGATGTCCTCACGGCGCCGGAAAAGGACCGGAATCCCTGGAGCCGCCGGGTCCGCTTCGGCGGCCTTGCGTTCTTCGCGGACGGCAAACGCGCCGCGCTCTGCACCCACGACGGCGACGTGTGGGTCGTCTCCGGCATCGACGACACGCTCGAGCGGCTCGAGTGGCGTCGGTTCGCGTCGGGCCTGTACGAGTCGCTCGGCATCGAGATCGTCAACGACGTCGTCTACGTGTCGGGCCGCGACGGCATCACGCGTCTCCGGGACGTGAACAACGACGGCGAAGCGGACTTCTACGAGAACTTCAACAACGACGTCATGTCGACCGAGGGTTTCCACGAGTTCGTGTTCGACCTCCAGGCGGACGCCGCCGGCAATTTCTATTTCGCCAAGGCCAACCCGGTGAACGGCGGTGGCCGCGGCTTCGGCGACCAGAAGGCGTCGCAGGGCAACGGCAGCGTGTGCTCGCACGCGGGTTGCCTTTTCAAGGTCAGCCCCGACGGGAAGAAGTTCGAGATCGTCGCCCGCGGCCTGCGCGCGCCGAACGGCATCGGCGTCCGGGCCGACGGACAGGTCACCACCTCGGACAACGAGGGCACCTGGGTGCCGACGACGCCCATCAACTGGGTCGACGGCAAAACCTTCCACGGCGTCGTCAACAAGCTCACCCCGAAGGAGACGGCCGAGAAATTCGCGCCGCCCATCGCGTGGATGTCGCACGGCGACTACGACAATTCGGGCGGCGGCCAGATCTGGGTGACGAGCGACCAGTGGGGGCCGTTCAAGGGCGAGATGCTCCATGAGTCCTATGGCAAATCGAGCCTCTACCTGGTGATGCGGCAGAACATCTCCAGCGGCCGCCAGCAGGCGGGCGTGGTCAAGTTCCCGCTGAAATTCACGTCGTCCGTGATGCGCGCGCGGTTCCATCCCAAGGACGGCCAGTTGTACGTCGCCGGCCTCAGCGAGTGGCAGTCGAACGCCGCGCGCATCACCGGCTTCGACCGGGTCCGGTACACCAAGAAGCCGGTCTATTCGGTGTCCGGCCTCAAGGTGGTCAACGGCGGCGTCGAACTGTCGTTCTCCCAACCGCTGGACAAGGCGTCCGTCGAGGACATCCAGAATTGGAGCGGCAAGCGCTGGAATTACATCCGCAGCGACAATTACGGGTCGCCCGAGATGCAGGTGAAGGACCCGTCGAAGAAAGGGCGCGAACCGATCAACATCACCGGCGCGAAACTCTCCGCCGACGGCAAGACCGTCGTGCTGAAGGTCGAGGACATCCGCCCGGTGATGCAGCAGGCCATCAAGTGGGACATCGTCGCGAAGGATGGCACGAAGGTGAGCCAGGAGATCCAGCACACCATCCACGAGGTTCCCGCCGGCGCGGCGCTGAACTGACCTCGCCGGAGCGAGTCCGATTCGATCCCGCGCGGGATCCAACGGCAACGGCCCCCGGCAATCCCGGGGGCCGTTTGCTTTGCCCGGGGCGCACGACGGGGTTCGGAGGAAGGAGCGTCGGCGACGCCACCGCAGTCCGAAGGCGCTGCGCGCGGAAGACAGGCCGCGACGGTCCCCCGCGCGGAGCGCCGTTCTTCCCGCTTCCCCACTCCCATCCTTGCGACCAAGCTTCGGCCCACATGGCCAGCGACGATTACCGCCGTTTGCTCGACGCGACGATCCGGCATCTCGAGTCCCTGCAATCACAGGGCGTCGGGTTTGTCCCCGTGAAGGCCGAAACCTTGTCGGCGCTGTCGCGTTCGGCCCGCGCCGCGGCGCCGCAGGCTGCGGTTCGCGCGGCCCCGGCTCCGTCGGCCGCCATCCGAACTTCCGCCGCGCCCGCGCGGCCCAGTCCCGCGGTGGCGGTCCCCGTCGTGACGCGCGGCCCGGCGGTGCAGCGTCCGAAGCTCGAGCCCGCGGCACGGAAGGCGGCATTCGAGGAACTTCGCCTCCGGGTGCTCGCCTGCACCCGCTGTCCCAATCTGGTCGCCAGCCGCACCCAAGTGGTCTTCGGCGTCGGCGATCCGGAATCGCCCCTGATCTTCATCGGGGAAGCCCCGGGGGCGGACGAAGACCTGCGGGGGGAACCGTTCGTCGGAATGGCCGGCCAATTGTTGACGAAGATCATCGTCGCGATGGGACTCAGCCGGGAGACGGTTTACATCGCGAACATCCTGAAGTGCCGGCCGGACACCCCGGGCCAGACCGCGGGCAACCGCAAGCCCACGCCGCAGGAGATGGCCACCTGCATCCCGTACCTCGAGGAGCAGATCGACCTGATCCAGCCGCGGGCGATGGTGGCGCTCGGGGCTACGGCGATCGAGGGACTGTTCGGGAAGACCGACGCCGGCGTGACGCGGTTGCGGGGCTCGTGGCTCGATTTCCGGGGGATCCCGGTGATGGTGACCTATCATCCGGCCTACCTGCTCCGGAACCAGGCCCTGTCCGTGAAGCGGTTGGTGTGGGAGGACATGATGGCGGTGATGGATCGTCTGGGCATGGCGATCAGCGAGAAACAGCGCGGCTTTTTCCTCAAGGCGCCGTGAGCGACGGGAATTCCTCCAACGCCGGCGCGGCGCCCGGTTGGAAGCCGCGCGTGCTCGTCCTCCCCGCCTCGTGCGAGATGGAGAACCGCACGATCGGCGGGGGCGAACGCTACGCCGCCGAATACACGCGGGCCCTCGCCCGCATGACGCCCGCGGAGCAATTGTTGCTGGCGCGCGAGGTGGGTCCGCCCCCGGACGGCTCGCCGCCGTCGCGCGTGCTGCCGACGCGCCGGTTCTTTTCGCCGTTGGTGCCGCCCTTCACCCGGGCAACCTGGCGGGCGCTGGCCGGGTACGACGTGCTGCACGTGATGTGTTTTCCTTCGCCGGTCTCGGACGGCCTGCTGCTGGGCGCGGCATTGCGGGGCCAGACGGTGGTGTTGACCGATGTCGGCGGCGGCGGGCGGTGCGTGGGCACCTATCTCACCCGTCTGGCGCTCCGGCTGAATCCCTACCGACGGGTGCACGGCCATGCCCACCTCTCGGCCTACGCCAGCCGACTGTTCGCGGGTTGGCCCGGCGAACACACGGTCCTCCTCGGCGGCGCCCGTCATCTGGCCACGTCGGTCGATCCCGGGTCGTTCGGGGGCTACGCGCTGTTCGTGGGCCGGCTCCTGCCGCACAAGGGCGTGCGCGAGGTGATCGAGGCGTTGCCCGACGGACGCGAGTTGCGGGTGGTGGGGCGGCCTTACGACCCGGCCTATTTCGAGTCGTTGCGCGCCGCGGCCACGGGAAAAAACGTGCGCTTCGTGACCGATGCCGACGACGCGGAAGTCGCGCGGCAATACGCCGGTGCCAACGTGGTGTTGCAGCCGTCGTTGCCGGGGGACAACGGGGCGGAGGACCGGTCCGAATTGCTCGGACTGGTGGCGATCGAGGCCCAGGCCGCGGGCAAGCCGGTGATCGTCACGCGGACCACGAGCCTGCCGGAGTTGGTGGACGACGGCAGGACGGGCTTCGTGGTGCCGCCGCGGGACCGGGCCGCGCTGCGGGCCGCGCTGGAACGGTTGCTGGGCGAACCCGGACTGGCCGCCCGCATGGGCGTCGCCGCACTCGCGCACGCCCGGGCCAATTTCACCTGGGACGCCGTCGCGCGCCGCGGCCTGGAGTTTTACCGGCAGGTCGCGGGCCGGGGGCACGACGGGACACGCTAGAACCCGGCTTCGCCAGCGCGTCGCAGCGGGCCGCGAGGACGAAATCCAGTTCGGTCAGTCCCCCCGCATCGTGCGTGGTCAGCGCGAGCCGGACCCGGTTCCAGCGGATGTCGATGTCCGGGTGGTGGAGGGCGGACTCGGCGGCGGCGGCGACCGCGTTCACGAACGCGATGGCCAGCGGGAAATCCCCGAAGGTGTACTCGCGATGGATGAGGCTTCCCCGCCGGTGCCATGCATCGAGTTTGGCCATCGCGGCGCGAATCTCGGGAGCAGGCATCGGGTCCATGGCGCCGAAGCCTCCCATCGATTGCCGGAAGAGCAAGATGGGTCGGCAGGTATCTGTCCCGACTTCAACCCGTCCCCAAGGCCATCGGAAGGCTGGCCGGCCTCGCGCCCGAAGGGCAACCTGTCCCCATGTTCTCCCGACTCGTCGCCTTTGCCGCGCTCGTGCCGTGCCTCCTCGCCGCGTCGCCCGAAGTCTGGCCCGAACCGGAATCGATCGCCGCGCGGGCGGACTTGCCGGACCCGCTGGTGCTCCGGTCGGGAAAGACCGTCGCGTCGCGCCGGGAATGGGAACACCGCCGCCGGCCGGAACTGAAGGCCCTGTTCGCGCATTACATGTACGGCGAGATGCCCCCGAAACCCCGGGACCTGAGGTTCAGGACCGTGGCGTCCCATCCCGATTTTCTGGGCGGCCTCGGCACGCTGCGGGTGGTGAAGATCGAGTTCGGCGGACCGGATGCACCGTCGATCGACCTGATGGTGGTGGTGCCGAACGGGGCCAAGGGGCGCGTTCCCGCGTTCCTTGCCATGAATTTCTGCGGCAACCACCAGATCACCGCGGATCCCCGGGTGCCGGTGGCCCGGGGTTGGACCTACAAATCCTGCAAGGGTTGCGCCGACGGCCATGCGAGCGAGGCGGGCAGCGGCGGCCAGCAAGGGGACTGGCCGGTGGAGGAAATCCTCCGGCATGGCTATGCGCTGGCGACGTTTTGCAGCAACGACATCGATTCCGACCGCGGAGACGTTTCCGACGGTGTCCTGGCGTGGTGGGCACGGTCGCAGGGGCGGCCGATGGAAGCGCGCGACCGCGGGACGATCGCGGCATGGGCGTGGGGATTCCACCGGGCGATGGATTATCTGGGGACGGATCCGGCGATCGACGCGAAGCGGGTGGCGGCCGTGGGACATTCGCGCAACGGCAAGACGGCGCTGCTGGCGGCGGCGTTCGACGAACGCATCGCGCTGGCGATCCCGCACCAGGCCGGTTGCGGCGGCACGGCACCGAGCCGGGGTCGTGTCGGGGAATCGGTGGAGCGGATCAACACCTCGTTCCCGCATTGGTTCAACGCGGAGTTCAAGCGCTTCAACCGGCAGCCCGAGCGGTTGCCGTTCGACCAGAACGCGCTGGTGGCATTGATGGCGCCGCGTCCCGTGCTGTTGTCGAACGCGGAGGAAGACCAATGGGCGAATCCGGCCGGGCAGTTCGAGGTGCTGAAGGGAGCCGAGCCGGTGTACCGGTTGCTCGGCGCCGGAGGGGTGGGAACCGACCGGATGCCGGCGTTGGGCGTGCTGTCGAAGGGGCGTCTGGGTTACTACATCCGGCCGGGGCGCCACTCGATGACCGCCGGCGATTGGCGGGTCTTCATGGAGTTCGCGGACGCGCACCTGCGGACGAAGGTTTCGAAATAAAGTTCCGGCGGGTTGGGGACGGTTGGCCCCATGACGCCCGGAGGCTGCCTAGGGTTTCCGGGGAACCGGCGGCGGCGGTTGGGGCGCGGCCGGCGGCGGGTTGGTCGACGTCGGTTCCGCGGATGCCGGTTTGTCGTCGCTCGGCAAAAGGCTCTTCAGGGTCGCGATCGGCCGGAGCACCGCGATCAGGACGCGGGGCAGGTAGCGCGGATCCGCCTCCGGCTTCATCACCGTGCCGCGGACACGGTATTCCATCAGCTTGGTGACCGGCGTGAGTGCGAGCTGGAGCAGGCGCCCGATCAACGGCATGTCCCGGAAAAGTTCCGCCTCCATGGTGGCGTCCAGCTTTCCGGTCGTGTCGATCGTCCCGCGATACTGGAGCCGCATGGTGGCCGAGCGCATCTGCATGTCGCGGGTGGTCACGAGTCCGTTGGTCGCGCCGAAGGTGGCGGATCCGTCGGTGAAGCGGGTTTGCCCGAGGCCCGGCGACACCGCGTCGAAGACGGGCGAGAACAAGCCGAACACCGGGAGGCCCCAAAGATAGCCGTCCTCGATGCGCAGCCAGCCACGGCCGGCATAGGTAGGGGGTTCGTCGAGGCGCGAGTCGAAGATGGCGACGCGTCCGGTCAACCGCCCTTCCATCCGGTTCGTCGCGAGGGCCGTCGCCCGCAACAAGTCCGGCAGGGCGATGTTCGTCGCGGCGACATCGAGGTGGAACCGGACATCGTTGGTGTTGGCCCAGTCGAAGAACAGGTTGGCATCGACGTCACCGCCGTGGAACGCGCCGCGCAGCCCGTCGATGGCGATCGTTTCCCCTTTCAGGTGCAACTTGCCCGTGACGTTCGTCCCGTGCAGGCGCCACCAGGAGAAGTCCCCGGCGCGGACGTCGAGCCGCAGGTCGTTGGGTTGGGGACCCTGGACGCCGACCGCCCCTTCGAGCCACACCGCGGGGGGATTCGTGAAACGGTAGGCCGACAGGGTCCGGGTGATTTTTGGGCCGATCACCCGTGCCACGCGCTGGACCGGGACCGAACTCGTGGTGTTCGTGAAGGTGATCAACCGGCGCCGGATGTCGTAGGAAGCCCCGGGCACATGGACCTTGCCGGCGGACCGTGCGTGCACGTCGCGGAACGCGATGAAGAGATTGGTGAAGGACGCGTGGCCGTCGGCCCACTCCACCGGTTCGCCGCGCACGACGAAATTCGTGGCGACGATGTGGAGGTCGAGTCCGGTGCGTTCGGGCGCCAGCCATCGGCCCCAGACGTCGCCCTCGATGCGGGGGGGCGGGCCGAGGGAGAACTGGCCGGCGACCTTGCCCCGGAGGTCCTCGTCGAGCAGGGGCAGCGCGATCAATGGGCTCAGCACGGCGCGCAGGCGGAAGTGATAGTCCTTGGTCAGCTCGCTGCCGTCGTAATCGAAAGCCAGCGTGCCGTCCGGCCGGTGGATATCCATGCCGCGGACACTCCAGACCCGGTTGGTCAGGGCGACCCTTCCGTGGGCGGTATCGGCCATGAGCCCGCGGAACCCGGCGTTGGTCGCGGATACGTCGGCGGCGAGCGTGAGCGTCGGCAGCACCTCGCCGCGCCAGTCGGGCTGGCGGTTGGTCCAGGAGGGCAACAACACGGCGACATCGCCTTCCAACCGGGGCGGCGCGTCGGACGGCCAGGCGAACTGCCGCAGCCAGCGCGCCGCGTTCGTCGTCAACAACGGTTCGATCCGGTGCGCGTCCACCATCGCCAATCCCCGCACCGACGCGCGCCGGTCGGCGACGTCGAGCCGGGCGTCGCCCCGGGCGGTGCCCTCGCCGAGGCGGACCTCGAGGTTGGTCAGCGAGAGCGCGGGCGCGTTCCACGCGATGTTCCCGGAAACGCGGGCCAACGACAGGCGGGGAACCGACAGGTTCGTGGCGGCGAGCCCCGCGGTGCCCCGCAGGGCCGTCCATCGGGCCCAGGGTCCCCACGCGGCGTCGGTCGCCGGTCCCCGGGTGCGCGGCGACAGCGACACCGCGAGCGTTGCCGACGCGACGCTCGCCCAGCGCGAGGTGGCGCCGACGGCAGAGAGTCGGAGCCCGAGGTTTCTCCAGCCCGCAAGGTCGTGGAATCCGTCGAGATCGACCGCGAGGGATTCCGCGGCGGCGGCGGCCTGCGCGAGATGGAGCGCCGGACGGTGGAGTTCCAGATGCACGGTGGACGCATAGCCGTTGGTGGCGGGCGTTGCGCGTGCCCAACCGGTCGCGGCGGGCAGGCCCCATGGGGCGGACTCGCCCGCCGGCAGTCGCACGCGGTCCGAGCGGCCGGAAGCCCTCGCGGAGGCGGCGCCGGTCCACGGCGTCTCGACGGCCTGGCAACCGAGGGTCCATTCGAGCCGTTCGGGCATCCCGGCGGACGTCCATTGGATCGCGCGCGCGTTCCAATCGAAGCCGGAGACATCGGCCCAGGGGGTGACCACGCGGGTCGCGGCGAGCCGCAGGTCGGCCTGGTGCAGCGCGTTCGTGCCGACGGTCCGGGGCACGTCGACGCGCAGGGTGACGCCGTCGAGGCGACCCCATTCGTTGCTGGCGGCGGCGGCACGCAGGCGCAGGTCGCCGGCGGACAACGCGGGATCGCGGAGGTCGACGACGAAACCGACGCCGAGGTCCGGCGGGGAATCGAAGTGGGTGCGATCGAGGAGGCGCACGGTCTGGAGCAAGGCCCGCTTCCAGGCGGTGCCGGCGACGGCCGGGGTGGGGCGCGGGCGGGACGAGCGCAGGACGGACACGTTGGTCAGCGTGCCGTGGGCGTGCAGCGATCCGCCCTGGGAATGGGCGTCGAGCGATTCGATTTCCCAGTGCTCGGGGCCGGCAAAGCGGATGCGGGCGTAGACGTGGTCGATGGCGAGCGGGAAGGGCGGGCGGCCGGGTTCGTCGGCGAGGGGCAGGAGGATGCTGCCGTCGCGGAGCGTGAAAGCGACGATCTCTGGGGCGCGGAGTTCGAGGAGGGAGGACCAACGGAGCCGGAGTTGGAGTTCCTCGGCGTGGAATTTCTCGCCGGCGGCCTCGCCGCGGCGCGAGAGGTTGACGTGTTCCACCACCACGCCGCGGCCGAAGCGGAGCCGGATGCGGCTGAAATCGAGGTCGAGGCCGCGGTCGCGCAACTGGGCGAGCAGCGGGCGTTTCGCGAATTCCGGGAGGCCGATCTGGTTGAGGTAAAGGACGGCGGTCGCGGCCAGCAGGAACAGCGACAGCACGAGGCGCCGGCACCATCGGAAGGTGCGGCGGACCGGCCCATGCCTCCGTTGCCTCGCATTGTTGGGCGCCGTCATGGAAGCGGTGCCTAGGGGGCCGCGAGATCGCGCGCGACGGCGCCGTACAAATCCTCCGGCATTTCCAGCCGGAGCGGCGTCGGGTCGTTGTCGAAATACGCGAGGACCAGACGGTTTGCACCGAGGGTGGCGCCGAAACGCAGGCGCAGCACGCGAACGGACAGGCCGCCGTCGAGGCTCAGGGTCGCCTCGTGCGCGGTCTCGCCGAACCGGCCGGCCTTGGTCATCGCCGCCTCGTCGGTGACCGCGTAGCGCGTCGATTCCCACCGGCCCAGACGGTGCAGGGTTTCCTCGATGGCATCCGGGACGAGGCCCGCGGATGCGCCCGCCGCCGCCTGCCAACCCGAAGGCGACCGCACGAGGCGGCGCAGGCGTCCCTGCTGCACGATGTCGACGGCGGCCACGTTGGTGGCGGCGAAACTCCAGTCGCGGAGTTGTCCGGCGGACTCGAGGTTGATGAGGATGGTCCGGGGCACCGCGTAGACGCTGGACTCGTCGGTCCGGCGCGCGAACAGGAGCGCGCCGTTGGCGCTGGCCGGCCCGCCCAATTGCACCCGCACCAGGGTGTTGGTCCCGTGTCCGAGCACGAATTCGCGCGCCGGCCGGTCGAGCCCGTAGGTTTTCGGATCGGCCACCACGTCGTTCACGAACTGCTCGATTTCCAGGCTCTGGATCTGGTCGAGGAACAGTCGGACCATCGCGGCGCTCGCGGGAAAGCGACGCGGTGCCGTCACCCACCAGTTCGTGCCCTCCAAGGCCGCCGCGAATCCCCCGGTGCCGGTGCGCTCGATGCGGGTGATCCCGTCGAGGGGGCCGACGAGGCGCGGGTCGCGGAAGTCCTGCAACGGTCGTTCGAGCGCGGCGAGGAACTGGGCGTCGACCAGGACGACGTTGGTGTGGGCGAGGCGGCGCACGTAGCGGTGCTGGGGCGCGTTGGTCGGGGAACCGCCGACCTCGAGGCGCGCGAGTTCGTTGGTTCCGGACCCCACGCCCAGTTCGAAGGCGGGTGGCTGCAGCCCGAGGCTGGCCCGGTCCACGATGGGGGCGTCCGAGACGAAGCCCGACACGCGCACCTGCTGGAGTTGGCCGACCAATGCCTCCAACCGCTCGCCGTCGGCCCGTGCCGAGAGCGGTTGCCGCAATTGCCAGCGCCCCGCCGGATCCTTCACCGCCTCGAACACCGTCCGTCCCGCCGCCGCCAGCGACACCCGGTCGAACGTTCGCCCCGCCAGATCGATCAATCCCCGGTCCCGCCAGTCGTCGGGCGACGACGGCAGCAGGCCGAGCAGCGCGGCGTCGACCACGAACACGCCGTCGGTGCCGACCAACTGGACGTACAGGCGGCCGGCCACGGGGGTGTTGCCGCCGACCCGCAGGATGGTCGGTTGGTCGCGTCCGACGAGGGTGAGCGTGGCGACCGGCGGCGCGAGCCCGAACGCCGCGAGCCCGTCCGGTTGCGCGGCGACGTCGCGGACGCCGACGTAGCCCGCGGGCACCATGCGGGCGACGTGTTCGAGGAGGCGGTCGACGCTCAGCGACTGCGCGGGATAGTTGACGGGGAGCCGCAGGGTCCAGGCGTTGTTGGTCCGTTCCACCCGGATGATGGAATTGCTGCGCGCCAACTCGACCGCGCCGAGCGAGGCCACGTCGAAGGACGGGAACATGGCGGCGTCGCCCGAGCGGCCGGTGACGGTGTGGCCGCCGCGGCGATCGGCGACGAACACGTACGCCGCGAGCGCGACGGCGAGCAGGAACAGGGCGAGATTCGAGCGGTGGTTCATGCTTCGTTCAGCTGCGTCGCCGGAACCAGACGAGGAAACCGAGGGCGAGGACGGACCCGGGCAGGAGTCCGAGCAGGGTCCATTTCACGGTGCGGTTTTGGCGCGGCGTGAGGAACAGTTGGTATTCGCGGATGGGCTTCGGACCGATGGCCAGGAGTTGGGTGCGGTCCATCAGCCACGCCAGCGAGAGTTCCGCGAAGTCGACGTTGGCCGGGCTGTTGAACGCGGAATTCCCGAAAAGCATGGAGTCGCCGACCACCACGAGGCGGCCGTTGCCGCGGCCCGCCGCGACCCCCGCGACGCCGCCGCGTTCGGCCGCGGCGACCAACGGGACCTCGAACATGCGGTCGATCGCCGGGTTGAACGAGGGCGTGCCGGAGCGAAGCTCCGACTTGGTCATGCCCCCGGGTCCGGTGGACACCAGGATCTGGGCTTTCGGCGCGTCGGCCGGCATCATCTCCGGCGGCAGCGTCCCGACGAGCCGGGGCCGTTGGAAAAACAACCGCGAATCGTTCCGGGCCAACGGCAGCGTCACCGGGTGGCTGGCGAAGTTCGTCGCGATCACCGTGAAGGATCCCATCGTGTTGTTCGTGTCCGACACGTAGACCGGCGGGGCCACGATGCCCCAGTCGCGCAGGACGTCCTCCAGTCCCGTCCGCGTGGGGAACGTGGAATTCACCGTCAGCAACACGCGCCCGCCCCCGGCCAGGAACCGCCCGATGCGTTCCGCCTCGACCGGCAGGAAGGGTTGGGCGGGTCCGGCGATCACCAGCAATTGCACGTCGGCGGGGATCTCGTTGGTGCCGTCGACGCGGCGTTGGGTGACGACGGTGGCCTTGGACTCGAGCAGGCGGGCGAACAGGCTGTGCCCGACCAACGGATCGTCGCTGTCGGTCCGGTGTTCGTCGTGGCCCACCACGAACGCGGCGTTCAGCGTGTTGGTGTTGGCGAGGTTCGCCAGCGCGGAGGTGAAGAGTTGCTCGCCCTTGAACCCCGACCGGCGGATCTCGCGCCGGGATCCCTTGGCCATCTCGGCGAGGTTCGCGTCGAAGGTGGACAATTCGGTCTCGGCCACCCGGACGACCTGCGAGCCGGAGTCGAAGAGGACGAGGTTGGCATCCTCGGGTCGCAGTTTGTAGCCGGCCCGCACCAACAGGGCCGTGGCGGGTTCCGCCTCGTAGTCGACGGTCCGCACCCGGAGGTGCGGTTGGACCTCGCCGTACTCGCGCAGCAATCCCGCGATGTTTCCGTACAGGTCCGAATCCCTCGGGAACAACACCGTGACCCGGACGTCGTTGGTCATGCCCGCGAGGACCTGCCGGGTGAGCGGCGAGAGCTCGAACCCGCGCAGTTCGGAGACGTCGGCGCGCCAGTGCAGGCGGGACACCGCGAGGTGGTTGACGAGGGCGACGACGACGAACAGCGAGAGGATGCCGACGGCGACGCTGGCGGCGACGCGGTAGGGCCGGCCGGGGACGAAGCTGGGGAGATCGCGCGTCATGGGCCTATTTCCAGCGTCGGCTTTGCACCACGCGTTGGGTCACGAAGAGGAGGAAGGCGGTCGCGCTCGCGTAGAACACGAGGTGGCGCCCGACCACGAGGCCGCGGGCGAAATCCTCCATGTGTCGCGACATGGAGATCTGCTCCAGGGCGGGTTGCGCCCATGCGGGCATCAACGACGAGGTGTCCGGCCGGTAGCCCAGCATCCAGAGGCCGATGCCCCAGAGGAAGGTGACCATGGCGGCGATGATCTCGCTGCGGGTCAACGCCGAGGCCAGGCAACCGAGCGCCATGAACAGGGATCCCACCAGCAGGATGCCGACGAAGGTGGAGGCGACGACGGGGGGATCGAAGAGCGCGGCGACCCCGGTGATCTGGCGCAGGGCGAGCAGCACCGCCATCAGCGGGAGCCACGCCAGCGCAAAGAACGAGAACGTCCCGGCGAACTTGGCCAGCACCACCTGCCAGTCGCCGACGGGCGTGGTCATCAGGGCCTCGTACGTGCCGCTGGATTTCTCGGCGGCGAAGGCGCGCATGGTGATGACGGGCGAGGTGAGCAGGACGACCAGCCAGAAATAGTACGTCTGGAACAACAACTCGGTGACGGGCGCGTGGACCGCATGCCCGCGCACGCGTTCGATCAGGTCGACGAGGCTGAAGCCGTTGAGGAGGAGCACGGCGGCGACGACGACATAGCCGCTGAACGACTTGAAATACGATCCAAGCTCGCGGCGGACGAGGGTGAGGAAGACGCGCATGTCAGTTCCGGGTCCGGTTCCGCGCCCGGGTGAGATGGACGAAGATCTCCTCGAGCGAATGGCGGCTGCGGGTGAGTTCGCGGAGCGGCCAGCCGTGGGCCGTGGCCTGGGCGAACACGACGGGCCGGAGGTCGGTGCCGTTGCGCGGGGTCAGCGCCAACCGCCGGTACGCGCCGTCGAGCGCCGCGATTTCCACGTGCTCGACCTCCGGGTGATCCCGGAAAGCCTCCAGCAACGCGGCGTCCGGCGCCTCGATCTCGGCCACCACCTGGCCATCCAGACTCAGCCGCCGTTCCAGGTCTTCCGTCCGGTCCGCCGCCAGGATCCGGCCCTCGTGCAGGATCAATACCCGCGAGCAGGTCATCTCCACCTCGCTGAGGATGTGGGTCGAGAGCAGCACGGTGTGGCGCTTCGCGAGGTCCTTGATCAGGGACCGCACGGCGCGGATCTGGTGAGGGTCCAGCCCGATCGTGGGTTCGTCGAGGATGATGAGGTCGGGCTCGTGCACGAGCGCGTCCGCCAAGCCGACGCGCTGGCGGTATCCCTTGGAAAGCTGGCCGACGATCCGGCGCCCGACTTCCGTCAGGCCGCATTGCTGGAGCACCGTGTCCACGCGTTCCCGGCTGCGCCGCCATCCCAGCCCTTTCAGCCGCGCGCGGAACTTCAGGTACTCGCGCACGCGCATGTCGAGGTGGAGCGGGTTGTTCTCCGGCATGTAGCCGATCCGCCGCCGCACCTCGTCCGGTTCCCGGAACACGTCGTACCCCGCCACGCGCGCCGTCCCGCTCGTCGCGGGCATGAAACACGAGAGGATGCGCATGGTGGTCGATTTCCCGGCGCCGTTCGGCCCCAGGAAGCCGACGACCTCGCCGCGCCCGACCGTGAACGAAAGCCCGTCCACGGCCGTGCGGCCGGGATAGCGTTTCGTGAGGTCGCGGACCTCGATCATCGGGATGCCTGAATCCATCGCGTGGCCGCAGACTAGCGGGCGAGTCCCGTTTGTCCCAATCCCGTTTTGGTTTCGCTCGCGCGCATCGGTCTTGCCGGGATCCCGACCGCTTTCAACGCACCTTGACGGTCACCGTGCCCTCGCGGCGCCGGGTGAGGAAACCGCGCCGTTCGAACGCCACCACGTCCAAAACGACCGGCGTCCCCTTCGCCTTCCCGTGAAGCGCCTTGGCCAGCGACAGCACGTCCGTCGCCGCCTGGCCGTCGATGCCCACGATGAACATGCCCTCGCCAAGGCGCCGCGCGGATGGCCCGTCGGCGTCCACCGCGGACACGGCCAACCCGCCGTCGACGGCCTCGACGGTCGCGCCGATGCGGCCGCGGATATATCCGGCGTCGAAGACACGCCGTTCGTCGGCCAACCGCAGGGAAAGCACCCGGGATGCGCCGTCGCGACGGACCAGGAGACGGATGTCGCGTTTCGCGCCGGCGGCGACCAGCGAGCGGTTGAATTCGATGACATTGCCGGCGGGACGGCCATTGACCTCGAGGACGACGTCGCCCGACCGGAGGCCGGCTTGGTGTGCCGGGCTGCCATCCTGGACGGATTTCACGGTCAGCGGGCGCATCCCGGGCTGGAGTCGGGCGCCGAACCAGAGGCCCTGGATGCTCTCGCCGGTCAACGCCTCGGCGAGGGCCTCGTCGACGCGCTGGATGGGCACGGCAAACCCGATGCCCTGGGCGCCCAGATCGGTGCGGAGGACGGCGACGTTGATGCCGATGAGTTCGCCGCGGAGGTTCACGAGGGGTCCGCCGGAGTTGCCGGGATTGATGGCGGCGTCGGTCTGGAGCCAATCCTGGACCTCGAGGCGGGCGCCCTCGGGGACGGTTCCGGCCGCGCGCCGGCTCTTGGAACTCAGGATGCCGCGGCTCACCGAACCGCCGAGTCCGAAGGGGTTGCCGAGGGCGAGGACGGTTTCGCCCAGCAACAGGTCGTCCTCCCGGGCGAATCGCACCGCCTTGAACCGCCGGCCGGCCGGCGCCTTGATCCGCAGCAAGGCGATGTCCTTGGATGCCGACAAGGCCACGCGTTCCGCGGGCAGGGATTCGTTGCTGTCGATGAACTGCACCGTGATGTCGTCGACGTCGGCGACGACGTGGACGTTGGTGAGGACGTAGCCCTCGGGATCGATGACCACGCCGGAGCCCCGGCTGAACTGGGCGCGGCGTTGCTGGCGGTAGCCGTAGAATTCCTCGATCAGGCGCTGGAATTCGTCGCCGCCGTGTTCCTCCCATTTGCGGGCCGACACGTTGACCACCGCGGGCAGTACCTGCTCGACCGCCAGCACCGAGGCATCGCGCCGCACGTCGAAGGGCACCGGCGGGGCCTCGCCGACGGGATCGGCGGCCATCGCGGGGACGATGGCAACCACGGCCATCGCAAGGATTGCTTTCACCGGGAAAAGGTACCGAGGGTTCATGGAAACACGCTCCTGACAGTCCGACCGCGAAGATGTTCGGCCGCGACCCGGAACGCCAGTCGGAGACCGTCATTTTTCCCGGGAACCGGGGGGGGTCAGTCCTCACTTTTGACACCCGAGGAGGGGTCGGAGGAGGGGTCGGAGGAGGGGTCGCGAGGAGGGGTCGGTCCTCACTTTTGACACCACGCGTTTCGGCCGAGAGGTTGGGTTCATGCCCAGACCGCTACGCAGGGAATTCGAGGGGGCCGTGTACCACGTGATGAACCGAGGAGATCGTCGCGAGGAGATCTTTCGGGACGATGTGGACCGCCATCGTTTCCTGGAGACCTTGGCCGAGACTTGCGCGAAGACGGATTGGCAGGTCCATGCGCTGTGTCTGATGGGAAACCACTTTCATCTGGTCGTCGAGACGCCCAAGCCGAATCTGGTCGAGGGGATGAAGTGGCTCCTGGGGACCTACACCGCCCGCTTCAATTCCCGGCACCGGGTATCGGGGCATCTGTTCGGGGGGCGATACAAGGCAGTGGTCGTGGATGCCGACTCTGCCGGCTATTTCCTCACCGTGTGCGACTACGTGCATTTGAATCCGGTACGGGCGGGGTTGATCGACGGCGAACAGCGGTTGGGGACCTATCGGTGGAGCAGTTTCGCGGAGTACCTGAAGCCCCCCTCGTCGCGTTGGCCCTGGTTGCGGGTGGATCGCCTGATGGGGGAAATGGGGTTGGAATCCGACACGATCCCGACGCGAAAACGCTTCGAGAGCGCGGTGGAATCGCGGCGGGCACACACCCCCGAAGACTGGGAGTTGATCCGTCGCGGTTGGTATTTTGGCGGCGACATGCTGAAGGAAAAGCTCCTCGATGACGCGGTGGGTCGATTGGGACGAAACCATCTGGGCAAGGATCGCGACGAAACCGAGGAGCGGAAGGCGGAGCGGATCGTGGCCGAGGAATTGGGACGGTTGGTCTGGACGGAGGACGAGTTGGGGCGGCGGCGAAAGGGGGACCCGGAAAAAATACGGATCGCGCGGCGGTTGCGGGCGGAGACAACCCGGACGTTGACGTGGATCGCACGGCGACTGGCGATGGGAAGTTGGACCCACGTGTCGAACCTGCTGCGGACGCCGCCGCCATCGGTGTGACCCGGAAACCGCCGACGGAGTGTCAAAAGTGAGGACTGACCCCGGGGGAGGGAGGGCGGTTTGACAGGGCGGGGTGGTTGGCGAGTTTCCGCGGCATGCCCAGACTCCCGGCCGATTTGTATCGTCGATGGCTCGGGGCGGCATTTCCGCCGCCGGCCCTGCACGAGGGCTTCGTCCCCCCCGAACGCTGGCTCCAGCAGATCTGGCGGCACCAACGACTGCGACGCGACGCCTTGCGTACCCTGGACGGCGAGGCCCTGACCGTGCTGCATCCCGGCTTCTGGAACCGGGCCGCCGGCCCCGATTTCCGCGGGGCGATCCTCCGCTTCGGCGGGGCCGCCGCGGTCCGCGGGGACGTGGAGATCGATCTGGTGCCGTCGGGTTGGCGCGGGCATCGGCATGCCGGGAATCCCGCCTACCACGGCGTCGTCCTGCACGTGGTGTGGGACGCGCGGCAGGACGGGGCGGGTAGGCCGGCCATGGCGCTGCGCGAGCATCTCGACGCGCCGCTCGCGGAATTGGCGCCGTGGCTGTGCTCGGATGCGCCGCGCTTGCTGCCGGACAACGTGCGCGGCCAATGCGTCGCGCCACTGCAAGGGTTGTCGCCCGAGACGCTCGGAGAACTCGTCCGGCAGGCGGCCCTCGCCCGGTTGGCGCGGAAGAGCGGCGCGTTCGCGGCCCGGGCGCGGCATGCCGGGTGGCATCGGGCCCTCTGGGAAGGGCTCCTCGGGGGCCTGGGCTTTCGGCACAATGTTTGGCCGATGCGGCGGGTTGCCGAATTGCTCGGCCCCGACGACAACCCATCGCCCGGCGATGTGGTCGCTGCACAGGCCTGCCTGCTGGGTGTGGCGGGGCTGTTGCCGCCGGATTCCGCGGCGCGCCATCCAACGCAGTTCCGCGCGCTCTGGGACCGCTGGTGGCACGAGCGGGATCGTTTCCATGGCCTGATCCTGCCCGCGGATGCCTGGCGGTTGGGCGGGGTGCGGCCGGCGAATCATCCGCAACGCCGGCTCGCGTTGGCGGCGCACTGGATGTCCGCGGGTCCCCCGTTCGGCGCGCTCGACGGATGGATGGCCGACGCCGGCGACGCGCGGGAAACGGCGGAATCCCTGCGGTGCATTCTCGGGGCCGGCCCGGATGATTTCTGGGAACGGCACTGGACGTTGGAGTCGCCCGCGTTGGCGGCCGGGCAACCGTTGCTGGGGCATTCCCGGGCGACCGATCTGGCGGTGAGCGTGGTGTTGCCCTGGTTGCTGGCACGGGCGGCGGCGGGAAGCGATCCCGCCATGCGGCAGCGGGTCGAGGAGCGGTATCTCGGTTGGCCGGCGGGGGAGGACAACGCCGTGCTGCGGTTGGCGCGGCAACGGCTGCTGGGGGGAGCCCGGCGGGTCTTGCCGGGGACGGCGGCGACGCAACAGGGGTTGATCGGGTTGGCGCAGGATTTCTGCGCGCATGCCGACGCGTTGTGCACGGGATGCCGGCTGCCGGATCTGGTGCGCGGATTGGCACCGGTCGGGGTGCCGGGCTGAGCGGGGCCCGGCCGGGGGCAGTGCCTCGCCACGGCGCCGCCATGCGAAAGGCCAAAGGAGATGTTGGCGGGGTCCGCGGCCGCGACGCAGGGGGGAGAAACGAAAAAGGCCGCGGCTTGGAAGCCGCGGCCGGTGAAAACGGGAATCCCGTGCCGGTCACTGGGCCGGAGCGGATCCGACCGCGCCCAGCTTGGTCTTGGGAGCGAGCAGGTCCTGAAGGCCGGAGGCAATCCACTCGTGGTTCAGCCACTCGGAATATCCGGCGCGTTCCTCGCGCTGGCGCATCTCCGAGGAGATCTTGGGAATCTCGGCTTTGACGAGGTCTTCGGCGGCAGCCTTGCGTTCCCGCAAGTACACCACGTAGCCGCCATCGCGGCCGAGGATCAGCCCGCTGACCTGTCCCGGCTGCAACCCGAAGGCGGCGTCCTTGACCGAGTTCAGATCCACCTGCGGGGGCAGGCCCGGCACCATGTTCATCTGCTGCGTGATCGGAGGGAGATCGATGGCCGCGAGCTTTTGCTCGGCCACCAGCGCCGAAAACGCCTTGCCCGACGCGAGGGCGTTGGTGGCGAGGTTGTGGAAGGCCTGGCCGGCCGTGCGCGCGGCTTCCAGCGACTGCGTGCGCCGGTAGTCGTCCGCGACGCGGTTGCGGACGGTCTCGAAGGGCGGCGTGATCGAGGGGATGCGTTGGCGGATGGCGACGATGTAGACGCCGTCGCCGGCGGCGATCGGTTCGGTGAACGGGACGGCGGGATCGAGCCGCGCGAGTTGGTCGGCGAGGCCGCGGAGGCTCTCGAGTCCGAACGGCCGGTCGGTGCCGGAGAAGGGTTGGGTAATCTCGACCTTGATGCCGCGTTTCGATGCGACGGTGTCCAGATTCCGGGCCGTGACGGGTTCGATCTTGCCGAGGTCGTTGTAGAAATCGTTGGCGATGTCGCCGGCGATGGCCACGGCGCGGCTGCGGACGAAGTCCTCGCGGAGGCGGGCGATGGCGGCGTCCTTGGCGAGGGGTTTGCCTTCGGCGTCCCGGAAAGCTTCGGCACCGCGCTGGGTGTAGACGCCCTCGAGGCGCGACGTCAGGTCGGGCATTTTCGCGACCGCGGCCTCGGCTTCGGCGAGATGGTTGGTCGCCCCGAATTTCACGTAGGAAGCGATGATCTTCTCGGGCGTGCGGTAAGCGGCGACGCGGTTGGTGAAAAAGCGGCCCAAGGCGTCCGGGGTCATCTGGACGCCGGCGGCGTGGTTGGACGACGAGAACAAGACGGCGGTGGCGAGAATCTGTTCGTTGGCGCGGCGCACCTCGGCTTCCGCCTCGCGCGGGGTGACCAACTGGGCCGGGATCTCGACGACGTCCCGGAGGTGGCGTTCGGCGAGTTGGCGGCGGACGAATTCCAGGTATTCGGCTTCCGAGACCCCCTGGGTCTTGCGGAACTCGACCTCGCGGTCATAGAGCAGTTCGCCGGTGGACGGGTCCCGGAGCACCTGCTTGATGAACTCGGCGAGTTGTTGGTCGGAGACCACGATGCCGAACTGCCGGAACTTCTCGTCCAGGAGCAGCTGTTGGTAAATCTGTTGGGTCTCGACGTCCTGCGCGATCTGGCGGTTGCCCGCCATGATGCGCACCCGGCGCGCTGCCGCCCGGACGTCGTCGGCCTTGATGGGTCTTCCGTAAATCGTGCCGCGATCGCCGGCGTTCCCGCTGCCCAGCATGGAACGGTACGCGGGCTGGTTCGGCGCGAACCAGGCCACGAAACTGACGATCACCGCCACGACGACGATCCACCACAATATCGCCGAGTGTCTCCGTATGGTCCCGATCATAATTCTCTGTTGAAAGGGGGGGACCGTACCGGCCCGTGGGAAACCGGGTCAATGGGCCATTTTGCTGGTGTCGCGGCCGGGCATCCCTTGGGACGGCTCCCGGAAGCGATGTCTCCCCCGCGTGGCGCGGTGGGGATGCGCCCCCGTGGTCGGGTCTTGTTGCGAGGCCGGAAACTTGCTGGGCTCCGTCGCATGAGAATGTCCGTCGTGCTTCTCCTTCTTCTGGCTTGGTTTGGCGTCGCGGGAGCCCGGGCCGCAACGGTCGCGGCCTCCTATCTTTTCCACGATTCGCTCGCCGCCGAGGAACCCGGCATGCCCGCGCTGTTGTCCGTCGATCCCAAGGGCGCCAATGGTTTCCGGGACGGCGTGGTGTTCGGACGGGCGCGCCGCGTGTTTTTGTTCGGGGGCAACGCCACCCCCCCCGCAGGAGCAGGGCGGGTTGACGCTGAACTTCCCGCCGACGGTTCCCACCAACCAGTACTCGGCCGAGATGGTGTTCCGTTTCCATGCCCGGGTCGGGGCATGGCGCCGGATACTCGACGTCCAGAACCGGGTGTCGGACTCGGGTTTCTACGTGGATCCGGGCAACACGCTGGATGTCTATCCGGTCGCCGGGAGCACCTCGAATTTCGTCAACAACGTCTATCACCACGTCGTGCTGACGGTGGCCAACGACGGCACCATCCGTTCCTACCTCGACGGCGTGCCGCAGTTCACGATCAAGAACAACACGCAGATGTACGTCGCGAATCCCGCCGGGGTGATGCACCTGTTCCTCGACAACACTTCGGCGGGCGGCATCGGCGAGTATTCCCCGGGCGAGATCGCGTTGTTCCGGTTGTACGGGGGAGTGCTTTCCCCCGGCGAAGTCTCGGCGCTTGCCGGGGTCCAGGGACCGACCCTGCGCGTCGAGGCCCGCGGGACGGACGCGGTCCTGTCCTGGCCGGCGGTTGCATCGGATTACCATCTCGAGGCCAATGCGGCGTTCGAGGACGGGCCGAAATGGATCCCGGTATCCGGCCTGCCGAAAGCCGTCGCCGACCGGCTCGAGATGGTCCAACCGACGACCGACGCGCAACGGTTCTATCGGCTGGCGAAATAGGGGCTCACTGCCGCGGGTTGGCGGACGACCTGGGGCTGGCGGCGAGTTGCTGCATGCCGTCCCAGAGGTATTGGAAACCGGAGGCGAGGGTGAGCGTGGCCGCCGCCGCCGCGAGCCACGTCTGGATGGATTGCGGCCACTTCAAAAGGGTCCAGATCACGGTCGCCATCTGCAGGACGGTCGCGGTCTTGCCCGTCCAGCGGGGGCGCACCTTGGCCGAACCCACGGTGTAGTGGATCAATACCGCGCCGATCACCAGCAGCACGTCCCGGGTCAGGATCGGGAAGGTCAGCCAACGCGGGATGGGGTCCAGGCGCGTGTGGTTGAGGGAAAGGGTCACGATGGCGGAGACCAGCAGCAATTTGTCGGCGAGGGGGTCCAGCACCGCTCCCAGTTCGCTGCGTTGGTTGAACCGCCTCGCGATGAACCCGTCCACGCCGTCCATGACCGCCACGGCGGCGAAGGTGGCGAGCGCGAGCCATCGGTGCCAATCCTGCCCGTCGTCCCGGAACTCGAGGATCTGGTCGACGAAGAACGGCACCAGCAGGATCCGGAAAACCGTCACCTTGTTGGCCGTGGTCATGGCGTGGAAGCCGGGCCTTTGCCTTCCGCCCCGGCCAATCCCGGTTGGCGGAGCAACAGTGCGAGCGCCTGTTGCGTGGTCAGGAACTTGAAGGTCTCGCGGTCGAACACGTTGAGTTGGCGGTGGACCACCGTTCCCGCCGGGCCCGCGACCGCGATGAAAACCGTGCCGACCGGTTTGCCGGGCACGGCGCCGGTCGGGCCGGCGATGCCGGTGGTGGCGACCGCGAAGTCGGCCCCGGCCGCGCGGCGCGCCCCTTCGGCCATGGCGCGGGCGACGGGTTCGCTCACCGCGCCGTGTTCGCGCAGCACGGATTCGGGAACCCCGAGGCACGACTGCTTGGCCTCGTTCGCGTAGGGCACCCAACCGGCCCGCAGCACCGCGGAGGCACCGGGGACGTTGGTGATGCGGTTGGCCATGTGCCCGCCGGTGCAGGATTCCGCGGTGGCAAGGGTCCGGCCGCGGGCCGCCAGCGTGCGGACGACCACGGCTTCGAGCGATTCGTCTTCCGAACCGAAGATGAACTCGCCGGCGACGGCGCGGGTGCGTCGTTCCGCCTCGGCGACGAGTTCCGGTGCCCGGGATCCGTGGGCGACAAAGCGGACATCCACCTCGCCGACCCGCGCGCAGAAGCCGAGGTCCATGCCCTGGGCGACCAATTCGGCCAGGGGTTGGGCGAGGCGTTCCTCCATGAGCGATTCGCCGAGCCCCGTGGTTTTGAGCGTGCGGCACGTGAAGCCGGGCGCGGGCGGGAAGCGCTGCAGGAGTCGCGGCAAGGCGTGTTCGAGGAACATCGGCCGCAGTTCCCGCGGTGGGCCGGGGAGCATCGCCAACCACGCGGCGTGGCCGGGGCGGAACGGGTTGGGATCGAGTGCCAACGCGAGGCCGGGCGCGGTGCCCTGACGGTTCGGGAGGACCTCGGCCCCCTCGGGAACGAGGGCTTCGACCCGGGTTCCGGCGGGAACCGGGCGATTGCGCGACTCGAAGAAACGACGGATGGACTCCTCGACGGCGGGTTGGTGGCGGAGTTCGCGTCCGAGCAAGCCGGCGATGAGTTCGCGGGTCCGGTCGTCGCAGGTGGGTCCGAGTCCGCCGGTGACGATCACGCAATCGGCGCGGGCAAGAGCCTCCCGGACGGCATCGCGGATGGCGGGGGCGGCATCGGAAACGGCGACCTGCCGGGTGACCACGTGGCCGTGGTCGGCCAGTTGGCGGCAGAGCCACTGCTGGTGCGTGTTGAGGACGCGTCCGAGCAGGAGTTCGGAGCCGGTATTGACGAGTTCGATGGTCACTTTGTCGCGTGCTTTGACGGGAATGGTCCGGGCGGGGGCGTTCCCAAAACAAGGCAGGGGTGCCCTGCCGAAGCAAGACACCCCCACGCAGACCCCCGATGAAAAGACGGACTTGCGTCCGAACATCCACCGAGTGGCTCGTCGTTCCATCCGGATCGCCGGCGTCACTCCAACCAACACACAGTAAAAGCGCCGCCGACAACCGGTACTCCTCGTCGGATGGCCCAACGAACACACCGCCAATCCACGCCCCGGAACCCTGACCGCTGCCAGACCCAGTCGCCGTGGGACGAATCCCCCGGCCACAGACGGAACGACCAATTACCGGAACGGATGGACCGTCGGTTCTTGCAGTCCGCTTCGGACCCCCATCCTAGGCAAACTGCAAGGCTACAATCGGACGATGTCGCGACAATCTCAAGTCAGAGTTGCTCCAAGACGCGAATTATTTTAGCCGCCTATGCAACTCATCGTGCGCTGCGGTTGCACAAAGTCCGGTTGCCCGATCCGGTGCCCCGCCTCCTTGCCCCGCACGATGTCCCGCATCCGCGCCGCGATGTCCGCGTCGGAAGCGTCCCCCCGCAACAAGGGCCTCAGGTCGTGCTCCTCGAGGCTGAAAAGGCAGGTGCGCAATTTGCCGTCGGCCGTCAACCGGAGACGGTTGCAGTGCCCGCAGAACGGTTCGGACACGGGCGCGATCAACCCGATCTCGCCCCGCCCGTCCGGGAACGCGTGCCGGCGCGCCGTCTCGCTCGGGTGCGACGACTGGTCCACCGGCACCAACCCGTAGGCCGCCTGCAGTCGGGCCAGGATTTCCCGTGCCGGCATCACCAGGTCCTTTTGCCACGCCCGGCTCGAATCGAGCGGCATGAACTCGATGAAGCGGAACGACAGGTCGCGGTCGCGGGCGAAGGCCGCGAGCGACTCGATCTCGTGGTCGTTGAGGCCCCGGATGACCACGGCGTTCACTTTGACGGGCGCGAACCCGAGGCGTTGGGCGAGGTCGATTCCCGCCATGACTTCCGCGTGGCCGTCGCGTCCGGTCAGGCGCTTGAAATTCGCCGGATCCAACGAGTCCATGCTGAAACTGATGCGGCGGAGTCCCGCCTGGCGGAGTGCGTCCGCCTGGCGGGCGAAGAGGAACCCGTTGGTGGTCATCGCCAGATCGCGGACGCCGGGAATCGCGGCGATGCGCGCGACCAAGCCGGGGACGTCGCGGCGGAGCAGGGGTTCGCCGCCGGTCAGGCGCACTTTCTCGATGCCGAGGGAGACGCCGATGCGGACGATGCGTTCGATCTCCTCGTAGGTCAGGAGATGGCTCTTGGGCTTCCAGTCGTAGCGGATCGGTTCGAGGGAGGCGGGCTTTGGGTTGCGCACGGCATCCCATTTGGAGCGGTAAAAATTGGCCGCTTCCTCGGTCTCCGGCAGGCAATAGAGGCAACGGAAATTGCAGCGGTCGGTGATGCTGACCCGAAGGTCGCGCATGACCCGGCCGTGTGAATCCCGAAGTTCGTCGCCCATCGCGCGCCGAATAGGGCTGCGGAACCCCGAAGTTTCAAGTGTCCAATCGCGGGCGGGGCGCGGTCAACCGGCGGCAGGCCCCGCGTCCCTGGTCGTCGGGATTGCCCCGCGCCCCGGCTTCCGGGTCCCGCGCGAGATTCGTTTCCGGGCCGAGGCGAGCCGGAGGCCGGGTCCTTTGCGGGATTCCCGGCGCCGAAACGCCGGGGTTTTGGCCGCCGGCGGTCCGGGGCGCGTCAGGCGATCGACTCGTAGATGCGGGAGAAGTCCGACGCCGCGATCAGGCGTGGGTTGAAATTCGCGGTCCACTGGTGCGACGCGTCGGTGGCGAGGTCTGGGATCGACGCCGGATCGACGCCGGCGCGGGTCAGGGTGGCGGGGATGCCGGCGGCCTCGAGGAGGGGCGGGAGGGCTTCGAGGAGGGCCTCGACGGCGGCGGCTTCCGGGAGATGGGTCCCGGCGAGGCCTGCCGCGACGGCCAGTCTGGCATAGGCGTTCCGCGCCAAGGGTTCGGCGGCATTGTAGCGGATGACCGGCACCAGCAGGAGTCCGACGGCGGCCCCGTGGACGACGTTGAACCGGGCGGTGAGCGGGTTGGCGGCCGCGTGGACGGCGCCGAGCATCGATTGCTCGATGGCCGTCCCTGCGAATGCGGCGGCCAGTTGCATCCGGGCCCGGGCATCGAGATCGTTCGGTGCGGACAGCACCCGGGGCAAAGCCTCGATGGCAAGGCAGAAGGCCTCGGTGGAATGGATGCGCGAGACCGGGGTGCGTTTGCGGGTGACCGCGGTTTCCAGGGCGTGGGAGAGGGCGTCGATGCCCGAGACGGCGGTGACGCGGCGCGGCAAGGAGAGGGTCAGTTCGGGATCGAGCAGGGCGACCCGGGCGGCCGCCTTCGGGTCGAGGCACGCCATCTTTTGGTGGGTGACGGCATCCGCGATGAGCGCGGCGGACTGGCATTCGCTGCCGGTGCCGGCCGTGGTCGGCACCGCGATCATCGGGAGCATGGGGCGCGTGGCCTTGCCCACGCCCCAGTAGTCCTTCATCTCGCCGCCGTTGGTGTGCAGGAAATTCGTGCCCCGGGCGGTGTCCATCGAGCTGCCGCCGCCGAAGCCGACGATGAGATCGATGCCCCCGCGGGCGGCGACGGCGACGCATTGGGCGACGTCGACGGTGGTCGGGTTTTCGCGGACGGCGTCGTAGAGGGCGATGGCGAGTCCGGCCTGCCGGAGGCTGGCCTCGGCGCGGGCGGCATGGCCGGCGGCGACGAGTCCGGGGTCGGTGACGAGGAGGGCGCGGGTGCCGCCGAGTTCGCGGGCGAGGGTGCCGAGGCGGGCGAGCGAGCCGGGTTCGAACACCACGCGGGTGCGGGGGGTCAGATCGAACCCGGAGAGGGGCGGCGGCGACGACATGAGGTTGCAAAGACTTGCATGCCTCGCCGCGTGTTCAAGCTCTTCGGAAACCGCGCTTCCCCCGGGGCAAGCCGGATGGTTACGCTGGCGCCGCATGAAACATTCGGGAAAGGCGTCCAAGGCCGCGGGCCGCATCCTGCTGCTGGGCTTCGCCCTCTTCGCGGTCATCGGTGCCATCCTGAAGGTGGTGGGCCTCGCGACGGGAGCGGCGGCCGGCATCGCGGGCGTGCCCTTCGTCGGCTTCGCGCTGTTCACCCTGTACTTCTTCCGCGATCCCGAGGCTCGGGTCCCGTCGGGCGCCGGCATCGTGGTCGCGCCCGCCCATGGCAAGATCGACATCATCGACGAGATCGAGGAACCGAAGGTGATGGGCGGCCGGTGCCAACGGGTCTCGATCTTCCTGTCGGTGTTCGACGTCCACGTGCAACAGGCGCCGGTGGCCGGTCGGGTGACCCTGGTGGAGCACACCCCGGGCAAGTTCCTGAACGCGATGAAGGCGGAGTCCGCGACGGAGAACGAGAACGTGCTGATCGGCTTCGAGCCCACGGATCCCAAGACGCGGCGCATCGGGGTGCGGTTGCTCACGGGGTTGATTGCCCGGCGCATCATTCCCTGGGCGCGGGTGGACGAGACGGTGGCGAAGGGCGAGCGCATCAGCCTGATCCAGTTCGGATCCCGCGTGGACCTGTACCTGCCGCTCGAGGCGGTGGTGGCGGTGCGGTTGGGCGAACGGGCGGTCGGCGGCGAAACCATCATGGCCCGCATGGGGTGACCGACGCATGAGTGACGCGCAACCATCCACGAAGTCGACGCGGGACCAGGAAGAGATGGCGGCCGACGCCGAGTCGGCCCGGCTGAAGATCTACCTGCTCCCCAACCTGTTCACGGCCGGCAACCTGTTCTGCGGTTTCCTGGCGCTGACGAAGATCGTCGAGGCCGACCTCGCGACCGGCAGTTACCACGACATCAAGTTCGCGCTCATCCTCATCCTGCTGGCGTGCATCCTCGACCTGCTGGACGGCCGCGTGGCGCGGTTGGGCGGGTACGAGAGCCCGTTCGGGCGCGAGTTCGATTCGCTGGCGGACATCGTGTCGTTCGGGGTGGCGCCGGCGTTTCTGGTGCATCGGATCGTTTTGCGCGACGTGTTCCGGAACAACCCGGAGTTCGGCTGGTTCATCGCCGCCGCCTTCGTGATCTGCGGGGCCTTCCGGTTGGCGCGGTTCAACTGTCTGGCGGCGATGTCCGGCGGCGGCGGCGGCCGTTATTTCCTCGGGTTCCCCATCCCGGCGGCGGCCGGCATGGTGGCGTCCCTGACGTTGTTCCTGGTGAAATGGGACGAGAAGGGGTGGACGCAGGGACCGTGGCGCTACGCGTTGCCGGTGATCCTCGTGTTCCTCTCGGCGATGATGGTCAGCGAGGTGAAGTACCCGACCTTCAAGAAAATCCATTGGAGGACCCAGCACCCGTTCGTGAAGACGGTCGTGATCGTGCTGTTGATCTCGTTGTTCCTGCTGCTCAGGAACCAGCTCATGCCGTACGTCATGCCCATCGCCTTCACGGCCTACCTGCTCTACGGCTTCGTCCGGCCCTACATCTCCCGCCGCATGCAGCGCCGCGTCGAGGCCGACGAGGACGAGGACGACGAGTCGGGGCCGGGCCAGGACACCCCCGCGGCCGGACCGAACCGCTGAGCGCATGGTCGATGGATCCTCACCGATGGTCGCCGCCGGCCTGGGAATCGTGGCCGGGTTCCTGACCAGCGTGCCCGGCGGGCCGATCAACGCGACGCTCATCGCCGAAGGGGCGCGCCGCGGGCTCCGGTGGTGCCTGTTCCTGGGCTTTGGCGCGGTGCTGATGGAAGCCATCTACTGCACCGTGGCCTTCGCCGGATTCGCCCGGGTCTTCGATTCGCGCTGGGTGCGGGCGACGATGGAGTTGGCGAGTTTTCTCCTCATGCTGTGGCTCGGGGTGAAATACCTGCGCGGCAACCCGATTCCCGGCGCGGAACAAATGGAGCATTTCGTCGAGGAACGGTTCCACCCCCACACGGCGTTCTGGACGGGATTCCTCCGGGTCCTCGGGAACCCCGGCGTGCTGCTCCTGTGGGTGACCGTGGCGGCGACGTTGCTGTCGCGCGATTGGCTGGAGAACCGTTGGCAGTCGAAATGGCCCTTCGTCAGCGGGGTTGCCGTCGGCGGCATGGCGTGGTTCGGGTTGGTCGGCTGGGGTGTTTCCCGCGGCGGCGGCAGTTTCTCGGCATCGGCCATGCGGCGCATGTCCCAGACCAGCGGGTTCCTGCTGCTCGTCGTCGCGCTGGTGGTCGGCGCGCGGCTCGTCGCCCATCTCGCCCACCGCCATCCGCCGGGAACCTGATCCGCCTCAGCGCCCGGCCCGGCGGATCGTCGTCCATCGATCCACCGCCGGTCTTCCAAGGTCCTGTCGGCTGCCGTCGGGCCACGCGATCCCGGCGCTTTCCACCGCGGTCGCGCCGCCGATCCCGAAGTGAACCGCGCCGCTCGCCTGCGACCGGAACGATTCGCCCGCAGTGGGACGGCGTTGCTGGCTCGCGCCGGCCGCCGTGATCCGCACCGTCGCGTTGAGGCCGCTGCAGCCGTCGAACCGGAACCCGATCCAATGACCCGCGGTCCCGCCGGTGTTGCGGAGGATCACCAGGCTCTGGCGTCGGACCGGCCATTCCTCGATCGCCGTCAGCGCGAGATCCATCCGGCCGTCGCCGTCGAAGTCCACCGCCACGGCATTCCGCGTGTCGGCGAAGACCGAGGTGCCCAGCAGCCAGCCCACGTCGCGGAAGTCTCCCGTCGCGTCGCGCCGGAAGCAGGCGCCGTGTTGCCATCCGCCATACGAGGCACGGTCGGCGGCCCGCCGGCCCGCCGCCGCACGGAAGTACAGGTCGGCCGCGGGGTCATTGGTAGAACGGCCCACGTGGAGGTCGTGGCGCCAGAACTGGCGCTCGTAATCGCGCGTGCCGGCGCGGGTCTCGTGGCCGTTGCACACGTGGAAATCCAGTTTCCCGTCGTTGTCCAGATCCAGCGGCGTCACCGCCCACGCCCAGCCCGCGTCCGCCAGACCCCGCGCCCAACCGGCCGCGCGCAGGCCTTCCCGTGTCCCGGCGAACACGCGGTTCCCCGACGTCATCGCCGCCCGCCACCGCCGCCCATCCGCGTCGCCCGGTTCCCCGAGCCCGAGCGACTCCAGACGCGCCGCCACCGTCGATCCCATTCCCGCCATGAAGACGTCCGTGAGGCCGTCGCCGTCGAAATCCCCGCTCACGTGGGCCATCCCGAAAGCCATGCGCGCATCCCCCAACCCGGCGGTGCGTTCGCGGAAATGCCCGTGCCCGTCGTTCTCGAAGACGTCGAGCCCGGCGAAATCACTCGTCGTCAGGAGGTCGAGATCGCCATCCCCGTCGATGTCCACGAACGAACCCGCGTAGACGCGCCGTCGCCGTGCGCCGAGCCCGGATTCCTCCGTGGCGTCGCGCAGGACGGACGGTCCCTCGCGGTGCAGCAGGTACGACGGGAAGCCATCGTTGGCGTCGTGGTAGGGCGTGGGGAATTGGCCGCCTTGGTAGGGCAGTTTGTATTGCCCCACCCAGAGGTCGGGGCGTCCGTCCCCGTCGTAGTCCCCGACGGCGATCACCTGCGGATGCAACAGGCCCCGGGGCGCCGTCCATACCGGTTGGCCCGGCCCATCGAATTCCGGCCCCCGCAGGACCCGCACGCCGTCGTGTCCCGCGAGGATCAGGTCGTCCTGCCCGTCGTCGTCCCAATCGGCCACGGCCGCGGCCCAGAGCCGTTCCGGCGGCAGGTCGGCAAGCGGTCGCGACGACCAGCGCCCGGCGCCGTCGCGGTGGTACCGGAGGTCGGCTCCCACCGCGATGACTTCGGCGGTTCCGTCGCCGCGGCCGATCGCGAGCAGGGGATCCGCGAACCCGGTGTGCGGCGGCATCGGGAGGTCGAGGGTCGCTTCCACCGAAAACCGCGTCGGGCCGGCCAGTCCCCAAGCCTCGAGTCGCTCGATCGCGACGGAACGCGGCCGCGGGGAATCGGGTCCGGACCAAGTGACCCGGGCCTCGCCGCGGATCTGCGCGCGTTCGGTGGCGGCCGGGTTGGTGGCGAGGATCTCGAAGCGGACGAGGGACCGGTTTGCCCCGGCGTCATGCGCGCGCAATTCCCAACGCGAACGCCGCGCCTGCCATCCGGCGTCGCGCAGGGTGGCGATCCACGACCGGATCCCGGCGGCGTCGAGACGACGCCCGCGTTGTGGCGCGCCCAGGTCGGCAAACCCGTCGGGCGGCGCGGCGGTTTCCGCGGGGAAAACCAGCGTGTCGGGAACCTGCGCGGCGAAGGTGTCCCACGCGTGCCCGGACGCGTTGAGCGAGTCCCAGAAGGCGACCAGGGCGTCCTCGAAACGTTCCGCATGCAACTCGGGCGCCCAATGGGTGCGGTCGAGTTCGGCCTCGCGGGCCTCGGTCCCGAGGAACGCGCGGGCGGCCTGCTCGCGGCGATCCGTGGATCCCGGCGCGGGAATTCCCGGGGAACGGGAATGGCGCCACCCTACGTATCCGGCGATGCCCACCAGCAGGGCGGCAAGAACCGGAAGGCGGTCGGGGAGGCGCATGGGTGGAAAAGCCGATCGGCGGATGCCGGCGGCAAAGGCGCCCGCACCCGCCGTTGGCGTCTCGCGACCGTGGGTTCAGTGACCCTTGTGCAGGCGCGACAGGTTTTCGTAGGCCTCCTTGGCCTTGGGATCGGTCTGCGATGCCTCGAGCAGTTTGGTCGTCGTGTCGCGGACCGACTGCCGGTACTGGTTTTTCTGTTGGTCGGACATCCCTTCGGATTGCTTGGCGGCGATCAGGGCGGCGATCACGGCGTCGTAGTCGTTTTTCTGGAGGGCGGCATTTGCCGTCGCGAGGGCTTGGCTGGCCGCCGGGTCGCCTTTTTGTGGGACAGTGGCGGCGGCGGCGCCGCTTTCGTCGGCGCCCGCGGCGGCATCGGAAGTTTTCTTGCAGCCCATGGCGCCGAGCGCGAGGGCGAGGAAGAGGACCGAATGCAAACGGGTGTTCATGGCGGCGTGGGGGATCGGTGGCGGTTCACTTGCCGTAGCGCGGCCCGCAGTAAAGATAGTTGTCGGCGCTGGTCTGGGGAATCCGCAGGGCGGCGGGGCCGGTCTGGTTGGCCATGCCCATGTAGGTGCGGAACTTCATCATCTCGGCGGAACCGGTCGCGCGACCGATGATCGCGCCGCCGCCGAGGTCCGACGTCGCGCTGAACCGGCTGCCGCCGGCGTGGCGTTGGGACACGCCCTCGCCGGGTTGGTTGCCGGCGTCATTGAACCAGAAAGGTTCCATCTCGTTGGCTTCCCACAGGAAAATGTCCATGGGGCGGAACTGCCCCATCTTGTAGGTTTTCCCGGCCGGCTGGAGTTGCTGGTCGTTGCCGCTGAGACAGCCGTTGAACGTGTAGCTGGTCACCTTCACCTGGCGGGCGGCCCACTGGACTTTCTTGGAGCTGGTGATCTCGCCCACGTCCTTCGGGCAAAAAGACGCCCGGACGGTGCTCAGGGATCTCCCGACCTGCCCGGCCTTGAAGAACGCCATCTGGTTGGTCTCGTCGGTGCCGAGGCCACGGACTTTGGACGCCGCGATCGCCGCGTTGGGAATCCACTTGCCGCCGACCTGCGTCGCATAGGCCCAACCGTCCGGGCCGGCGTTGCCCGATCCGTCGACGCCGCCCCAGGTGGGGTGCGGCACATAGTCGGCCGCGTCGTTGGCGTAGAGGTTCACCCCGAGCATGACCTGTTTCACGTTGCTCAGGTCGAGGGTGGACTGGGCCTTGTCCTTGGCCTTGCTCAGGGCGGGGAGGAGCATGCCGGCCAGGATCGCGATGATGGCGATGACGACGAGCAGTTCGATCAGCGTGAAGGCGCGGGTCCGGGGGTGGCGCTTGGGCGTGGAACTCGATGGAGGCATAGGAAAAATGGCCTCGTCGGGCACACGGGTTCCGGACGGGGATGGGCTTCGATTACGCCGTGGGATCGCGGAGGTCAACCGCGGAGTCCCGCGGACGTTGGGCCGGCGTGCAACCCGCGGGGTGGGCGGACGCGCGTCCCGAGGCCGCCGTCGCTGCCTCCCGCGATCCCGGAGGCCACGAAGGCCCTGCCGGTTCAGGCGGCGAGGAGTTTGCGGGCGGCGGCGGCGAGTTTGCGCAGGCCGGCCGCGGATTTCGCCTCGAGGTAACACCGGATCAGCGGCTCCGTGCCGCTGGCGCGGAAGGCCACCCACTCGTCGTCTGGCAGGACGAACTTGAAACCGTCCTTGGTGATGAACTCGCGCACCGGTTTGCCGGCGAAGGTGTCGAGTCCCTTGGAAAGGCGTTCGAGCAGGGCCGCCTTTGCCGCGGCGGGCACGGCCAGGTTGATGCGGTCGGTATGGAACTCGCCGGTCTGCTTTTCCAGCGCGGCCAGGATCTTCCCGAGGGGCTTGCCTTCGGTGGCGACCAGTTCGGCCATCAGGAGGCAGGCGAGCACGCCGTCCTTCTCGGGCACGTGGCCCTTGACGCTGAGCCCGCCGGATTCCTCGCCGCCGACGATGACGGCCTCGGATTCCATGAGCGCGCCCAGGTATTTGAAGCCGACCGGGGTCTCGTGGACGCGGACGCCGAGCAGGCGGGCGACGGCGTCGACCTGGTGGCTGGTGGGCACGGTGCGAACCACCGAACCCGTCCAACCGCGGTTCTTGCGCAGATGATAGAGCGTCAGCGCGAGGATCTGGTTGGGGGTGAGCCAAGTGCCGTCCTTGTCGACGATGCCGAACCGGTCGGCATCGCCGTCGAGGCCGAGTCCGAGCTGGGCCTTGCCGGCGAGGACGGCCTCGCGGACCTCGGCCATGCCCTCGGCATTGGGCTCGGGATGGTGGCCGCCGAAGAGGGGGTTGAGGCAGTCGTGGAACCGGAGCACGCGGGCCCCGCCGTCTTCCTCGAGCAGGGTGTCGAGGTAACCGCGGCCGGTGCCGTACATCAGTTCGACCGCGACCTTGAGCTTGGCGCGCCGGATCGTGTCGAAATCCACGAGCTTGCGGATCTGGCGCACGTAGGCCGGGCGGGGATCGAAGGTCTTGCAGGCGTAGTTCCCGACGAGGGCGGCCTTGAAAGACCAGCCTTCTTCCTGGCGCCGGCGGATGTTGGCCTCGATCTGGCGGGTGACCTCCTGGGGTGCGGCGGCGCCGTTGTGTGCGGAAAACTTGAGTCCCTGGTACTCCGCCGGGTTGTGGCTGGCGGTCATGTTGATCCCGCCGATGGCCTTGCGGACGCGGATCGCGTGGGCGATGACCGGGGTGGGCGCGTCGCGTTCGCAGAGCAGGGGAACGAGCCCGTTGGCGGCCAGGACCTCGGCGGCGGCGAGCGTGAATTCGCGCCCGAGGAAGCGGGTGTCATGCCCGAGGATGACGACGGGTTTCCGCCCGTGGATCGGCGAGCCCGGCCGGTCCAATTCGGCACGGAGATGGTCGGCGATGCCCTGGGTGGCGAAGCGGACGTTGTCGAAGGTGAAATCGCGGGCGATGAGGCTGCGCCACCCGCTGGTGCCGAACTGGATGTTGGTCATGACACTGGACGCTTCGCCGGCGGGACTAGCTGCGCCAATCGAAGGCCTTCTTGCGAAGGGCGTAGACGTAGCCGACGAAAAGGATGCCGAGGAAGGTGAGCATGCCGCCGAGGGCGAGGGCGGCGTTGGACTTGAGCAACTCGCGGTAGGTGACGGCCCACGGGTACATGAACACGACCTCGATGTCGAAGAGCACGAAGAGGAGCGCGACCAGATAGAACTTCACGGACATCCGCGTCGAGCCGGGGCCCTCGGGCAGCATGCCGCACTCGTACGGCGAGTCCTTGACGCGGGTGCGGCGTCCGAATTTTCCGGCGGCCACGGAGAAGGCCAGCGTGCCGGCCGCGAACCCCACCGCCACGAGCAGCAGGATCAACACGGGCAGGTACTGCGACAGTTGCGAATCCATTCCGGGCCCGAGGTTACGGGAGGCTTCGGATGGCGCAAGCGCGGGATTGGCCATTGAAACGGCCGGGGCCGCTCCCTAACGTGCGCCGAGCCCGGCGGCCAGCCGGGCCAGATCCGGCTTCTTTTTTGGATACCGCCCTCCCGCGACGCATGAAATCTCCCGCTCCGGCCCATCGCCGCCACTTCATCGCTTTGGTCGCCGCCGGCCTCGTGCTGGCGGGTTGCAAGCCGTCCGACGACGCCGGCAAGCCCGGCGCGGCATCGACCGGGGCCATCGTGGTGGGCGAGTTCGCCTCGCTCCACGGCAGCGAGGCCGCCTTCGGCCAGTCGTCCCACAAGGGGACCGAGCTGGCGTTCGACGTCATCAGGTCCAACGGCGGCCTTCTCGGCCGCGAGGTCCGCTTGATCACCGAGGACAACCAGTCCAAGGCCGGCGAATCGGCGACCATCGCCAAGAAGTTCGTCTCCCGCGACCACGTCGTCGCCGTGCTCGGCGAGGTGGCCTCCGGACGTTCGCTGGAGGCGGCACCGATCTGCCAGGCGGCCGGCATCCCCATGATCTCGCCGTCGTCGACCAACCCGAAGGTCACGGAGGTCGGCGACCATGTGTTCCGGGTGTGTTTCACCGACCCGTTCCAGGGCAAGCTGCTCGCGGACTTCGCGTGGAAGTCGCTCAAGGTGCGCCGGGTCGCGATCCTGGCGGACACCGCGTCCGCCTACAGCGTCGGCCTCGCGGATTTCTTCCGCCAACCGTTCGTCGCCGCGGGCGGCACGGTCGTGACCGAGGTGAAGTACGCGTCGCGCGACAAGGACTTCAAGGCGCAGTTGACGGCGATCAAGGCGGCCGCGCCGGACGGCCTCTGCGTGCCGGGTTACTACACCGAGGTGGGCTTGATCGTGAAACAGGCGCGCGAACTCGGGCTGACGGTGCCGATCTTCGGCGGGGACGGCTGGGAAGCGCCGCAGTTGATCGAGATCGCCGGGAGCGAGGCGCTGAAGAACACGTTCTACTCGACCCATTTCTCGCCGGCGCAGGACAACCCGGCGGTGAAGGCGTTCGTGGCGGCGTTCAAGTCGAAGTTCAACGAGGTGCCCGACGCCATGGCGGCCCTGGGCTACGACTCGGCGATGGCACTGGCGGAGGCCATCAAGAAGGCGGGCTCGACCGACCCGGCCAAGGTGACGGCGGCGCTGGCGGCGACGGATTTCGTGGGCGTGACCGGCCGGACCAAGCTGGACGCCCAGCGCAATGCCACCAAGCCCGCGGTGATCATCACCGTCGAGAACGGCGGGTTCAAATTCCTGCAGACCGTCGAACCCTGAACGGCGGCGGCCGGCCAACCGACCCCCGGGATTTCCAAGCGTGTCCGAGTTCCTGCAGCAGTTGTTGAACGGGATATCGATGGGCGCGATCTACGCGTTGATCGCCCTGGGCTACACCATGGTCTACGGCGTCCTGCGCTTCATCAATTTCGCGCACTCGGACGTGTTCATGGTCGGCTCTTTCGCGGCATTCCACGTGGCGCCCCGGCTCGGGTCCGGGGCGGTCGCCGGCGGCATGGCCATCCTCTGCGTGGCGATGGCCGCCTCCGCGCTGCTGGGGATGGCGATCGAGAAGCTCGCCTACAAGCCGCTGCGGGGACGGTCCACGCTCACGGTGCTCATCACCGCCATCGGCGTCTCCCTCCTGCTCCAGAACGTCGGGCAGAAAGTGTTCGGCGCGGAACCCAAGGCGTTCCCCGCGATCTTCCCGAGCCGCACGTTCCACCTCGGGACGGTGGTGGTGAACTCGACGCAGTTGGTCACGATCGCCACCACGCTGCTCCTGCTGGCCGCGCTCCACGTCGTGGTGCACCACACCCGGGTCGGCATCGCGATGCGCGCGGTGTCCTTCAACGCCACCGCCGCTTCCCTCGTGGGCATCAACAACGACCGCATCATCTCGTTCACCTTTGCCCTCGGTTCCGCCCTGGCGGGCGCCGGCGGGGTGCTCTACGCGCTGAATTACCCCAGCATCGACCCGCTCATGGGAACGTTGCCCGGGCTCAAGGCCTTCGTCGCCGCGGTCCTCGGCGGCATCGGCAACCTGGCCGGCGCCGCCCTCGGCGGCCTCGTGATCGGGTTGGTCGAGACCTTTGTCTCCGGCACCCGGCTCTCCACCTACCGCGATGCCATCGCGTTCGGGATCCTCATCGCCATCCTGTTGTTTCGTCCCGCCGGGTTGCTGGGCCGCGACCGGGTGGAAAAAGTCTGAAGCGACGACCCTCGATGCGTTTCCCCAAGTCCCAGCTCTGGCTCGCTTTGGCACTCGTCGTCGCCGGCGTGGTGTCGGCGTTCTCGGGGCGCATCAACGACTACTTCCTCGACGTGGCGCTGGGCGCGGGCATCAACATCGTCCTCGCGGTCAGCCTGAACCTCATCAACGGGTTCACCGGCCAGTTCTCCCTCGGGCATGCCGGATTCATGGCCGTCGGCGCGTACACCTCCGCGCTGATGACCACCACCTTCGCGTCCCGGTTGCTGCCGCTGGTGGGCGGGCAGGCGTGGATCCTCTTTCCCTGCGCCTTGCTGGCCGGCGGCCTGCTCGCCGCCGTCGCCGGCATCGCCGTCGGCGCGCCCTCGCTGCGGCTCAAGGGCGATTACCTCGCGATCGTGACCCTCGGCTTCGGCGAGATCATCAAGGTGGTGCTGCAGAACATCGACGTCGTCGGCGCGGCCCGCGGCCTCTACGGCGTGCCCGCGCATGCCAACGTCTTCTGGGTGTTCGGCCTCGCCGCGGTCACCGTCTACGTGGTGTGGGCCCTGGTGAACTCCACCTACGGGCGCGGTTTCCTCGCGGTGGCGGACGACGAGATCGCGGCGGAGGCGATGGGATTGGACACGACGCGCTACAAGGTCACGGCGTTCGTGGTCGGCTCGTTTTTCGCCGGGCTGGCTGGCGGGCTCTACGCGCATCTCAAGGGCTACATCAACCCCACCGGATTCGACTTCAACAAGAGCATCGAGATCGTGGTGATCGTGATCCTCGGCGGGATGGGGCGCCACGTGGGCGTGGTGGCCGCGGCGATCCTGCTCTCGGTGGTGATGGAGCCGCTCCGGCGGTTCGGCGATTACCGGATGATCCTGTACGCGCTGCTGCTGATCGTGCTGATGCTGACCCGGCCGCAGGGCCTGTTCGTGTGGCGCTCCGGGCGCGGGACCGCATGACCATGGCGACCCCGAATCCATCCGGCGACGCGCTGCTCGAACTGCGGTCGGTGACGATCCGTTTCGGCGGGTTGACCGCGGTGGGCGGCGTGAGCCTGTCGATCGGGCCGGGCGAGTTGGTGGGGTTGATCGGGCCGAACGGGGCGGGCAAGACGACGGTGTTCAACCTGATCACGGGCGTGTACCCGCCGACCGAGGGGACGATCCGGGTGGCGGGCCGGCCGACGGGCGGGCTGAAGCCGTTCCAGATCACGAGGCTCGGGGTGGCGCGCACGTTCCAGAATATCCGGTTGTTTCCGAGCCTGAGCGTGCGGGACAACGTGCGGGTGGCGTTCCACCTGCACCTGGCCCACGACGCCGCGCATTCGTTGACGCGGTTCCGGGCGTTCCACCGCGAGGAAAGCGAGATCGACGCGCGGGTGGACGAATTGCTGGACATCTTCCGGCTGGGACCGCACCGGGACGCGCCGGCAAAGAGCCTTCCGTACGGCGACCAGCGCCGGCTGGAAATCCTGCGCGCGTTGGCCACGCGGCCGAAACTGCTGCTGCTCGACGAACCGGCCGCCGGCATGAACCCCACCGAAAAGGCCGAGCTCATGCGCCTGATCGCGTTCATCCGCGGGAAATTCCAACTCGCCGTGCTGGTGGTGGAACACGACATGAAATTCGTGATGGGCCTGTGCGAGCGCGTGAACGTGCTCGAGCACGGCGTGAAGATCGCCGAGGGCACGCCGGACGAGATCCGGCGCGATCCCAAGGTCATCGAGGCCTATCTGGGCGTGGACCACGGTTCCTGAACCCCGCGCGCGCCATGCTCGAAGTCCAGGACATCAGCGTCGGTTACGGGGCGATCGCCGCCCTGCACGGCGTCTCGCTCCGCGTCGGTGCCGGCGAGATCGTGACGCTCATCGGCGGCAACGGGGCGGGGAAGACCACGACCCTCCGGGCCGTGTCGGGACTGGTGAAACCGCGTTCGGGCCGGATCCTCTTCGACGGCCGGGACATCACCGGTTGGCCGGCGCACCGGTTGGTGGCGGCGGGTCTCGCCCACGTGCCCGAGGGCCGGATGGTGTTCGCCAACCTCACCGTGCTGGAAAACCTGCGCATGGGCGCCTACCTGCGGCGCGACCGCGCGGAGGTGAACCGTTCGCTCGGGCACGTCTACCGCGTGTTCCCCCGGCTGGAAGAACGCCAGGCGCAGCCGGCCGGCACGTTGTCCGGCGGCGAGCAGCAGATGCTGGCGATCGGCCGCGCGCTGATGTCCAAGCCGCGGTTCCTGATGCTCGACGAGCCGTCGCTCGGCATCGCGCCGTTGCTCGTGAAATCGATCTTCGAACGGATCGTGGAGATCAACCGCGACGACGGGATCACGATCCTGCTGGTGGAACAGAACGCGAACCTCGCGCTGCGGGTCAGCGGCCGCGGCTACGTGCTGGAGACGGGCCGCATCACGCTGGCGGACACCGCCGCGGCGCTGCAGGACAACCCGCAGGTGCGCGGCGCGTATCTGGGCGGGTAAGAACCCGTCCGGAAAAAGAAGGGGTCCTGCGGCGGGGGGCGAGCCGACCCGCGGCGGTCCGTCCGACCCCCGCGCCTCGCCAACGGCCCCGTCCCTGTTTTCAGACAGGCTCCAAGGCCGCGACTCCCGCCGCGAGGTCCGGGCGGTCACGGGGGCAGGCCACCGCCCCACTCGTTGAGCGCGCGCTCGTCCGTCCCGGCCGGGGTCTCTTCCAACTGCTCGAGGAGCTCGCCCACGAGGTACAGCGACCCCGTCGCCAGCACGAAAGGGTCGGCCGCCACCGCGCGCAGCGCCTCGGCGACCGAACCCACCGCGCGCGCGGGACGCGCGATCCCGCCGGCAAGGCAGGCGAGGCGCAGTTCCTCCGCGGGCACCGTCCGGGCGCTCGACACGGGCACCGTCACGATCCGTCCGGCCAGCGGGGCCAGTTCGGCGGCCATCGCCTTCCACTCCTTGTCCGCCAGCATCCCGATCACCAGCGTCGGGCGTTGGCCCGGGAACTCGGTCGCCAGCGCCTCGCGCAGCGCGCGGATGCCGTCGCGGTTGTGCGCGCCGTCCAGAAGGAGGGTCCGGGTGCCGCGGCGCAGCACCTGCAGACGCCCGGGCCACGACACGGTGGCCAACCCGCGTTCCAACTGCTCGTCGGTCACGGGCAGCACCGCGCGCAGGGTGCGGACCACCGCGGCGGCGAGCGCGGCGTTCCGGCGCTGGTGGGCGCCCAGCAGGGGCAACGCGAACCTGAACTGGGCCACCGCGGCCTCGCCGACGACCACGAACGGCACGTCCAGTTCCCGGGCCTTGAACCCGAGCACCCCCAGCGCCTCGGGATCGCGCGTTGCCGTGAGCGCCGGCACGCCCGGTTTGAAGATCCCCGCCTTCTCGGCCGCGATCGACGCCAGGTCGTTTCCCAGGACCTGCATGTGGTCGCGCCCGATGTCGGTCACGACGGACGCCAGGGGGTCCACGATGTTGGTGGCGTCCCAACGCCCGCCGAGCCCGGTTTCCCAGAGGACCACGTCGACGCGCTGTTCCGCGAACCAGAGCAACGCCAGCACGGTGGTGAACTCGAAGAACGTCGGTTCGAGCGCGGGAACGGCGGTCGCGACCCGGGCGTGCAGCCAACCGACGAGCCGCGCGAGGTCGGCGTCGGGGATGGGGCGGCGGTCGACCTGGATGCGTTCGCCGAAGCGGACGAGGTGGGGCGACGTGTAGAGCCCGGTGCGGCGACCGGCGGCGCGGTGGACCGACTCGAGCATGGCGCACACGGATCCCTTGCCGTTGGTGCCCGCGACGTGGAGGAAGCGGAGCGACGCCTGGGGATTGCCGGCGAGGGCCGCGAGTCGGCGCGGGACGTCGAGTCCGGGCTTGAAGCCGAACTGGCGCAGGGAATGGAGATACGCGAGCGCGTCCGCGAACGTCACGGGGTTCGGACTACACGGGAACCGCCGCCGGGGAAAGGCCGGAACGGCCGGACCTTGCGGGGCGGCCCCCTCGTTTCGCCGTGGAACCGCCGTCCGGCGACGGCGGCCACGGGGCGCCGGCTAGGGGACGGCGATGACCGTGAAGCCGCCGGATTTTTCGTCCGGTTGCAGCCGCAGCAACCCGCGTTTCTGGGCCTCCAGCAGCAGGTCGTTGAAGGAACGGAACCCGTAGGCCCGCTCGTTGAAACCGGGATTCCGGCGCTTGATGGCCTGCTTGATCATCGAACCCCAGATGCGCTCGTCTTCCTCGCGCTCCTCGGTCACCGCCTCGACCGTCTCCACGACGAGATCGAGCGCGTCGGCCAACTGGGGTCCCTTCTTCTCGCCCTCGCCGCTGCGGATCGGCGCGCCGGCCGAGACCTCCACCGCGTGGCGCCTCCGCGCCTTCGCGGGTTCCGCGCGCACCAGATCGTCGTAATAGATGAACTGGTCGCAGTTGTTGATGAAAAGGTCCGAGGACGAGTTCTTGACGCCGACGCCGACGACTTTCTTGGCGTTCTCGCGCAACTTGCTGACGAGCGGAGAGAAGTCGGAGTCGCCGCTGAGGATCACGAAGGTGTCGACGTGCCCCTTGGTGTAGCAGAGGTCGAGCGCGTCCACGACCATCCGGATGTCGGCCGAATTCTTGCCGGACTGCCGCACGTGCGGGATCTCGATAAGCTCGAAGGCGGCCTCGTGCAGGTCGCGTTTGAATTCCTTGTAGCGGTCGAAATCGCAGTAGGCCTTCTTCACGACGATGTGGCCCTTGAGCAGGAGTCGTTCGAGGACCTTCTTGACGTCGAACCGCGGGTAACGGGCGTCGCGTGCGCCCAGGGCGATGTTCTCGAGGTCGAGAAACACGGCCATCGTGGTTTCGGAGTCCTGTGTGCTCATTCGTTGACGGGCCTTGCATAGCCGGAAGCGGGGCGAAGCACAGGCAAAATCTCGGAGACCGCGCCGGCGCGCGGTGTCTCCACGCTGTCCCGCGCGGGGTGCCGTCGCGCTCCGGTGGCGGGGGCATCGGGGCCGGGGCGCCCGGACCGGAGCCCGCGATGCGGCGACAATCTCCCCCGGCCCCATGGAGTCGCGGCTGGCGCCGGGCACCCATCCCGGCCACGGTTTTCGCATCACGTGAACAAACGCGCGCTGCACCAACGGATACTCGAGCAACTCCAGGCGGGGATGGAGCTGTATTTCAAGGCGGCCCGCACCGCGCATGCCGAGGCGACCGATCCCCAGAGCAAGGCCGAGAACAAGTACGACACCCGTGGCCTCGAGGCTTCGTATCTGGCCCGTGGGCAATCGCGGCAGGCCGCCGAGACGGAGGATGCCATCGTGCAACTCCAGGCCATGCCCCTGCGCGATTTCCTGCCGGACGACGCGATCGATCTCGGCGCGATCGTCACGCTGGAACCGGCGGCGAAAGCGCGCGGCCCGGGTCGCAAGGCGGTCGCCGCGGTGTATTTCGTCGCGCCGAAGGGCGGCGGGACGGAGGTGGAAATGGACGGCACGGAAGTGACGGTGATCACGCCGCAGTCGCCGTTGGGAAGCCAACTGCTGGGAAAACGGCGGGGACACCGGGTGACCATCGGCGAGGGTCCGTCGTCGACGGCGTACACCGTGGGCGCAGTGGCCTGAACCGGGCTAGCCGTGCCGGAGTTCCGCGGGATCCTGGCGCCGGGCTTCCGAGGCGGACAGCGGTTGGGGCGCGTTGAGCTTGCGGTACAGCCAGGCCTCGAGCGGTCGCAACGGTCCCAGCCAGGGATAGACCGGGGAGTAGATGAGACGGAGCCGGACCAGCGAGAACAGCATGTTCAGCGACGTCTTGGCGTTGAACGCCACCTTGGAGCCGCTTTGGTCGGTCCACACCGTGGGGACCTCGCGGACGGATTTCCCGGCCCGGCGCAATGCGTAGAGCAGGTTCACGTCGAAGGCGAGATCGGCGATCCGCAATTGCGGATGGATGGCTTCCACCGCCGCGCGCCGCATCACTTTCGCCCCGCATTGCGTGTCGCGGATACCCATCCAGAAGAGGGCCTCGACGAAGCCATGGAAGAGGCGGCTCGCGATCCGCCGGTCCTTGGTCTGGGCCACGTTGATCCGCGATCCGTCGGTCCAGCGCGACGCGATCACGCAGTCCGCCTCGCCGGCGCCGCAGCGGCGGACGAGGTCGAGGAACGACTCCGGGGGCGTGGCGCCGTCGGCGTCGACATAGCCGACGAGGTCGGCGAGGGGCGCGAGTTTGAGTCCCTCGATCAAGGCCCCGCCCTTGCCGATGGGCGCGGGGAAGTCGAGGTGGGCGATGCAGAGATAGCGTTTCTCGGCCTCGCGGACGACGTCGAGGGTGCGGTCCCGGCATCCGTTGAGGACCACCACCATCTGGAAGCGACCGGGATAATGGCGGATGAAGTGTTCGGCGTAGGCCGCGAGCACGGGACCGATGCGCCGCTCCTCGTTGTAGGCGGGAATCAGCAGCAAGAGACTGGGCGCGCTCGGCGTCACGATGGGGGCGACCGTAGACGGCGGGCCGGGTTTCGGCGAACCGCCAATTTCGCCGGTCGTTTCCGGGGGCGCCTCCGCGGCATCGCGGCGGGCCGGTTAGAGGGTGGACGAGCCGGCGCGTGACATCCGGCGGTGGTTGTCGTCCAATCCGCGTGCACCCCGCCCCCGCCCTCGTGGAAAACCCGCAGGAATCCGGATCCGTCGCACCCGCCGCACCGCCGCCGCCGGGGGTGATGCCCGTCGACTTCGCGGCGGTGTACGAGGCGCACAGCCAGCAGATCTTTTACCTCGCGCTGCGGTTGCTGGGGGATCCGACCCAGGCGGAGGACGCGACCCACGACGTCTTCATGAAGGCGTGGCGCCATCTCGGCGGATTCCGCGGCGAGGCCGACGTCCGGACGTGGCTTTACCGGATCACGCTGAACCATTGTTCGAACCTGAGGTCGAGTTGGCACGCGCGGAACGTCCACACGCAGCCGGACGACACCGTCTTCGAGAACCTCGCCGGCCCGACGGACAGCCCGTTCCGCGACGTCGAGATGTCGGAATTGGGCCGGCGCATCCAGGGCGCGCTGGCCGAATTGCCCGAGGAATACCGGGTGCTCCTGCTGTTGGTGGCCGACCAGGAACTGAGCTACGAACAGATCGCCCAACTCACCCAGCAATCCACGGATGCCGTGCGGGGGAAGCTCCATCGGGCCCGCAAGGCCTTCGGCAACGTGTTCCGGAAGACCGCCTGATCCCATGAACCAACGCCTCCAGCACAAACAGGTCGAGCAGACGGGCCAAACCCAGCAGACGGCGGGCACCCAGCGCCGCGAATTCGCCGAGGCCGAGGAGGTCATCCGCGCCGACCGCGAACAAACCCAACCCCCGGAGTCCCTGGGCGCCCGCCTGGCCCAGTCGATCGCCGGCGAACCCGCCCCGCCGTCCCGACCGTGGTGGAAACGGCTGTTCGGTTGAGCGGGCCCGCCGTCCCGATCAGAACTTCACCGTCTCCAGGAATGCCAGGGACCGGGGAATCTGTTCGGGCGCGGCGACGGATTCGTCCTCGATGAAGTAGTGCTTCACGCCGGACTTCCGCGCGGCCTTCAGGATCTTCGGCCAGTTCATCTGGCCGGTGCCGAGGACCACGTCGTTGTTCGGGTCGGTGCCGCCGTTGTGGAAACCGGTGGCGACGCCCGGTTTCAGGTCCTTGAGGTGGACGAGTTCCCAGCGGCCGGGGTACTTCGCCAGCCAAGCCGCGGGATCCTGTCCCGGGAAGGTGACCCACAGGATGTCCATCTGGAAGCACACGAGGCGCGGGTCGGTCTCCCCGATCAGGACGTCCATCGCGAACCGGTCGTTGCCGGCCGCGCCGGGTTCGAATTCGAAGCCGTGGCAATGGTAGAACATGCGGATGCCTTCCTTGGAAAGGATGGCGCCGGCCCTGTTGAACATCTCGGCCGTGCGTTTGGCCTGTTCGGCGTCGAACTTGCCCTTGTGCGGGATGGAAGCGCAGCCCGAGTAACGCAGGCCGAGTGCCTTGGCCTCGCGCAGCACCTCCTCGGGTTTGTCGCGGTAGCGGTCGAATCCCGTGTGCCAGCTCACGGGGTCGAGTCCGTGCGATTTCAACAGCGCGCGGAAGCCGGACGGGGTGAAACCGTTGGGCACGCCGGCGAGTTCGACCTCCTTGATGCCGTAGGCGGCGACCTTTGCGACGGTGCCGGGCACGTCCTTGAGGAATTGGGCGCGAAGGCTGTAGAGCTGCAGGCCGACCGGTCCGCGGAAGGATTTGCCGGTTCCGGTGGCGGCGGCGGCGGCGCTGCCGGCGGCCCAAGCGGCACCGGCGAGAGCACTGCCGACGACGAAGCGGCGGCGCGAGAGCAGCGAGGAATTCATAGGATTGGGCCAATTCGGGGCCGGGACCCCGCGTCGGGCAATCCAAAACTTCCGGGCTACTCGCCGTCCGATTCCGATTCGCCGTCCTTGGGTTCCCCGGACTCGACCCAGCGGATGGTTTTGTAGATCAGGACGCCGAAGGCACTCAGGACCACGATGGCCAAGCCGAGCCCGAAGAACACGTCGTGCCGCCGTTCGGCCTGGAGAAAACGCAGCGGATAGGCGAACGAACCCATGGCCATCAGCCCGAGGAAACCGGCGAACGCCTGCAGTTGCCGTCGGCTCGCGAGGGTCTTATCCGACTGCGCGCGCCAGATGAGTTTCCAGAAGATCCAACCCAGGACCGAACCCGCGGCGAACAGTACCGGCACCCAACCATTCCAGGCGAACACCAGTTTGCCGGCCGGCCCGCGGCCCACCGCGGCCAGGGAGGCCAGCATGCCCCCGATCGCCGCGCTCGATCCGGCGCTCACCAGCCACCGGAACAGGGGTTCGGCGGCGAATTCGGTCGGTTGGACCCTCATGGATTGGTTCGGATCGGACCCGGCTCAAAGGACCTGCGCGACGCCGTTGCCGGCGACGATGTCGCCGATGATCCAGGCGCCGTGGCCGGCCTTGCGGATGGCTTTCAACACCGCGTCCGCCTTCTCGCCGTCGACCACCACCGTCATGCCGATCCCCATGTTGAACACCTGGTACAGTTCGGCCTCGTCCACCCCGCCGCGTTGGCGGATGAGTTCGAAGATCGGCAGCGGATCCCACGTGCCCTTGCGGATCACCGCGTCGGCCTTCTTGGGCAACACGCGGGGAAGATTGTCGACGAACCCGCCGCCGGTGATGTGGGCGAGGGCGTGGATCGCGCCGGGCGTTCCCGGCCGGTTGAATTTGGCGATCAGCGACTGGACCAACGGGCCGTAGCTGACGTGCACCTTCAACAGTTCGTCGCCCACGGTGCCGTCGAGTCCCGCGACCTTGGTCTTCGGCTTGTAGCCGAGTTGGTCGAACAGGATCCGGCGGGCGAGCGAATAGCCGTTGGTGTGCAGGCCGCTCGACGCGATGCCGAGGATGGCGTCGCCGCGCCGGACGTTCTTCTGGCCGTCGAGCATGCGCGAGCGTTCGACCACGCCGACGATGGTGCCGGAGACGTCGTACTCGCCGGGTTGGTAGAACCCCGGCATCTGGGCGGTCTCGCCGCCGACCAAGGCGCAGCGGTTGGCCGCGCAACCGCGGGCGAAACCCGCGATGATGTCCGTGAACACGTGGGGCTGGAGTTTCCCCGTGCCCAGATAGTCGAGGAAGAACAAGGGCTCCGCGCCCAGCACCGCGATGTCGTTCACGCAGTGGTTCACGAGGTCCTCGCCGATCGTGTCGTGGCGGTCCATCGCGAAGGCGATCTTCAGTTTCGTGCCCACGCCGTCGACCGAACTGACGAGGATGGGCTCGCGGTATTTCCGGGTGTCGAGGGCGAAGAGGCCGCCGAAACCACCGACTTTCCCGAGCACGCCGGGACGCCGGGTCGAGGCCAGCAACGCGGGCAGGGTGGATTTCACCCGGTTCCCGAGGTCGATGTCCACGCCGGCCGCCGCGTAGGCTTTCTGCTTGCTCATGCGGCGGCGAGAGTTGGGGAACCGGCCCGCGGTGTCGAGTCGTGACACGATGCCGCCGATCCGGTCCCGCGGGAGGGATTGGACGGGACGAAAACGGGATGGGGCGGCCGGGGGGCGCCGGATCGTGGGGTTCGCGGGGACATCGTCCCGTTCCCCATCCCGTCGGGAATCCCCGGCCGGGCCCGGGGTCATGCCGACGCGGTGGCCGCCGGACCGGAATCCGGTTGGCTTGTCGCCCCGGGCCGGGTACCAATCCGACCAAACCGGCGGTGGATGCCGGCACCCAACGATCCCATGTCTTTCGCTTTCGGATTCCTCCTCGGAGCCCTCGCTTGGTTCGTCATCCGCTGCGTTCTCGGCGGGTTCTACACCGTCAACCAGAACGAGCGCGCCGTGAAAACCAGCTTCGGCCGGGCCGACCGCATCGAGGGACAGACCACCCTCGACGATCCCGTGTCGGCCTCGCTGCAGCCCGAGGAGCGCGAGCGGTACGAGTTCCCGCAGGTCCGCGTGATCCAACCCGGCGGTCCGTACTTCAAGTGGCCGTGGGAGAAGATCCACAAGGTGGTGGTTTCCACCGAGACCGTCAGCATGGCTTTCGATCCCGAGTCGCCGCGCGCGAACCGCGGCGGGGAGTTCCTCGAGGCGGTGACCAAGGACCAACTCAACACCGGGCTCACCGGGCAGATCCGGTTCCGCGCTTCCGAAAGGAACCTTTACGCCTACTTGTTCGGCGTGAAGAACCCGCTCACCCACGTGATGGGCTATTTCATCTCCATCCTCCGCGAGCGCATCGCCAATTTCTCCGCGCCGCCCAAGGCGCCCGTCGCCGGGCACCCGAACGATCTCTCCTCGGGCTCGGCGATCGGGGTATCGATCAACGATCTCCGGAAAAACCTCCGGGACCTCAACGAGCACATGGACCGCGAATGCGAGTCGAGTGCCGCCCGCTACGGGATGACCCTCGAGGCCTCGCTGATCACCGGGATCGATCCGCCGCCCGAGGTCGAGTCCGCCCTCGCCGCCATCAACACGGCGTACAACCAGGTGTCGTCCGACATCTCCCTGGCGCAGGCCGGTGCCGACCAGAAGATCGTGCAGTCGCGCACGGCCGTGGAGATCGAGACCCTGAAGGCGCATGCCGAGGTGGAACCGCTCCGCGCGCTGGCGGCGCAGTTGTCCGACCTCAAGCAGCGCGGGGGTGCCGAGGCGCTGCGCTCGTACCTGAGATCCGTGCGCCTGAAACTCTTCAAACAGGCGCGCCGCGCCATCGTGGAGGTGTCCCATGTCTGATTTCGTCCAGTTCGGGATCGGTTTCTTCGCCGGTCTCTTCGGCCTCACCGCCGGCATCCCGATCGTGCTCGGTTTCGGACAATTGTTCGGGATCTACACCATCGTGCGCGAACGCCAGTGCAAGGTGTTCGTCCTCTTCGGCAAGGTGATCGGCTCCATCGACGAGCCGGGATTCCACCTGTTGCCGGCCACGCTCGGCATGCGCGCGTTCATCGTGCACTTTTTCGGCAGCGTCAAATCGGTGGACCTCCGTCTCGACCAGGAATACGTGCGGAGCCAGGCGGTGAATTCCGAGGAGGGCGCCCCGATGGGCATCGGCATCTGGTACGAAATGTTCGTCAGCGATCCCGTCGCCTATCTCTTCCGCAACACCGATCCGCGCGGGTCCCTGTCCGCCAACGTCAGCAACGCCACCGTCCGCAGTCTCAGCAATCTGCCGCTGGAGCGGATGATGACCGATCGCCACGCCATGAGCCTGACCGTGCGCAACGACGTGTCGCCGAAATCCCAGGAATGGGGCTACAAACTCGGCTCGATCTACGTCCGCAAGGTCCACTTCCGGGACGCCGCCATGATCAAGCAGATCGAGGAGAAGGTCGTGAACCGGTTGCGCCAGGTCACCAGTGCCATCCGGCAGGACGGCGCCAACCAGGTGAACGTCATCACCAGCACCGCCGAGCGGCAGGCCGCCGTCGAGTTCGCCAAGGCCCGCGCCATGCGGCCCGAAATCGTCGGCTTGGCCCTCCGGGACATCTCGGCCGATCCCGAGGTATGTTCGGCAATGTTCGACCTGCTCGAGTTGCAGAACCTTTCGGAAAGCAACGCCGACATCGTCCTGACTCCGGCGGGCGGCGGGCTCCGGTCCGACCTGCTGGCCGTCGCCGGCGTCCCCTCCCATCCGACGCCGCCGCCGGTGGCGCATGCCTGAGAGCCTTTCTGGAAACAAGAAGGGGTCCTGCGGCGGGGGATTGTTCGCGGAGGCTTCGTTGCCCGTCGGTCGCGGACCGCTGCGGGTCTGCTCCCGCCTCGCGCCTCGCCATCGGGCCCTTTCCCCAAAAACAGGACCCCTCCCTATTTCCGACAGGCTCCGGGGATCAAGGCCGTTCCCGGTGAAACTCGCTGCCTGGCTTCCATGCCGGCATGCGATGGGCGTCGGCCACGCGCCAGCCCGTTTCCATCAACACCTGGAGGTCCTCCACCGCTCCCGAGAGGTCCCAGTCCGGTTTCACTTCGTCGCTCGGCTTGTGGTAGTCGCGGTCGATGTACTCGGCGAGCTTCGATTCCCCGTACCCCGCGGGTTTGCCGAGGAAGTGGCCGCCGGGGTTGATATAGATGGCCGGGACGCCCTGCTTCATGAACTCGAAGTGGTCGCTGCGATAGAATGTCCCGCGTTCGGGATGGGCGTCGGGCAGGACGGTGCGTCCCCGCGCCTTCGCGGTCGCGAGCAACACTTCGTCGAGCGTCGAGCTGCCCTGGCCGATCTGGCGCAGGTCGCTGGTCCGGCCCCATGGGTTGAGTCCGTCGATGTTGATGTTGGCGACGGTGCGGGCCAGGGGATGGACGGGCCGGGAGGCATAATACCGGGCGCCCAGCAGGCCCTGCTCCTCGGCGGTCACCGACAGGAACAGCACCGAACGCTTCGGCCGCACCGGTGCCGTCGCGAAGGCCCGGGCGATTTCCAGCAACCCCGCGGCGCCGATGGCGTTGTCGGCCGCGCCGTTGAAAATCCCGTCGCCGTCCAGTTTGGGGTTCCGGCCGAGATGATCCCAGTGCGCGGTGTAGATCAGCCAGTCGTCGCGCAGCCGGCGGTCCGAACCCGGCAATGCAGCGAACACGTTCCGGGATCGGACCGGACGGACCGTCTGCCGGCTTGAGAACGCGACCCTTTGTTTGAGGGGAATGGGGCGGAAATCGCGACGACTGGCGGCCGCGACCGCCTTTTCGTAGGTGGATCCGTTGGCCGCCAGCACCCGTCGGGCCTGGTCGAGGTGCATCCAGCCGGCCAATGGCACGGTGGGTTCGGTGCTTCCCTGCAGGCCGAACCGTTCGCGGCTCCAGGAGTTGACCACGACGAACCACGGATACGCCGCCGCCTTGGTTTCGTGGATGATGATCGCTGCCGCCGCGCCCCGCCGGGCCGCCTCCTCGAACTTGTAGGACCAGCGCCCGTAGTAGGTCATCGCGTTGCCCTTGAACACGCGCGGGTCCAGTTTCCCGGGATCGCGGGGGTCCGGCACCTGCGGATCGTTCACGAGGATCAGCAGCGTCTTGCCGCGGACGTCCGTGCCCTTGAAGTCATCCCACTGGAATTCCGGCGCGGTCACGCCGTGACCGACGAACACCAATTCCGAATCGGCGGCGGCGACCGAGGGTTCGAGCCGTGGCGACCAGGCCACGAAGTCGGCGGGGAACGCGAGCGGCCGGAACCCGCCGCCGGGAGAGTCGGCGAGGCTCAGCGCGACGTCGGAGGTGACGCCGACGATGGGCACGTCCTGGGTCCAGGATCCACCGCTGCCCCCGGGCTGCAGGCCCATCGAGCGGAATTGTTCGGCAAGGTAGGCGACCGACTTCTCCTCGCCGGGGGAACCGGGGGCGCGTCCCTCGAACTCGTCGGAGGCAAGCACCCGGGTGTGGGCGAGGATGCGCTCGGCGGCGATCGAACGGGCCGGCGTTTCCCAGGGTGCTTGGCCGCCGAGGAGCGGCAGGAACGCGCAGAGCAACGCCGGTGGCAGCAACACGGAACGCTTCATCGGCCGGAGTGGTATCGGATCGCGGCCCTACTGGGAACCCCCGGACCACCGGAAGGCCGCGAGTCCGTTCAATTCCCGGATGAAAAGTTGGTCGTCGGCGACGGCGAGATGCGCCCAGGTTTCGGCATCCGAGACCTTGGCTTGGTCGAGGATCTCGAGCCGTTTCGGGTTTGCCCGAAGCAGGTAGAGGATGCCGCGCTGGTCGAGTGCCAGGATGCGGTCGCCCTGGACCACGAGGCTCCAGTATTTTCCGAACGATTGTTCGCTGGTCCAGAGTTCGTGGCCGGAGTCGAGCTCGACCGCCATGACGCGCTGGCTCCGGAGATGTTCGTAGGCCACGCCCCCGACGACGACCGGCGTGCTCATGTAGCCCTGGGATTTGTTCCTCCAGGCCTCGGTGACGGCGAACTTGCCGTCGACCCGGGCGATTTTGAACCCGATGGTTTTCCCCCCGTAACTGCTGGCGAACACGATGTCGCCATGGGCGATCGGCGTGAGGATGTTCATCCCGCGGAAGGCCTCGACGGGTTGTTGCCAGAGGACCTGTCCGTCGGCGGGGTCGAGCCCCGCCAGTTTCTCCCGGGTCTGCACCACGAGTTGCCGTTTGCCGGCGAGGTCCAGGAAGGCCGGGGAGGAAAACGCGCTGCCCATCATGCCGCCGCTTTCCTGCAGCGAGCGCCAGAGGATCCTGCCGTCGAGTTTGTCGAGCTTCGCGACCGAAGCGCCGGCCTGGACGTAGACTGCGTTGCCGTCGACGAGCGGGGAACACACGAACCCGAAATCGGGCAAGGGGGTGCCCAGATCCGCCGCGAAATCCCGGCGCCATTTCTCCGCGCCGGTCGCGGCATCGAGGCACACCAGGACGTCCCGCATGCCGGCCACGAAGAGGCGGTCGCCGTCCACGGCGGGGGTCGATCGGATCCAGTCGCCGTTCGCCTTGGCGAAAAACGGAACGGTCATGGCGCCCGGCCATTCGGCGCGCCACAGCGGTTTCCCGGTCCGTCGTTCGAAGGCGGAGACGACCTCGGTTTTCCGGTCCTTCGTCTCGGTGGTGAACACGCGGTCGCCCGCCACGACCGGGCCGGAATAACTGGGGCCCAGATCCACGCGCCAGAGCCGGCGAAGGCGGTTGGTGCCGAGGGCGTCGGGCCACGCGGGGCCGACGGACCGGCCGTCGCGGTGGGGTCCGCGCCACTGGGGCCACGCGGCGTCCGCTGCCGTCGCGGTTGCGTGCAAAAGACAGGCGGACAGGGCCAGGACGGCCGCGCGGATGGGGAACGGGGGCATGGGGTGCGTCGGATCGGACCGGCCGAAGCCGGATCGACATTCCCGATCTACACCCGAAATCAGAACCTGCAAACCCGTCGCTGCTGCTGCTGCTGGAATTCCTGCTGGACGAGGATCTCGTCCTCGAGGTTGACGAACGGTTGCCGGATATAGGCGCGGAACAATTCGTCGCCGATCTGGTTCAACTTGGTCTGGATCCGGTCGATGTAATCGTGGAGCCCGGCCTCGAAGACCTCGTCGATGGAGCTGAACTGGAGTTCGGCGAGGAGCCTGCCGCTGTACTTCTCGGCATCGTTGCTGAACCGCCGGGGCGCCACGCCGGAGATGGCGCGCAGGGAAGCGTCGAGACGGTCGACGCAGAACTTCAGGGAGCGGGGGAACTCGTC